>JANQLO010000082.1 GCA_028280505.1 Chromatiales bacterium | reverse complement strand
GATCCGTTGCTTGTCGGCGCGGCATGCTTGTCGGGAAGACAGGACGGACGACGCAGCTCACGACCGGACGAGTAACCGACTGTAATGTCAGTATTCGGGTCAACATGGGACGTGGAGAAGTAGCGAACTTCCGAGATCAAATTGCGATTCGTGGACTTCGCGGTGACTTCAGCCGTGGCGGCGACTCGGGTTCTCTAATCTGGACTTGGAATTCAAATAGAAACCCTGTCGGCCTGCTGTTCGCAGGCGGTGGAGGCTACACGTTTGCGAATAAGATCGGCCGCGTGCTGAGTGCGCTCGATATCAATCTATATACCTGATCCCACCACATGCAAATGCGGTTGGAAAGGTGACGGATGTGTCTAGTGACGCGGTCAGCCTTCCCCAGTCTGTATCTGTGCAAACTCTGCCTACACAGCTACAATGTAGGCAGACAATTGCACAGGTACAGGCTCTATGCCCCGGTTCGACAACCCTAACATGTCAGCCACAGAAGGCCCTTGGGAGCCAGATGAGAATGGTGCCGTTGATTATGATCCGATAGAAGAATCAACGGACAGTCGCATACTGCAGGTAAAGTGCGATCACGAGCAGCGATTACTCGCCTTGCCAGGCATCGTCGGTGTTGGTGTCGGGCGAACTGAACTGGGCGAAGATGCGCTTATGGTTTACCTTGAGAACATCGAAGCTGCGGCCAATTTGCCAAAGTATATCGATGGAATTGCCGTTGTATGGGAAGTCACCGGCCCTATCGAATTACAATAAGGTTATCCTTGAAGTAGTTGTAATTCTACGGGCAATGGCCGCCCGGTAAACCTGCCCGCCGAGCGACGGCTGACCGTCAGCCGCTTGCATTACGAGTATCCACCCAAGCAAAACGGCACCGTGCGCGATGCCCGCCATGTGCCCTGGCTACAGATGCGCGGCGATTGGCTGAGCGCCGCCGGCTTCGACATCCGGGCGCCGGTCCACGTGCGGGTCATGCGCGGCTGTTTGGTGTTGACCGTCGAGAAAAACTGAAATAAATCGCCCCGCTCATGGCATGGACGGGGCGGTTGGCAGCTCAGTCTATTTCATTCCACGACGCACAAGCCGCCTTAAAGAGGCCTCTTTCATTTTCGGCCAAAGTTCATCCAAATATTCCCGCGCATCACTGGAACCTAGTTGCGCTGATTGCAATACCAGCGCTTCCACAACCGCGATCGGAATATACGCTTCGCTGCAAGGTACTTGACCAAGAAAAATTCGCGCCAGATCTACACCTGCATCGGGATCTCCGTCTGTGATTCTTTGCAAACACTCGGTTATGAGCTTACGAGTATTTTCCTTGGCTTCTTCGTCTTGAGAATTATCCATTAGCGACAACCTTCACCTTTGGCGCAGTCTTCTATGCATTCAATATAAATTCGATCGACCATATCCATACATTGCTTCCATCTTTTCTTACTGTATCCACGCATTGCTGCGTCAGCTTCGCACATCGCCCTATTACGGTCCCACTCTAAATCGCATTCTTTTTCGCACTCATCTACGCTTGAACCGCTACTTGAGCCAGAGCCTTCATTTGGCATTGGGATTGGCGGTATCGGTACGATAGGTGGATCTATCGGCGTATGTGCCGGAATATCAGGCACATCGTACCCGGGAGGCAGACCACCGGGCGGGATAACCGGTGGTGCTACAGGTCGTGTTGGACGTCCCATCCGGCTCAACATGCCTGCGAGACCTTGAAACGCTCGGGTAGCCGCTCCTGGGTTCAGGCCGAGAGGATCTGTCCAGTAAAGCGGATTGCTTTTGGCATATTCATAAGTATTGAGCCCACCAGCTAATCCAATGGGATCGCTTTGGATATACCGTCCGGTTGATGGATCGTAGTCCCTGAAGTAGTTGTAATGCAGCCCGGACTCTTCATCATAGTACTGTCCCGGAAAGCGCAACGGCATCTCAACCTGTGCCGTGTTGATGGCTACCCGGCCAAAGGGCAGACGATCAGCCTCCCAAGCGACGTTCGCTTGTGCGTCAGTGAGTGTCGCCGCCGCACCGAGATGATCCGTATGAACAAAAAAGACCTGTTCACCCGCCCCGGGGTGCACCTGTCGCACCGTCGTCAGATCAAAGTTCTCGACAATAATCGAATCAATATGGGTTATTGAAGAACGGATAAACTCCGGGCGGCTGACTCTGACGCCGCGCAACTGGCTATTCCCAGGGCCGCCAATCGCGAAACGAATGAGAGACTGTTCGCCGGCGACTCGTTCCACCCATACATCCGTGGGCGCCGATGCGGAGAACACGATTGGCGGCGAGTTTGTTGTGGAGAACGTTATCTGACGGTTTTCAACGTCGAAGCGCCAACTCACATCCCCGAGTATCTCGTCGCCATAGGCCTCGAATTGCACAGCATTGTGCTGATTGTCTACATCATTGAAGGATCGCGTATGCCCCCGCGTTACCGCGACGGTCACATGCCCCGAGGGGTTGGCTGTGGTATCAAGGGCCACCCGACCCGACAACGCCAGCCGGCCCGACGGCGCGATGTTCGCATAGCCCTTAAATCGAATGAGGCGTACATCGTCGTGAATGACTTGTTCGGTCCAATATGACCGGGCATCGTCGAATAGGAGGGGATGCGTGACACCGTCCGCATCGCGGTATGCCATGTGCTGCGTGGCCGGGACGAGGGTCAACAGATTGGCTCGCTGGCTAACGCCTTGGCCATCCACGACGAAGGTCGACGGTCCGTCACCCGAAGCGATTAACGCTAAAGGCTGCCCGTTGAGGTAGACGTATTCACGGATCGGGTTACCGTCGGCGGCGTATTCACCGATGAGCTGGCCGTCGGCATAGCGGAAGTGCGTGGTGAGCCCGTTGACGGTCTTGCCGACCCGTTCGCCCCGGCCGTTGTAGGCGTAGTGGGCGGTGATCCCGGGGGCACTGTAGCCGACCAGACGGCCGGTGTCGTCGTAGTCGAAGTCGCCTTGGGCCGAGGCGGTGAGGTTGCCGGCGGCATCGTAGCCGAACAGGTTGCCCAGGCCGCCCTGGATCTCGCTGAGGCGGTTGCTGGTCAGATCGATGAGGTAGGTGTCGGTGGCCAGGTCGTGGGTACGGCTCAGGCGGTTGCCGTTGGCGTCATAG
>JANQLO010000073.1 GCA_028280505.1 Chromatiales bacterium | reverse complement strand
TCTCTTGCGTCTCATAGCTTCTCTCTAGAGCCTATTGCTCATGATGGAGGAAGCACTTATCTCAGTCCATTGACTGTCCAATCAGGTGGGTCCAGCTCTAAACGAGCTTTTACAAATTTGGCTCATAAAATGCTTGGCGTCGCCATGAGCGTGCGTTTTATGTAGTAAGCACATTAAGTCGTGTGTTTTTTTACTTAAAACTGGTACGGGCAACGCCATGAATAACAAGTCGACTCATTTCAGCTTTACGTCGCTGATACTCTTTATTGCCGCATTTACCACCCATTCAGCTACAGCCGTACAGATCGATGTCGATCTGGATGATGTTTTAAATCGCTTCTTTATCGACAACCCTAATCCGAATCCGAACTACTCGATCAACATTCCCCAAACCATTACTTATACGCCAGGGCAGGACCTGGAAATCTGGATTAACTTCGTCGACCTCGACGGTTCCGGGGGAAACGGAATCGGCGCCAAACAACATCTGGAGGTATTCGATCTGGAGGCGCAAGTCGGTGTCGATCCAGACCCACCGCAAGATATCAATGTATTCCTCAATGGAGACAACAGTCTGGGACAATTGACCGGCGTATCTTTCGGAGTCGAATTCACCGGCGTTTCAGGAAATCTCAGCACAACGACATTACAGTCCAACGCGCCATTTTGTAATGCCGGCACCTGTTCATCCGGTGTGATGGGTGCCGACCTGATTGTCAGAACCACTCCTCAAGATGACTCGTTCTGGTATCACGACTTCCACATCTTGTTCAGTTCCGACACAAATACGGCGATCGCGCCATTCGATATCACCGAAATCGCTTTTGGCGGAGCGGCAGACAATGTCGCGATAGGAACTTGGCCAATACCGGAACCCCCTTTAATCGTCTTGCTGGCCATCGGACTAACGCTGCTTGCTCGACACCGCTACCAGACGATAAAGGCTGTTTCGTGAACACCGTCGGGACGCCCTACAGTTATAGGCGTCCCGTTTAAGTGGCTTGCAGGCGCCTTTCGTTGGACAATTCAGCGTGCCGAGGCTACTCGAATGACTGGAGACATCGTCTACAACACGGCGTCGAGTCTCTCTTTTAGGATGTCGATCAGTAGCGGGTGATTGCCCACCAAGGGCGAAATGCGTACTTCCAAACCCGGATGCGACACTTCTGCATCACGGCAAATATCCGCAATGTCGCCACCGGCACCCGCATGTCGCCCGGGCAGCAGAAACAACATCGCGACTACCACCAGCAAACGATTTCGGCCGGTCACGGCCGCAGCCAACTGTTCTGTCAACAACAAGCCGTTAAAATCGTATTCGGCGCCAATACGTTTCTCCATCACCGCCTGATCAATTGCAATGCCCGCAGGGATGTAAGTCTGCAGAACTTCGGCAACGTGCTCACGCACTGCTGTCACCTGCGGTATCGGCGAGCCGTGGTCGACCACGATCACGCGGTCCGGGTTACGCCCGGCGGTTTCTGTGCATTGCTGCACGTGATCCGCGAGAATCCTGGCCAAACGTGGTTCGCCTTCCGGCAAAGGTGACAACGGCGCGGCCTGTTTCAGCTCGAACGCACCGAAGCGTTGCGTCAACAATTCAAGCTGCTGCGGGATAAAGCCGGTCAAGGCACGACTGCGACCGAAAAACAGCGGCAAGACCACGAACCTCCGCCGACCCTGCTCAAGTTGCTTACCGAGAAACGCCGGCAACACTTCAGCAGCGACGCCGTCGAGCTCCGATAACGGGACTTTATCCGCATGTTGCAACGAAACCGGGGAAATCGGCCAGCCGCTGGCTACCGAAAGACGCTGCGCAACATCGCGCAGTGCCCGCGTCGCCGCGGCGCGTGACGAACCATTATCGACCAATAGCACTACCGGTTCAGACACCACCATACCCACTCGTGACCTGATGCAAAACGGTAGATTTTCCCAGGCCGGCGCAGAAAACCAACCTGTGACTTAAGGGGGCTTCTAACAATTCGTGACCAAACCGCTCAAGCGCCAAATGCGCCGGTGCTTCCGTGCAAACCGCACGTCATAGCAGGCTAAAACGTGCGGTTTGCGCCTCGACTCGACCCATTTGGCCTCTCGATCCAAATCACCCGGAGTGATTGGAAGCTCCCCGGAAATGAGCGTGCAGTTAAGCCGTGAATCAAACGATAGCCACCAATTCGATCTCGAAGGTCAGGGCCTTGCCGGCTAAAGGATGATTGGCATCCAATTTGACATGTTCGTCGTTAAACGAAACCACAGTGAAATTGTCGACACGGCCGTCGTCGGCACGACCCTGCAACATCATACCGGCCTTGAGTTCGACGCCTTCCGGCATCATTTCGCGCGGCACATCCTGGATCATGGCCTCGTTGACTTCACCGTAAGCCTCTTCTGGCGACAGCGTCACCGTACAACTCTCGCCAACCGCAAGATCGGCCACGGCATTTTCAAACCCAGCAATGAGTTGTCCCTGGCCCATCGCGAACTCGAGCGGCTCCGCCTCGCGTGAGGAATCGAATTGAGTGCCGTCTTCGAGCGTCCCGGTATAGTGAACCCGAACGGTATCGCCGGCTTGTGGTTTTTGCATGATGGCTCCTCGCCTTTGTCGGTCTTGACATGATTTATGACCGTGCCGAAAGCCATTAAAAACCGTCAACCCAGTCGGTGTGGTCCGACGCTACGCAAGCCCGACAACAAACGCAAGCGCAGCCACCCAATCCCGATCAACGATGGGTGTAAGCAACGAACAAGGCGAGCCCGACAAAGACGGTTGCCGCAAGCAGAATCGCCTTCGGATTTACCGGTCGCGTAACGACACGCATCATCAGCAATATCGCTGCGCCTCCCATCATCACGCCCGATATCAGCGGCAAAACGAGAAACAGCCCTACCGATATCACCGACAAAAACAGGCCAAACAACCCCCGAGAGACCATCACCGTACGGTCGGCACCGTAACGTACCGCGAAGGAACGCTTCCCGGCCCGGCGATCGGTATCGATCTGAGGTGGCTGATGCGACAACAGCAAGGCCATCGCAAGTGCACCAAAACCTATTGCACCGAGTAACATCCCGGTACCGAATTCAAGGCCGGCAACCAACCACAGACAGCCGAACACGCCGGGCCCGTAACAAATACCGGTAACCCATTCGCCGAGGTGAGTGTAAGACAACGGCCTGGGGCCGGCGTTATACAAATACCCCAAACCCACCAAAGGCAAAGCAACGGCAATCAACCAGAGCTGTTGCTGCGCCCAGAGCAGGCCAACGCCGAGCAGCCCCCCGACGACCAGGCTGATCGCACCATGCCAAACGGCGATCTCCGCGCGCTGGTCGTGTACCCGCACCCACGAATCGACTTTGTCGACGTCAGCGCCCAGACGCCAGTCAGCCGCATCGTTAAACAGGTTGATGGCGTGTTGAAGCAATACGACCGCAACAGTCGCGAGCGCCAATCCGACAACGTGTGGGACAGATGAATGGGCCAGCGCAGGCACCGCTAGCCCGGGCAGCACCGAAACCAGATAGATCGGTGGATTGAGGGCCTCGCGCCAGGTCGTGCTACCGGGCGCGAGGCCGTCATGCGGCATATTCTGGCTCAGGCCGGTACAGGCGTTGCCATATTGGCCTGGAATTCCTCCAAAGCCTTGCGGAACCAGTTGGCGTGTTCGCGCTCCGAGTCGACCACACGCTGATACACCTCGGCCGCACGCGTGTTTTGTTCGGCAATGGCCTGATCACGGAATCTCGGGTAGATGTCGCGATACTCGCGTTCCTCGACGCTGATCGCAACCGCCAGGGCCTTCTCGACGACACCTTCCGGATTCATCTTGATCAGTGCATCGCAATTGGCTCGGATGGTTTCGAGCGCATCGATCGCGCGTTGGGTATCTTCACCACGCGGCGGCTGCCCCATCTCCTGATAGAGCTCACGCAACCAGACGGCATGCAATTTCTCCTCGCCGGCAACCTTGCGAAACAGCGAAGCCAATTCTGGATACCCGGCTTGCTCTGCCCAACGTGCAAATTCGGGGTACATGATCTGATTTTCGTACTCTTCGACATCGACGAAAGATGCCGCCGTCTTGTCCATATCATCGTTTTGCTGTGCTGCTGCAAAACACTCGAAGATCATCGCTTCCGTAATTTCCGGACTGGTCATCAATACTCCTCCGCTATGTAGTGGTTATAACGCCCCATCGATAGAACGCTTCGTGACGAAGAATAGCGCCCCGACAGCCAAACGCCAGCATACGGACCGGCTTTTTTCGCCGAGTCGGACGCGCCGAGCAACATCCACCTTTTAGTACCCGATAAGAATTCGGCAACAAATCCATCGCCGTTTCATTGAGAATCAAGGCTCTTGGCAGCGATTTCATAAACGTCCTTAGACACCTTGGCCGCAACAATCGCTTCCAACACGGCCTGCATCTTCGCCTGGCGGCTCTGGTCGTAACGCCGCCAGCGTGACAGCGAACGCAGCAAACGTGCGGCAATTTGCGGATTCGCAGCGTCCAAGGCCAAGACCTGCTCTTTCAGAAAAGCATAACCACTGCCGTCGACAGCATGGAAGCGCAGTGGGTTACCGCTACTGAAACTGCCAATCAATGCCCGCACCTTGTTTGGGTTCTGCAGCGAAAATGCCCGGTGCCCCATCAATTTCTTGACGCGGCTCAAGGTTGATGCATCACTCGCCATTGCCTGCACCGCGAACCATTTGTCCATCACCAATGGATCCGCGTGCCAACGTCGTTCGAAATCGGCAAGCACCGACTCCCGCGTCGGGTAATCGCTGTCGGCCAGCAAAGCGAGCGCGGCCATCACATCGGTCATATTGCGCCGTGCCCGATACTGAGCATCGCAGAGTTCGCCGCCTACCGAACCATCTGCAGCCATGAGATAAGCCAGCACCCTGTTCTTGAGACTACGGCACCCGATCGCCTCGGGTGTCGGCGCATAGGGCGCGTTGTCTTCGAGACGACGATAAACCGACAGCAACTCGGCATTCAGTGCATTGCCGACGGTGTTACGCAAAGTTTCGCGCACTTGGTGCAATCCGTCGACGTCGACGGTATCCATGAAATCGCCGAGATAACCGATACCGGGCAGACCCAGCACCTCCGCAGTCAGGGCCGGCTCGGCTCGCTCATCCAACAAGGCGGCACGGAAGGCGGCGATCAGTTCGTCACCGACCTGGGCATCGCGCCCGTCTTGCAGGCCAGTGACCATATCCAACAACACCCGTCGCGTCAGCGTCTGCGCGGCATCCCAACGATTGAAACCGTCGCTGTCGTTGGCCATCAAGAACATCAGCTGTTCATCGCTGTAGCCGAATTCCAGCTTGACCGGTGCGCTGAAGTTGCGCAGCAAGGACGGCACCGGTGGCGCGGTAACGTCGTGAAATACGAAAGTCTGGCTCGCCTCGGTGAGCTGTAAGGTATGCTGACTGGCAGCCGTATCTTCACCATCGAGTCGCACCGGCATATCACGACCGTCCGGACCGACCAGACCGGTGACGATCGGAATCATAAATGGCGGCTTGTCGACCTGCCCCGGCGTATCCGATATACGTTGCTCCATATGCAGGCTGTAACGCGCGTTTGCGGCATCGTACTCGCCATCCACCTTCAGCTCCGGCGTGCCGGCCAGGTCATACCAGTGTTTCAACTGCGTCAGATCGCGACCCGAGGCATCGGCCATGCACTGCACGAAATCCTCGGTCGTCACCGCCTGTCCGTCATGACGTTTGAAATACAGATCGGTCGCCTTACGAAAATCCACCGGCCCCAGCAGATTGGCTTGCATACGTACGACCTCGGCACCCTTTTCGTAAACGGTGACCGTGTAGAAATTGTTGATTTCGATATAGGCATCGGGACGAATCGGATGCGCCATCGGACTCGCGTCTTCGGCAAACTGATGCGCACGCAGCAATCGCACGTCCTCGATACGCTTGACGCCCCGCGCACCCATATCGGCGGAAAACTCCTGATCGCGAAACACGGTAAACCCTTCCTTCAAGGAAAGCTGAAACCAATCGCGACAGGTGATGCGGTTACCGGTCCAGTTATGGAAGTATTCGTGAGCGATCACGCCTTCGATGCCGAGAAAATCCTGATCCGTCGCGGTGTCTGGACGCGCCAGCACATACTTCGAATTGAAGATGTTCAGACCCTTGTTTTCCATCGCGCCCATATTGAAATCATTGACCGCAACGATGTTGAAAACCTCCAAATCGTATTCGCGGCCATACGTCTCCTCGTCCCAACGCATCGCATTGATAAGCGAACGCATCGCATGGTCGCATTTGTCGATGTTTTCCGGTTCGACATACACACGCAAGATCACGTCGCGTCCGGATGGCGTGGTGTATTCATCCTCGATGTAACGCAAATCGCCGGCCACCAAGGCAAACAAATAGCTGGGTTTGGGAAAAGGATCGTCCCACACCGCATAATGCCGTTGCTCGGGCAAATGGCCCTGCTCGCGCGGATTGCCGTTCGACAACAAAACCGGAAACTGCTTCTCATCGGCCTCGATCCGCACACTGAAGCGTGTCATCACATCGGGGCGATCGCAAAACCAGGTGATCCTGCGGAAACCCTCGGGCTCGCATTGGGTACAAAACATACCGCCCGAACGATACAGACCTTCCAGCGCGGTGTTGCTTTCCGGCGCGATAACAACCTCGCTCTCGAATACAAAGGCTTCGGGCGGGTCTTGCACAACCAAAGATTCAGCATCGATATGATAACGGTCGGCAGGTAACTCGTTGCCATCGAGCCGCAGCCAGACCGGGGCGAGCCCCTCGCCGTCGAGTCGCAACGAGCCGCCGTTCCCCTGAGGATTACGCCGGATCGCGAGGCGTGAAATCACCCGCGTACCTTCTTCGCGTAAATCGAATGTGAGATCTGCCGTATCGATTAAATAGGCAGGCGGACGATAGTCGCTCAGCTTGATGCTGCGTGGAGCAGACTCTTTCATTT
The DNA here is from genome assembly GCA_028280505.1 of Chromatiales bacterium. GTDB lineage: Bacteria > Pseudomonadota > Gammaproteobacteria > Chromatiales > Chromatiaceae > Thiosocius. Next base: position 14,791 of record JANQLO010000073.1, on the reverse strand, counting down.
CGCAATTCCCATACATCGGTGAAGCCGACTGGGGATCATATCCATATCGATATCAAATCGACAGACACGACGACATCCCGAACAGCGTTGATGTCTGTAGATTGATTACGCCGTTTCGGGCAATCAACGCACAAAGGATAGGTAAATACCCACGGTGACATAAGGCTCCATAGATTGGTAGGATATCTTGATAATCATCAATAGGGGGAATGGCATGCCGGAGATTACTCTGTATACGACGGCGATGTGTCCTTATTGCGTCCGCGCCAAGATGTTATTGCAACGCAAGGGAATGAGCTGGGAAGAAAAACGCATCGATATGGATCACAGCCTGGTGACTGAGATGCTGCAACGCAGCAATCGACGTACGGTCCCGCAGATTTTCATCGATGACTACCATGTCGGAGGCTACGACGATATGGCCGAAATGGACGCCATGGGTCGACTCGATCCGATGCTGGGACTGGTTCCGCCTACCCTACCGGGTGATGCCGCCCACACTATCGACGCATCGGAAGACGCCCCCACCTGACGAACATGGTCGACGACCGCATGCGGCTGGACAAATGGCTGTGGTCGGCCCGGTTCTACAAAACCCGTGCCCTCGCCTGCGATGCAGTCGAGGGCGGCAAGGTCCATCTCAACGGGCAACGCACCAAACCGGGTAAGGATGTTCGCATCGGCAGCCGGCTGAGTATCAGTAAAGACGGCCTGGAATGGGACATCGAAATTGCAGTGCTACCCAAACAACGTCGCCCGGCAGCCGAGGCACGTACCTTCTACACGGAAGATGAAGACAGCATAAAGCGCCGCGAAACGGCGCTTGCGGATCTACGCGCGACACGCAAAGCAACACCACTGCAAACCGCCGGAAAACCGACCAAACGAGATCGCCGCCTAATTCACCGGTTTAAAGCTCGTAGTCAATAAGGCAAGCTCATCCTATCGATCGCTATCTGTAAACAGGTTCGGTATGGACCAGGACGCCTTTCGACAGACCTATCGTGAAGTCAACGAGGTTTTTTGCGCCTTTGAAAAAAGCGTACTGACAAACGAATGCCGGTGCCGCCACACCGAGCGATTTTGCATCGCCGAGCGCGAAGGCGTGCATTGCAAATCGGAGCAATCACAGCAGCGATGTCTACACTGGCTTGAACTGCTGCGCGAACAGGCACGTTTCGCATTGCGCACGGAGGAAGAACGCAGACTGCTGCCACACGGCAAAGCAATTCGCCTACAGGTCGGCGGGATGCGCGGCGTCCACAAGGTCATCGCCGGCGACGACGAGCCAGTCCCAAACCCGATTGACGATGTGGACCAAATATTGACCGCTGCAGAACAACATTTCGGCACGCTAGAGGAAGTGCCCTTCTCGGCAATTATGCGTGAGGTGGCCGCCTTCCAAGTGCGTAAGCGCAGGCGACGAAAAGATTGATCGGTATCGGCAAACGCGATGGCCGACGATCGCCGACCATCACTTAGACACGCTTACTTCACCGTTTGGAAATTGCTGCCGATCAGCGGCTTTGCATCGACCTGCGGCACATGGCACTGGGTGCAGAAGTGACGCCCCCCGGCCAGGCGATCGAGCTTGACGCCATCGCGACCGATAAAATGTGACTCGCTCATCTCGACCGACTTGGCTTCATCCTTGCCAGGCTGCTTCATATGACAGTCGAGGCACTTATTGGTCTGCAGATTGATCGTGTACTTCTCATTGGTATGCGGCGTGAGCGGCGGCTGTTCCTCGAAAGTCCGCTCGACGTTTTCTTTATCGTTGATGAACTTCATCAGCTTTGGCGCTGCGAGCGTTGTCGGCACCGCTTCAGCACCACGTAGTGAATTCAGATCAGCGGCCACTTGTCCCGCCAAGCCGATCAGGATTGCGGCGATGCTGAAAACGATGAAGGATGAGTGCTTCATGACGACACCTCTCTCTTTGGGTTTATGCCGGATACAGCCAGGCGGGAGTTTGAAAAACGGGTGGTGAATTCAAAAACGTCTTGCGGACACACATCGATACAACGACCGCAGTTGGTGCAATGTCCGGAAGTAATAACGGGCCCAAGCCCTTTCTCAGCGCCTTTCAACGCGGGCTTGATCACTTGATGCTCTGGGCATACCGCGAAACAATCCATGCAGTCGTCACACTGCTCACGGCGAATCGCTGAAACTCTGACGACGGCCACTTGGCCGACCATGCCGTAAAAGGCGCCGACAGGGCACAGCCGCCCACACCAGGCACGGCGACTGACGAACAAATCCAGTAGAAATACCGCCACGACGATACCCCAGGCCAGCCCCATACCGAAAACCAGACCACGGTAGACCATAGAAACCGGATTGATCAGTTCCCAAGCCACGCTACCGGACACACCCGCAACCAACAGGATCGCTCCCAATAACCAGTTACGAGTGCTGGTTGAGATATTCGCGCTACCGCGAATATTGAGTCGGCAACGCAACCATTCAGCCACATCCGTCACGATGTTGATCGGACAGACCCAGCTACAGTAAACCCGGCCACCGACAAGCAAATAAAAGCCAAGCACGATCAAGGCACCGATGATCGCTGCCGTCTCCGGGAGATGACCACTCACCAAGACCTGCAGCAATACCAAGGGGTCGGTTAACGGTACGGTTTCCAATACGACGCTGGACGCCAGGTTACCCTTCACGATCCAGACGGCGGCCAAAGGGCCGAGCAGAAACAACGCCAAGATAGCAAGCTGACTGATACGCCGCAGCACCAGGAAGCGGTTCGCACGCCACCAACCCTTTTGTTGAACCGCGTCCCGGCCGGGTATGCCGCCGTGTTCCATCACAGACCTCCCTTGCGATTCAATGTATCGAGTGGATTACTCGAAAACGGCGTTGCCGGTTCGGCGCCCTCTTTGATCAGCCCCTCGCCGCCGTAGTCGTAACGCATACCCTCCGGCAGATTGTATTCATGCGGCTGGTCGGGCGTGACCAAAGCCCCGCCGGCCTGCTCTTTTTGTTTCCAACCCAGTCGGTAATGCTTGCCGAGCAACCCCTTGGCAAGTTGAATCGGGAAAACCTTGATTGCGGCCTCTTCCAGAATGCAGGCTTTCTCACATTTCCCACAACCGGTACAGGCATCCGAATGCACGACCGGAATGAAATAGGCGTGGCTACCGCTACGACGATTGTGCTGATAATCCAGCGTAATGGCATCGCCACGAACCGGACAGACATTGAAACAAACCTCACAACGTAAACCCAGAAAGGCGATACAGGCCTCTTGATCGACCACGACCGCCAAACCCATGCGCGCGTCGTTTATTTCGGTCAATGCATGATCGAGTGCACCCGTCGGGCAGGCCTTGACGCAAGGAATGTCGTCGCACATCTCGCACGGCACATCACGCGCGGTGAAATACGGTGTGCCCAACGCCACATCGTCACCGAGCTGAGCCAGCTTCAAAGTGTCGTAAGGGCAGTCACGTACACAAAGGCCACAACGAATACAGGCCGACTGAAACGCCTTCTCATCCGCTGCACCGGGCGGCCGGATTGCCGTCGCCGGCAGGGCCCTGGCCTGGCGTTGGTAAACGCCGAGCGTCGTCGCCACCAAACCGACCCCGACAGCAGTGCGCAGGGTGTTGGTCAGAAAGCGCCGCCGCCCGGCATCAATGCCGTCATGCTCATGTTCGTTGTTAGCCATGAACTACCATCCTTTGGCTGCGGAGGACATTCAGCCCTCCGTAGCCGTTACATCAGGCCGGCATTACCTTGACCGCAGTCTTTTTGAAGTCCGTTTCCTTCGACAGCGGATCGGTTGCATCGAGCACCAGTTTGTTGACCAAGCGACTGGCATCGAAGAACGGTACGAACACCATACCTTCCGGCATCTTGTTACGCCCTTTGGTCTCGACACGACAGACGATTTCGCCACGCCGGCTGACCACCTTCGCCGCATCACCACGCTTGAGCCCCCGTCTCTTCGCATCGGCAACGTTCATGTAAACCAAAGCATCCGGTGCCGCACGGTATAGCTCTGCCACACGGCGGGTCATAGAGCCCGTGTGCCAATGCTCCAGTATCCGCCCCGTGGTCATCCATAAATCATAGTTACTGTCCGGAGACTCGGCCGGCGGCTCATAGGGCGCCGAAATGATGTTCGCCTTACCATCGGGCTTGCCGTAAAACTGAATACCGGCCCCTTTGGCGACGAACGGGTCGTAACCCTCGCGATAACGCCACAAGGTCTCCTTGCCGTTCACGACCGGCCAACGCAAACCGCGCGATTTGTGATAGGCATCGAACTCGGCCAAATCATGGCCCTTCTTCGGACCCTTGATACCAAATACGCGGTACTCCTCGTACAGCCCTTTCTGCAGATAGAAACCAAAATCGTCCATCTCGTCGCTGTCGTAAACATTACCGCGATCGTCCGTGACCTTCTGCTTGGGATACTTGTTCACCACACCGTTGGCGTACAACACATCGAACAGCGTCTTACCGCGGTATTCGGGCTTTTTCGCCAGCAGCTCTTCGGGCCAAACATCTTCGGTCTTAAAGCGTTTGGAAAACTCAACGTACTGCCACAGGTCCGAACGGGATTCACCCGGCGCCTTGGTCTGCTGACGCCAGAACTGGGTACGCCGTTCGGCATTACCGTATGCACCTTCCTTTTCGACCCACATCGCGGTTGGCAAAATCAGGTCTGCAGACATGGCCGATACGGTTGGGTATGGATCGGACACCACAACGAAGTTCTTCGGATTGCGCCAGCCGGGATACATCTCGTCATTGACGTTCGGACCGGCCTGCATATTGTTCGTCGTACTGGTCCAGTAGCAGTTCAGCTTGCCGTCGTTCAACATGCGGCTTTGCAGTACGGCATGGAAACCGACCTTGCCGGGCAGCGTACCCGCCGGCAATTGCCATACCTTTTCCGAAAAATCACGATGTGGCTTGGCCTTGACCACCAGGTCGGCCGGCAAACGGTGAGCAAAGGTGCCGACCTCACGTGCCGTACCACAGGCCGACGGCTGACCGGTCAGCGAGAAGGGACCGTTACCCGGCTCGGAGATCTTGCCGGTCAGCAGATGCACGTTGTACATCAAACCGTTCACCCAGACGCCACGCACGTGCTGATTGAAGCCCATGGTCCAGAGAGACATGATCTTCTTGTTCGGATCGGCATACAGCTTGGCGAGACGTTCGAGGCTCTCTACCTGCACACCGGAGAGCTTGGATACGTATTCAGCCGTATACGGTTCGAGTTCTTTCTTGTACTGCTCGAAGTCGATCTTGCTGAGCTTACCCTTACCGGCATTCTTCGCCTTCTTTTCACGCGGATCGGTCTTGCGCAGACCATAGCCGATGTCGGTCGGCGTCTTGGTGAAATTGACATGCTTGTTGACGAAATCCCAGTTCACCGCATCGCTGTTGACGATGTAGTTCGCGATGTAGTTCAGGATTGCCAGATCGGTCTGCGGTTCGAAAATTATTCCATGGTCGGCCAATTCGAAACTACGGTGCTCGAAGGTCGAGAGTACATGCACCTCGGTGCCCGGCTTGGTCAGTCGGGTATCGGTCAGGCGCGACCACAGAATCGGGTGGTTCTCAGCCATGTTCGCGCCCCACAGCACGAAGGCGTCGGCATGCTCGAGATCGTCGTAACAGCCCATCGGCTCGTCGGCGCCGAAAGCGCGAATGAACGCACCGACCGCGGACGCCATACAGTGACGCGCATTGGGATCGATGTTGTTTGAGCGGAAACCGGCCTTATACAGTTTGGAGGCCGCGTAGCCTTCCCACACCGTCCATTGTCCCGAACCGAAGATACCGACACTGGAGGTGATCTTTTCCGGTGGCAGCCCCTTGTTACGCTTGAGATCGTTTTTGATCGCGGCCTTCCATTTGTCGGCCATGATGTCGAAGGCCTCGTCCCAGGACACCGGCTCGAAATCACCGTTTTTATCGAACTTACCGTTCTTCTTACGCAACAACGGCTGGGTGATACGGTCCTCGCCGTACATGATCTTGGACAGGAAATAACCCTTGATACAGTTGAGACCCTTGTTGACCGGCGCATCCGGATCACCCTGGGTCGCAACAACCCGACCACCCTTCGTACCAACCAACACCGAACAACCCACGCCGCAATAACGGCAGGGCGCCTTGTCCCAACGGATGCCCTTGTCGCTTTCTGCGGCAGCGAGTTGAATGCCGGGGATGGTTACACCGGCAGCGGCGGCGGTGGCCGCAATGGCGTTGTTCTTGATGAATTCACGGCGCGTTTGTTTCATTGCACTGACTCCTCCGGCAAGGCTGCGGTATCGATTTCGTGGTAAACGAGTGAAGATGACGCTACGCCCTTCAGCGTCGATAGTTCGGTAATGAGGTTGGCGCACTCTTCGTAGGCATCGCCTTCGACCGTAACGACCATGCGTCCGCCCTCATTGGCGTGGATTTCCACGCCGGGCATCGCACCGATGGATCGCTCGACCAATGCGGTAGACTCAGGCCTAGACATCAGTAACACACCACAAACGTGGTATTCGTTCATGCCGCCTCCTTCATGTGAATTACGTGAGTTGGGCACGTAGCGATACAGCTGCCACAGCCGTTACAAAGCGCATTGTCGAGACTCGGGACTGCTCGCCCGCCAAGCGTGAGTTGAAAACGAATCGCACCGTGATCACAGGCATCTCCGCAGGCGCGACAAGTAATTCCCTGAGCACTTAAACAGCCATCGCTAATAGACGCCTTCAGCAACCAAGGTTCACTTTGTTCTAGATCGAGTGCCCGATAATTGCAAGCTCGCGCACAGGCACCACAAAAGGTACAACCGCCCTTTGCGAAGTCGACGGTAGGATAACCGCCGTCGCCAACGACCAATACCGCTTCGTCACAGGCTTGGATACAATCGTCGCAACGTTGACAAGCGTCGAAAAAACTTTCTACTGCCCAAGGAATACGCGGCAAAAAACTCACGCCGTTGCCGCGTCCTCGTAAGAAAGCTCTCCTGGCAATGTCGACCGTCGTCATAGGCGTAAACCAGCTCTCACGGCGGTTTGATTTGGTCTGTGCAGCGTATGCCTACACGGCGTTACAAAACTTGACTAATATCAAGTTTCCTCAGCGGTTTTTTGACGATAGTCAATCCGACACAGATTTTGGCGGGGAGATGGCGACGTGCGCGATCAGTTCAACCGGGATATCCATTATCTCCGCCTATCGGTTACCGACCGCTGCGACTTCCGCTGCCGGTATTGCCTGCCGCGTTCACACCGTGGGTTTGCGGTTCCCAAGGCATGGATGACACCAAAGGAGTTAGCTCGCATCGGTGGTATCTTCGCCGCACTCGGCGTAAGACATATCCGACTTACCGGTGGCGAACCCCTCGTACGCGCCGAATTGCCTGACATAGCTCGCCGACTTCACGAACTGCCCGGCATCGAGGATCTTTCCCTCAGCACCAATGCCTCGCGACTGGCGAAATTTGCCGGCGTTTTACGCGATGCCGGCGTCAGTCGGCTCAACGTCAGCCTGGACTCTCTACAAGCAAAAGTATTCGAGCGTCTGACCGGCGGCAAACTGCACAAGGTACTCGCCGGTATCGACGCAGCGATCGAAGCCGGCTTCTCGCCGATCAAGATCAACATGGTCGTCATGCGCGACGTCAACGATCTCGAAGTCGAAGGTATGGTCCGCTTCTGCCGCGAACGCGGTTTGACACTTCGCTTTATCGAAACCATGCCCGTCGGTGATGCAGGACGCGAGGCGCAGAACCATTATCTACCGCTGCCGGTTATCGAAGACCGCCTCAGGCAGGTACACCAACTCACACCGGCGGCAATGCATGGCAGCGGCCCTGCACGTTACTTTCGCGTCGACGACAGCGAGCTGCGAATCGGCTTTATCACGCCTCAGTCACAACACTTTTGCGCAACCTGTAACCGCGTACGCCTCGGCGTTACGGGCGATCTCTATCTCTGCTTAGGGCAAGAAGACAAAGTAGCGCTCGGTCGTATGCTGCGTGAAGGTGCCGACGATGAGCAATTAAGCCAGGCGATCATAGAAGGCTTGCGACACAAGCCTGAAAGACACGAGTTTCTTACCGCTCCGACCGCGATTTTACGGCCGATGTCGCAACTCGGCGGTTGAGAAACATCTAATTTCAATACCAAGTAAAGGACGCATTTAAGTCCTTTGCTTTCTTATGCACAAGGAGTTCGGTGTTGATTAGGGTGACAATGTATTAATTGTTTTTGAAAGCGCTGAGCACAGCGCTTTCAAAAACAATTACGCTCATAGAGCGCATCGAAAACATCAACCCGGCTGCCCGTCAACCCGCGAACGCAGCAACATCGGCAGGTATTCCCAGGCGAACAACAGAAACGCCAACACCCACAGCCCGGCAGACAACTCGACCCACAGCACATAGGCATCCGGCAACAAGGCCGGACCGAACACTCGAAGCAGCACAGCCAAATTAACCAACATGAAAGACACACCAATCAAGCGTGTCACGTTGATATTGCGACCGGTGTGACCGCGCGCCACACGCGCCATCATACCCAGCGTAAAAACACCGATTGCACCGGCGGTCAATGCATGCAGCGCCAACATCGGTGCAAACAGTTCAAGTTTTGCCAATCCGGTGAGCAACGCACCCAGCACCAGCCAAACATAGGCCATATGCAGTATCCACAGCACCGGTAACTTGAATGCCCGCCAGTCGAACCAGGCGCTGAGGCGGTAGCCCTGGACCAACCCGAACACGAGCCAAAGTATTGCCATGGCCGCCGGCGGCAACACGGGCACGAGTTCGAACACAATGATTGCACCGATCATCGCAAAAGAAGCAATCTCGACCCACTGGCGAATCACCGGAACGAAGCCCGGCAAAGCAGCCTTGGTGAAGAAAGGTAAAACCCGGCCCGCAACCAGCACGATCAGCAACAGTATCAGGTCGAGCATGACACGGCGCGCATCGCCCAGCGGCAGTTCGACCCCCTGGATCTGAAGATGCGAAATCAGATTGGCCGCTGCCATCGTCAGCAACAGATAAAAGAACACCCTGTTGATCTTGTTTTGGCCGGACCACAAAGGCCCCACCAGGCTAAACGCGACCAGAACCAGAAAGGCGACATCGACCACAACGACCAAGGCCGTCGGTGCGACAGCCACACAGGGCAAAAGGCGGCCGGCCAGCCATACGGCGGCAAGCATGGCGAGCTTGCGACCGGACCAGGTCATAACACCGGTCCAGTTACGAACCGCCGTCAGCAAAAACCCGGCGATAACCGCAGCGCTATAGCCAAACAACATCTCATGGGCATGCCAATCCACCGCGGTGTAATACGGGGGAACGGCCAGCCAGCCGTGCCACATCATCGGCCAGGGCGCCATCGATAGAATCGAGAACACGCCGGCGAGTAAAAAGAACGGTCTGAAACCCAGGGCGAAAGGCGCCCAACCCGTGCCTTCGTTCATGAAATGGATGACCCGAATCGTTGCATGGACGCAGCATGTGACTGGTACGCGACCTCATCCTTGATCAATATCAACTGCACCTCACAGGCAACGGGAAACCCGTGCACGAACCCTCAGGCCGTCATCTGCGCGTACAGCAAGGGCAGGCGTTTCGGCAGGTCCGATGGGTCGTGAATCACCACGAAACCGGTGCTGCCGAACAAATGTGGCAGATAGTCGCTACCCTTGCGATCGATCGTGATACAGAAGGGCTGAAGCCCCATGCGACGCGCCTCCAACACCGCCTGCCGGGTGTCTTCGATACCATAGCGGCCTTCGTATTGATCGAGATCGTTGGGCTTGCCGTCGGTCAACAACAGTAACAAACGGCGACTCGCCGGCTGCCCGGCAATCAGGCTGGCACCGTAGCGTATCGCGGCGCCCATGCGGGTATAGTAACCGGGCTTGATGGCCTGGATGCGTCCGCGCACCTGACCACCATAACGCTCGTCAAAGGCCTTGAGGATGTTCATCCGCACCGGATCGCGCTTGCGCGACGAAAAACCGTACAGGCCGAACCGGTCACCGGTCGCGTCCAATGCTTCGGCAAATAGAAATAGACTGTCGCGCACCACATCGATAACACGATGATAATCATTCACCCAGGTATCCGTGGACAACGACAGATCGGCCATCAACAGACAGGCCAGATCGCGTGCGCCACTGCGCATGTCGCGATACAAAGCATCGGCATTGCTGCTGCCCGCACGACGATCCGCGGCAAAACGCATATAGGCGTCGAGATCGACCTCTTGACCGTCCTGTTGCGCTCGCCGCCAGGTGCGCGCCGGCGCCAAGGCCTGAAACTGGTTTCGTAAACGGCGTGCCGTGCGCCCCAGATGCTCCGGCAATGCCTGCGGCAACGCATCGACCGCCAGCATCGGTACGATCCGGCAATGATCGGGAATCAGGCTCCGTTTCCGCCAATCCCATTCGGGTATCGTGATGCCCTCGCCGATCACGAGATCGTCCTCGGCCTCGGCCGGCAGATCCAAATCGAACTTCAACGTCGCCGCGGCGCGCTTGGCATCCCTGCTGACGGCCAACTTGTCGAGGTCGCGTGCGGCCGCTTCGGCCCGATCGAGATCGTCTTCGTCCTCTTTGCCGCGATCGACGTTGATGAACTCACCCCAGGTAAGGATGTTCTCCATGCGAACCGTGACCAAACCGCGATCCTTGTGCGTTATGTTGATACGTTTCGCCTGACGCCGAAGATCCTCCAATTCGCGCTGCTTTTCGCCGCCTCCCTGCGCGCCGTCGCCATCCGGTGCCGGCATGGCCGACGCGCTGACCGGCGGATTGGGATGCAACCACAAAGGAACAGGCGCCGGCGGCCGCTTCGCCGGCGGCAACTCGTCAATGCTGCCGGGTTCTTCCAGCGCCGCGCGAATTGCACGCTCTGCCTCCGCTTCGGCACGCGGTAGACGTCCAGGCAAAGGCCGTATCGCCAGATGCGCCTCGACCAGTTCACGATAACGCTCGCGCAGACCGGGGAAACGCTCGAGGGTCCGGATCGCACGCCGCTGATTGGCCCGCAACCAGCCATCATTCGTATCGGGCGACACCACCGCCAGCGCTGCCAACCAAAGATAAAGTTGACGATTCAAAGCCCGGGTGGGTAAACAGTCGAGCGTTGCCGGCAGCCTTAGATATTGCCGGTCACGCCAAGCGAGTGCGACCTTTTGCTCGCTACCCGCGAGGCGCTGTAGCCAACCGCGTCGCGCCTCGTTGACGGTCTGATCGGCGCTGGTCACCTGCAATCCGCCGTCGCCGCCCAAAGCACGAAACAGAATGCCGACGCTACGCTCAACTTCGCCCAAACGTACCGCGGCGGGCGGAAAGGTCTTGTCCGCCCAACGGGTAACCAAACGGTGCCAGATCTCGCCAACCTGCTCTTCCATTTAGCTTCCCTCCACCGGCAGCGCATCGGGTGGCAGTGCGATCGAAACCTTGTCGGCCGATAGACGAGCGGGGCCGGCATGTCTGCCGACTACCTTGATGGCCTGATCACCGGACACCCAGTGCAGCAGGCTTTCGCCCTGTCCACCTTGCACCTGCGTGCAGGCCGACACGCATTGAGCACATTCGGTGCAGGTAAACATCTTGCGTTTGATCGTGCGGGGTTTCAGCCGCATCGGACAAACATTGTCACAGGCGTTGTTGCAATCACCGCAAACGCTCGCCCGAGCAGTATCGAATCCAACGACCATCGCGCGATCATTCGCCATCCAACTCAGGCTCTGGAAAAGCCCGACGGCACAACCGAAACGGCAGAACAAATGGCGAGCGAACAGAAACTCGATGCTGAACACCAATGTCGCCACGCCGATGAACAATGACTGGCGGAAAGTAAGCTCACCGTTCAACAGATTGCCGTAGATCTCCACCGGCGGCAGTAAATAAGTTAACAGCGCCACGGCCCAAACAAAGGCAAAACCGAACACCGCCAACAGCGTCGGCAACCAGTACCATGGATTCGGGATCTCGCGACTACCGTGCGGTTGGCGCTGTGGTAAAGGCTGACGTTCCCAGAGGGTCGGCCGACCACTGGCGCGGCGCATCAAATTATTGATGGTCTCGACGACGGAAAAATGCGGGCATAACCAGCCGCAATACAAACGGCCAAAACGCCATGCGACCCAGAGAAACAAGGCTGCGCCGCCGAACAAGGGCAGGAAACCGCGCCAGACCAGATTGAACAGCGCCTGCCCGGCGCTGCCCTCGCCGTTGATCAAGGCATCGATACCCAAGGTCCAATCGAGCCCGAACAAGATTGCATGCCCGCGCGTGAGATCGATACGCAGGATATCCAGCGGCGGCGCCAGGATGAACAACATGAAAAAACCGGCCTGAAAAGCCAGGCGGCGACGCTGCAGAGGCTCGCGTACCAATCCGCTCACCGATCAGCAGCCCTTGGGTAAGGGTCGCCCGATCAAGGGGTAACGCCAGCATTGAGAGGCCATCGCCTTGGACAGGCCGTAAGCACCGCACAGCACCAACAGCGCATGACCGATCACGAAATAGGTAATCACGATAGCCCAAACATAGGGACCGTCGTAGCCGCCCAGAAGCAAGATCAGAACGTTCACGATCACCAGCAGGATACCTGCCCATATACTGCCGGACATGGTCTGCGACAAATGCGCCGCTGCCAGTGGCGGCGCCGTCTTGCGAAAACGCCACCATAAAACAACCAAAACGATAAACGCCAAGCCGGGCGCCAACAGCAAATTCACCAGATACAGCGTCTCCGCCGCCACCGCAGTCGGCGCCCCATCAGATGAATCATCTATCAAGGCTGGCATCGACCACCTCCATCAAGGCCGCGAGTGTTTCCTCATCGTCGGTAAGCGGTTCGACCAAGGCCGCTCGACAGGCCTCACGCAGCGCGAAGCCGTCATTGATAAGCGTCGCGGCATAAACCAACAAACGTGTCGATGCCGCCTCTTCGAGATCGTGGTCTTTAAGGGCGCGCAAGGCATTCGCCAACCGCACCAGGCTCTCGCCGCGTTCGTTGTCGATGCCGGTTTCCCCGATCAGGACTTCGAGTTCCAATTCGGGTGACGGAAAATCGAAACTCATCGCCAAAAAACGCTGTCGGGTCGACGGCTTCATGCCTTTGAGCAGATTTTGATAGCCGGGATTGTATGACACCACCAGCATGAAACCGGGTGGCGCCTGCAGAGTCTCGCCGGTACGTTCCAGCGGCAGGATACGGCGATCGTCCGTCAGCGGATGCAGCACCACCGTGGTGTCCTTGCGTGCCTCGACCACCTCGTCGAGATAGCAAATCGCCCCTTCGCGCAACGCGCGGGTCAGCGGCCCGTCACACCAGTAGGTCCCCTGATCGCCGATCAAATGGCGGCCGACAAGGTCGGCGGCCGTCAGATCGTCGTGACATGCGACGGTGTACAAAGGTCGGTCCAAGCGCTTCGCCATATGTTGTACGAAGCGCGTCTTGCCGCAGCCGGTAGGCCCTTTGATCAGCACCGGCAGCTGATTCCGCCACGCATGTTCGAACAGGGCAATCTCGTTGCCTTGGGCCCGATAGAACGGCAGTTCCTGATCGGACGTCGTTTGTGTCTCTACTGCCATATCCATACAGATTAGCCTCGATAACTGAGTACAAAACCAAGCGCGATTAAACCACCGGGCAACAATAGCCAAACGGCAATCACCCAACGCCACCAGCCGGTGATGAAACGTAGGCCCATGAACCAATCCGCAAGCAGATGGCCTTTGAACAAAGCGATCCCTAAAACCACCAACGAAAGGCTGAGGCCACTCAGCCCCATCCGGGCGGTTGCCCAGGTCACGATCGTCAACGTCACCAGCATCAGGTAAACCAGGGTACAGGGACGAATCAAGGGTTGTGTCGGTGGCTTCGTCGTCATCGCATTACATAAACCAAAGGAAATAGGATCAGCCAGACCAAATCGACCATATGCCAATAGCTGGCACCGCTCTCGACCCCGGTATGCTCGGTACGGCTATAGCCGCCACGCCCGGCCTTCAGCGCGACCGCAACGAGAATCACCATGCCGAGGATCACGTGCATGAAGTGGAAAAAGGTCAGCGACAAATAAAACATATAGAAGGTGTTGGTGCTGAGGCTGATACCTTCACCGAAGTGGTGCGCGTATTCGACCGTTTTCACTACAAGAAATACGGCACCCATCCCAATCGCGGCCCATAACCAGCGCACACACAAGCGACTGTCGTTCTCACGTATCGCAACCACACCACGCATCACGAAATAACTCGACGTCAACAAAGCCAGCGTATTGATCAGCGCGGCATCACGATTCAGTGTCGCCTGATAGGTGTTGAAAAGCTCAACATGGTTCAGACGGGTAAAGGCATAGGCCGCGAAGAACACGCCGAATACCAGCAGCTCGGCAAGGATGAATATCCACAAAGCAAGATCCCCGGGCGGATAGCGCAAGACCTCGTCGCGCGTGGCGACAGGCTCCGGGATAGCGCGGGTGGCGATGCTGTCACTGCCGTTCAAAGTAGCTCCTCACGTCGTTGAAAAAAGCTCGCCGGCTTATCACCTCCTGTGATCAGCCGGCGTCAATCGGGGTTTGCTGGTAGCGAGAATTGATAACCCCGTTGCAGCAAGGCGCGTCCTTGCGCCTTACATGCATGAGCTCAGCTATTTGCCGTTTGGGCCTCGATGGTAGCCTCCTGATCCCTGGCTCCGACAAAGAAGCTGGCCACATAAATGATCAAACCGATCAAGAACACCACACCGGCAATCTCTCGCAACCAGTAAAACAGC
>JANQLO010000050.1 GCA_028280505.1 Chromatiales bacterium | reverse complement strand
TCTTGCTGGATATCGGGGCCGCGCATCGTCTTGTTTGTCGTCCTCGCTTCGTTATCGGTATCTTCCCAATCAGGTGGGGATTTTCAACAGCCTGTTAGTACTTCCTTCAAAAGAAAGTTTACGTCTCCAATCAGTAATTGAGAAGTAAGATCATATTAGTCCGTCACTATAAATAGCACCATCTATGGGGCCCACGACTGTATTGAAGCACTCACGGCTCCCCAAATACGGTACTGAGGCCCGCTACCAGCCTGCATATGGCGAGCACCTGAAGTGCCAACCGATCCCAATAAGAAGTTCTCTCGGATCAAGACCCGGGTAATAAGTCAGACACAGACGATCTCGATGAATTTCTGCGGCGCGGACACCAGCAAGATCGTGACCGATTTCAGGGAGAAATCTCGCGTGGACGTCAAGCTTTTCGGTCTATTCGGCTTCGGCAGCGTCGACCAGAGCTACGAGGTTAAAACCGTCGACACCAAAAGCGTGCAGGCTGCATCATAGTCGAGTTGGGACCGACGAAGGTCATCGGTACGACACCCGCGGAAGGTGAAACAGCTTGCCTTGTAGGCGGCGCCCCATCTTATCCCCCGGAAAACACCTAATACCCAAGACATTCCATACTGACCTTAAACTGCTGGGAACACATTGCTTCAGATGCGCTCCCGGTAGAGCGCAATATCTGACAAGACGCCCCCGGATGATCAACATCACTCGGGAACACTCTATGATCATGCACAAAAGAACCGCAAAGTGGTTACGCACATTGGAACGTGGGCATCCTCCCGACATATTGTCTTGACAAATACGCAATTCAAGCCAACATAGTCGGTGTCCATTTTTGAACCGGAGGGATCTTCGTGACTGCACTTGTATCGATCCCGGCGGACGAAGAATTCCTTACCGCGTAGTCCGCGTTTTCGCGGGGTTCGCCGCACCTTTCTCGTCCGACCGCTTTGTCCCGCCACAGCCCTGCTGTGCCGCGGCCCGGTTTTGCTTAACAAAAATGGACGAGACCATTGACTTTTCAAGACGATTCTCAGGCCTTGAGTCTGGCCGATTACGGCTGGACATCGTTCTTCCAAACCCAACTGAACATAGATGACGTCGCAACATTACTGCCCGTGCGGGTGATGGCGGTGCACCGTGGCCACCTGGATGTCGCAAGCCCAGACTATCGCGGCCCAATTCCTCCCTTTACGACAGATGAAGAAGATGACGAAGCCGTGCCCACGGTAGGCGATTGGCTGCTGATCGAACCCGAAACCATGCGACCCCGCCGGATCCTCGATCGTGCAAGCGCATTCAAACGTCGCGCTGCAGGCACCGGTCGACGCATCCAACTCATCGCGGCCAACGTCGATACGCTGCTCATCGTGTCGTCCTGCAATCAAGACTTCAACATAGCGCGCCTAGAACGCTATCTGGCATTGGCGCGAGAGGCCTGCGTAACGCCGATTGTTGTACTCACCAAGGCAGACATGACAGAAACCGCTGATGACTATTCCCGTCAGGCACGAACCCTACTGCCTGATCTGTTGGTGGAAGCCGTTGATGCCAGGGACCGCAACAGCCTCGCCTGTCTGGACCCATGGTGCAAAACCGGGCAAACACTCGCCGTTATCGGTTCATCGGGCGTAGGCAAATCCACGCTAACCAATACGCTGACGGGCGCGCACCACATCGCCACCCGGAACATCCGGGAAAACGACGCGAAGGGCAGACACACCACGACGGGCAGATCGATACACCGTTTACCGAGCGGCGCCTGGTTGATCGATACACCGGGCATGCGGGAACTCCGGCTGACCGACGTTCAAGAAGGCATCGATGACGTTTTTGCCGATGTAACCGCACTTGCCGCCCAATGCCGTTTCGCCGATTGCCGTCACGAAACGGAACCCGGGTGTGCCGTCCGCAACGCCGTCGCACGAGGCGAATTGGATCCGGCCCGCATGAAGCGCTACCGCAAGCTGGTCGCCGAAGAGGCCTACAACAACGAAACCCTGGCGGAACGGCGCGCCCGCTTCAAAGCATTCGGCAAGATGACCCGCAATTCTCAGAAAAACAAAAAGATGCACAGGGGCGGCGGATAAGCCCTTTTTACGGTGGCACCGCTCTGACTCTGCGGTGCCACCATGCTCATCATTGATGGCGTAAAAGGCAGACTGGCCGTTCAAGCGTCAACTTTATCCGGAGCAACCTGCGCATTAGTGGGCATCCATTGCCTGCAACATCCGCTCTTTACGGTCAGGATAAGACGGATGAGACGAGGATGCCTGCTTCTCCACCGACTCTGCCCCACCGATCCGGCGAATAAGGTTGTTTATCGCCTGCGCCAAATTGAAACTCCGCAGCCCGCTGGCTAATCGAACTGCGCAGGCATCTGCCTGGAGCTCCTGTTGACGGGAATAGTGTAGAAAACGCGCTTCCAAAGTCTTGACACGGTTGGTGACGTCACTCAAATCGCGTTCCTTCATCAGTGCTTTGAGATCGTCAACCGTGGAGACCGAATCAATCAGTCTCGCCTGTAACTCACGCGTGGTATGACGCTTGGTTACATGACTCAGCTCATGACCCAGTACGAGTTCAGTCAAACCCTGCTCCAACGTGCCGGTCGAGACATACAGATAACCACCGGGAAGTGCTTCGGCATTGACATCCGCATCACTCGTGAGGAACAGCTTAAAGTCGTATTCGTGTTCCTCGGGGATTTCGGCGAGCAACTTTGCAAGCACCGCATCGGCCTGCTCGTATTTACGCGCCACAGGACCACGCTTCTTACGCATTATCACGCTAGGTGCCTGAGTCAATCTGCGCTTATGTAACTGTTCGCCATACATTTTTTCAATAGAAAGCGGCATCCAGTTGGTACGTTTGGCCGCAATCCGAGCCTCTTCTACGATCCTGTCCAAATCCGATTTGGCCGACTGCGCATCACCACCCTGATCGCTACCGAGCACCCCTTCAACCCATCCGCCAACCGATGTTGCACCGGATTTGAAGATATTCAACAGTCCGCCGGAGATACTGAACTCATCAACCATGTCCTCACAAACATAGTCTCCGACTTCCAGCGCACCTTCGTAAACATGCGCCTCCATCGCCGTTCCGTGAGCGACAAGACGCGGCATGCCGGCCGCACGAGGCGCATCACTGCGCAATAGATGTCGCAGAAGTTCGTTCGAAGGTTTACCGGTAACGGTGAGCCCAGCCGCTTTCTGGTAGGCGGCAATCGCGGCGTGCGTATTCTTTCCGGCAATACCGTCAGGTGTCCCTGCCGGATATCCCAGCGCGTTGAGCCGTCCTTGGATCTGCCGTACTTGCTGCCTGGATACAGTCCCCGACACCGCCGGCTCGGCGGGTGGCGTCAAGCCGCGTCGAGTGACGCCAGCAGCACCCGCGGACGTCGGAGGCTTTGTCACGGAATAATCTTCTCCGTCAGAGAAGGTGGCATTGTTGCCTTCGCTTTCAAACATGCCGCCGAAAAAGCCCTTGACGCTTTCCGTAGCATTCTTCAGCCCCGACGTGAACCCGCTGCCATCTTGTTCGTCGGCAGCCAACACCACGGCCGCAACACCAAAAAACACCGCGAAGAACATAATCCTTGTTGACATCTGCTCATCTCCCCTTTTGCAGATCACGTACCTGTTTCAGCAGACGATCGCGATCGTAGATAAGACCGTAAGCGTCCATGACCGCTGCCTGCATCATCAGCCTGCCCATTTTACCAGGATCGCCCACGGCCATAACATCCCCGAGCTCCGCTTCGTAATCGACATGATCGGCCCGATCCATGATACGAAACACATCCTGATAGCGGACCGCTTGTCCATTGTCGTCGACATCGACTATCCACCGATAGCCCGTACCGTAGCTGAGCTTTCCCGCACTGACCTGGATGTGACGTTTCGGGTTCAAATGATCAACTATGGATGTTGATGATTCGAGGTGGATCAACTGGACTCTTTGAACCGCCGCGGATCCTACGGCCGACAGATCAAGCACCATTGCGCGAGACGGTTTCAATACATCACCGGTGGGCATATTCGGCAGTGACCGCGTTCCCGCCTTGAGGCGCTTGCCGCCTTGCGCGATCGACTTTTCCCCGCTGAGAAACTCTTGAACGATTGCGATCAGGCTTTCGGATCTCGGGTTGGCTTTGCCGAAATCGCTGACGTTTCGGCAATCCTCCAACTTCGCATAGACAATCTGCCCGAGCCGATTCTCGTAACCCACTTCCGTATTATCTAGCATCGGAACCAGCGCCCCATTGGCTAGATTAAAGTATTCATCCTGTGCATATGTCTTATTGGGTTCACCGGCCGGACAGCCGGCGGACTGCGCGCCAATCTCTCCGGACAGAACGTGGAAAACAGCGGTTTGCCCCGATTCTGAAAAAACCACAGGCAACGCAATCAAGAGTAAACGTGGTAAAAACCGATTCTGCAATTCCATCGTTATCGCTCCCTAATGATCAATGAGATCCAAAATGATGAATACCACGGCGGCAACGATGAACAAGAGCTTCACACCAACTGAAAGATCGGCAACGATACGGTCCTGTCTGGTAGCCAACTGCCCGTCATGCCCCGATGTGGGAACATCTTTGTAAAAATGGTGGTGAAGAAAATCCAAATACGCACCCAGCAGCAAAGGCGCCGGCTGCAGCCATATGCGCACCTCAATCATTAGGACGCCACTCACGAACAATAAGCCTACGATGCCGCCGAAAAACAAAGTGAAGTGAATGGATTGATTCCGCACACGCTGGAACGCTCCTTCTGAGTCCAGCACCTTGTGCCAACTCGCATGCAGCGCCAATCCGAATATGATCCCGAACACGATATCGATCAGGAACACAACCAACTTCGAAGTTTTCGACGTAGGGTGAAGATATGTGCCGAAACTCGCTGCATGAGCATAGACGCCGTCGACTATGCCATAGGGTGTATTGAATTTATCGCTACTACCGTAATCACCGCCCAAGAAGATTACATCGGTCCGTTCCTGGATATCCGGTAACTGTTGCGAAATCCCGAACGCATTGCATTTACCAAGCCTCAATGATTCCGTTTCATTGATAATCGGCCAGTAAATCGGATAAAGTTTTTTAGAAGGCGTCGTTAAGCGGACATCGGACTTCGACCGCCAATCGGGCGACATCAGGAAGTAACGTTCACCCAAGGTAACGAGATCGCATAACGGATTAATATCGCCATCTTCGATTCCGGCTTGCCATTTCTTTAACAGTCCTTGCTGCTTATCATTCAGACTAAACGGTCCGCTTTGATCTTCGAGCAAGGCCACAGCCGCAAGCCCGGCGATCGTCGGTGAAAAACGATCATGCTTGAGCAAAATGCTTTGCTCACTCACCAATTCGCTAAAACCGAAAACGATGCCACGAGCCGGAGACGGACTCTCTGGCGACAACATGCAAAGTCGCTGCATCCATTCCGCCTTCTTCTCGATCAGCTCGGGCGTCACTACCCAGATGGGGTTCATCAATACAACCCGCATCTCTTTACCAAGCGCTAGAATAAGCGCATCCAGGCGTTCCTCCGCAGTCAAATCAGATTTCGACGCATCAGCTTTATCCGCTGAAGGTCCGGGGGATAAATCCAGATCGATAACAAGCAGCCGAGGACGATTGGCGTCGGAGGCGGGACACCACCTACAGGAAGGTGTTTCACCGTCGGATGCTTCTTCACATCGCCATTTCATGCCGGTCAACTCGGCAATGATCCTCGCCAACTCTTCACGATCAAGTGGCGATCGCTGACCGAAGCGGGTTTCGTAGAGTTCGTCAGTTAAGGTAACGATTACCGGCTTTCCGGTGGGTTCGAAAACGCGTGTGGGCCCAGTCTCCTTTTGATCCGATATCCAAGTGGACGCAATTCGAAGCGATAAAGCGTCCAGCCCGTCGAGCCAGCCGAACGATTTGACTACGGTCAACACGGCAGCCATCACAATAGCCATGCTGACTATATGGATCATGTGATCACAGCTGACACCCGTACGCTGATTAACGAATAATTTGACGAAAGGAAGCGTGCACAGCCGAGAGATCCCTTTGCGCATCCTGCTTGGCAGCATTTATCAGCCTTCCCTGAACCCGTCTTCTTTTTGATCCTGCCACAGCAGGGGAATCTGTATCAATAGGACGCCGATAAACACCACTGCGGATCTATCGTGTCTCGAACATATCCTAAGTTAATGGATTATCATTGGATAATCATAAATGTTCTTCTCACCAGACTGCCCCTCATCATATATCGCGGTATTTGCCATTCGCTATCGAGTTCGCCTGTGTCTTTTGCATCGTCTTAAAACAGCGCGAATCGGACCCAACCCGCCTGAAGTATTACAGCAATCTAACGGCAATATAGTTCACCATCCTGTCAACCAAGCGGCGACCCACCGATATTGGGTAGCTCCGGTTGAGGAATCCAACGCGGTGAAAAATCCGCAGCGCAATGGCATCGACCCGCCGCACCAAAGCGACCGAATCGCACTCTCTCGCAATCGATGACCCGATCGAACGGGCCAATGATGTTGATTGGATTGTCCGGTCTCGACCCCGGTGGGTGGATATGGCAACTGACAGCCGCGCCGGCGGTGCCCCAGGCCACTGCACAACAGACAATAAACACAAAGAACTTATTCACAGTAACCGGTAACGTCCATATGCGGGGATCGACCATTCCAACACATCGAATCACGGTTGTTGGGCAACTGTTGAATCACCTGTTACACACGCCAACCATAGGCACGGTTTTCCGTTTAGCGATCATAAGACCGAGCACGATATGGACTGCTGTATTGCACAAAAACGCGTCAAACGGTTCTCGCCCGGAATCTGTCGCGTTAGGTTTCCAACGGATAACCCGCATATCGCCATTCCGGCAACCCGTCCTGTAAACGCCTGGCCTCGAAACCGGCATCGCGTAACAAACGTACGGCCTCGAACGACAAGACGCACCAAGGGCCGCGGCAGTACGCAATCACCTCCTGATTGCCCGGCAACATATGTAACTGAGAAGCCAAGTCATCCAACGGAATGTTCAACGCGCCGGGTATGTGCCCCTGATCGAACTCCTCGGATGGCCGTACATCCAGTACCGTGACCAGGCCGCTGTTTGCGCGCGCCAATAATTCTTGTGCCGGAACGGGCTCCAGTTGGTCGCGTGCATGCAAATAGCTGGCGACCAACGTCCGAACCTCGTCCGTATGCGACTCGGCGAGAACGCGCAATGCGGCAACCGCATCCAGTGCGCGGTCATCGGCCAGTTCGTAGAAAACCTGTTTGCCGGCACGCCTTGCCCTGACCAACCCCACACCTTTGAGTTGTTGCAAGTGCTTCGAGGTATTCGCAACCGACAGGCCTGCGGCCCGCGCCAACGCCTCGACACCGCGTTCCCCCTGGGCAAG
Source organism: Chromatiales bacterium (assembly GCA_028280505.1). Classification (GTDB taxonomy): domain Bacteria; phylum Pseudomonadota; class Gammaproteobacteria; order Chromatiales; family Chromatiaceae; genus Thiosocius. Next base: position 11,492 of record JANQLO010000050.1, on the reverse strand, counting down.
ATAGTCCAGTATCTCCAAACGCGAGTCGCTCGCCAACGCCTGAGCGACACGTGCCAGCTGGTGGAACAGCGCCTGCTTGGGCCCCTTGGTTCTTGACATGTTTCGCGCCTTCCTGGACCATTCAACCAATTGGTTGAATATTAGCCTCTCTCGGCCATATGAACCAGCCGTGTCAGGTAGTGGTATTTCACGGGAGCGAACTTGGACGCACTGACCCACGAAGAAAGTATCCGGCTGGCGTTCTTCATCGGTATTTTCGCCGCAATGGCGATTTGGGAGCTGCTCGCACCGCGCCGACAGCTCAGCGTATCCAAAACGCTACGCTGGACCAATAACATCGGCCTGGTCGTACTGAATACCGTCTTGCTGCGTCTATTGCTTCCTGCAGCAGCGATACATATGGCGATGTTTGCCGAACACAACGGTTGGGGGCTGTTGAACTACCTCGCCTTACCCGGCTGGTTGGAGATTTTGATCGCGATCATCGTTTTGGATTTCGCCATTTGGTTGCAGCACGTCATGGTGCATGCGATCCCACTGCTATGGCGCCTACATCGCGTCCATCATGCCGATCTCGATTATGACCTGACCACCGGCGCACGCTTTCACCCGATCGAGATCATCCTCTCGATGTTGATCAAGTTAGCGGTGATCGCCGTACTCGGCCCGGCGGCCTTGGCCGTGATCGTCTTCGAAATCATCCTCAACGGCATGGCAATGTTCAACCACGGTAATGTGCGGCTACCCAAAACGCTGGATCGCATACTGCGCACCCTACTGGTGACCCCTGACATGCATCGCATCCATCACTCGGTCGAAGACGACGAAACCAACTCCAACTTCGGTTTCAACCTGTCGGTCTGGGACCGTCTGTTCGGCACTTATCGCGACCAGCCCCGCGGCGGGCATGAAGGGATGACGATCGGCATCCGCGGCTATCGTGACGTACGCGATGTGAGCCGGCTGTCCGGCCTGCTCGTTCTGCCGTTCCGAGGCAAGGTCACCGACTATGCGATCAATCGTCGGCAATGGACGGACAATGAACGAGACCCTGCATGACGGATAAAACGTTGCATGTTTGACCACGGCAGAGACCAAACCGGAGCGAAGCGTCATGCGTATTCTAGTCATATTGAACGACCCGCCTTACGGCTCTGAGCGCAGCTACAACGGACTGCGTCTTGCCAAGTCGCTCACAAGCAAAGACACGCGGGTCAGCGTGTTTCTGATGGCCGACGCGGTAAGCTGCGCAAAAGCGGGGCAATCGCTACCTTCCGGTTATTACAACATCGAGCTGATGCTGAAGACCGTGGCGCAACGTGGCGAAGTTCTGTTGTGCGGTACCTGTATGGATGCACGCGGATTGCACGATGAAGAGTTGGTCGAAGGTACACGGCGTGGCACGCTGGACGAACTCTCGGAGCGAACGCTCGCCGCTGACAAAGTATTGGTCTTCTGACCCACGTTATCGAGTGCCCGTATCCTCTTCCTTACCGGCTTCCCTCGGGTGACAGACACACTTCTCGTGCTGAGCCGCAGCGACCAGTTCCTGCAAAATGCCGCACTCTCCCGCCGTCTTCCGGGAATTGCATTGGGTTCTTAAAACAAGCAATTGTTGCTCGAGGGTGCGCAGACTCGCGATTCGCGCCTGGACATGCATCAGCTGATCGTCAATGAGCCGATTGACGGTCGTGCAATCCGCATCGGGATGCGCGGCCAGTTCGAGCAGGCTTTTCACATCGGCCAGCGACATGCCCAACGTTCGACAGTGGCGCACGAAAGCGAGGCATTCAACGTGGTGCTCACCATAATCCCTGTAACCATTCGGACGCCTTGGAGGTAGCGGCAAGAGCCCCGCTTTCTCGTAATAACGCACGGTATCGACTTTGAGATCGGCCCTGTGGGCCAGTTCGCCAATGCGCATATCTTTCTCCTCGATGCCCCGTCAACCCGGGTATTGACCCTGGAGTGACTCCAGGGTTTCAAATATTGTTATCGAAATCATCCACGGGTGACAAATGTCTGCCTGCTGCTCAGGGCATTGTTCGACCGACGAGCCGGCCGTCGATCCGCGTTTTCGTAAGGCGCTATGGATAGCCTTGTTCGTCAACGCCCTGATGTTCGGTGTCGAGATCGTCGGCGGACTCAAGTCGGGATCGGTCTCTTTGCTGGCCGATGCGGTCGATTTCGCCGCGGACGCCGCCAACTACGCCATCTCGCTGAGTGTGTTGTCCCTGGGGCTCCTGTGGCGCGCACGCGCGGCCTTGGTCAAAGGCGTAACGATGGCTGCCTTCGGGCTGTTCGTGGTGGGCAAGACGGTTTGGTCGGCTTTGTACGGTGCGCCTCCCGAGGCATACACCATGGGCGCCATAGGCGTGCTGGCACTGATCGCCAACCTGGGCGTCGCGCTCATGCTCTATAGCTTTCGCGACGGCGATGCGAACATGCGCTCGGTATGGTTATGCAGCCGCAACGATGCCATTGTGAATCTGGCCATCATCCTCGCCGCTCTGGGCGTACTGGGTTCGGGCACACGCTGGCCCGACCTCATTGTCGCCTTCGTTGTCGCCGGCCTCGCCGTGTCATCGGCACGCATCGTGATACGCCAGGCACGCAATGAAATCGCACGCGCAACAGCCCGGCCGACAACCGTCGACGTCCCGATCGTGATTAACGGAGAGCGTCAATCCACGGGCGGCATCAAGGATATGGCATTCGTGCCCAAGGGCACCGGCAACAAACCATAGCTGCACCATCCCGCATTTTCACTGCGCTTCGGAAACCTGTTCTCCCACCCGTGAACACCCACCGCTCGATGCCGCAGCCCGGCTCGTAAAACCGGAAAAAACTTCTTTCTTGAAAATGAGACGCAAGTGAGAATCGCCCGACATCTTTTGATATCCTCCGCGCAACCTGACACGTCCTACTGGCAATAAGGAGAAACACCAAAATGGAAGGGACCAACCCCTACGACGCACCCCAGTCCGACATCGAACTCCAGGATGCCGTCGACGAATACGACCAGAGCAGCGTTTTTTCGCCCAAAGGCCGATTCGGGCGCCTGAGCTATCTTGCATGGGCTACTTTGATCACGATCCTGAGCTGGATTGTCACCATGATGATGGTCGGCACTTCAGCCATGATGACCGGCGACTCGATCGGCGTCTTTTTTCAGAGCCCGCTTGTCGCAATCGTCACCATCGCTTCACTGGTCTTCGGGGTTATCTTCGCCGTTCGGCGATTCCACGACATCAATGCCTCCGGTTGGTGGTCGATTCTGATTTTCATCCCGTTGATCAATCTTATTACCGCGTTGGTTCTGGTATTCGCCCCCGGCAAATCGCAGGTAAACAAGTACGGTCCGCCACGCATTACCCGCGGTTGGGAAAAGGTACTGGGCCTGCTGCTGCCGATTGTTTTCGTCGGCGGCATTTTGGCTGCGATCGCCATTCCGGCCTATAACACCTACCTCGAGGCAGCCCGCCAAGCAGCGGGTGCCGGCTGACCCGGCGTAGCGGCCGCGCAGCAGCATATGCGGCCCGTGTTCGATACCGTTTACACCTTGGAAACCCCCGAGGGCGCAGCATTGCAGCTGCGCCCGGCGGGGCCTGTCGTACGCGCCCTCGCCTGGTCGATCGATCTGCTGATTCGGATCGCGGTTTTGATCGTTATCGGCCTGATCGTCAGTTGGCTCGGCGACCTGGGTACCGGCATCTATCTGTTGGCGTTCTTTCTGATCGACTGGTTCTACAACGTCTTCTTTGAAGTTATCCGAGGCACCACGCCCGGAAAGCGCAAAATGGGCCTGAAGGTGGTTCACGACAACGGGACACCCATCGGCTGGCCCGCTTCGCTGTTACGTAATCTGCTGCGCGTTGTCGATTTCCTGCCGTTTCTTTACGGCCTCGGGCTGATCTGGTCGCTGTTTCATCCACAATCGAAAAGACTCGGCGACTTGGCCGCCGGCACCTTGGTCGTGTATCGCGTCGAAGCCGACGAGTATCGACTTCCCGCCGCACTCGACGAAGTCAAATCGCAGCCGATCCCAGCCGCATTGGACTATTCGGCCCAGCAGGCGATCATCGGTTTCGCCGAACGGGCACCTCGCTTATCGGAGGCGCGACGCATCGAGCTTGCCGACCTCCTCGAACCCCTGCACGGCCAGCGCGGCGAGGCCGCGCACAAGAAATTGCTGGCCTATGCCCGATGGGTGGCGGGCAAGGCATGAAGCAGGCCCTATTCGAACAAGCCAACGCCAGCGACTGGGACGCGCTGGAAAAAATGCTCGCCGCCGCGGAATCCGGCAAACCCGACGAAGCACGGCAGCAGTTGCCCCGTTTCGCCGAACACTATCGGCGCCTGGTACGTCAGCATGCACTGGCGGTCGACCGGCAATACAGTTTGGGGCTGATCAACCGATTGCAATCGCTGCTGCAACGCAGTCACGACCAGCTGTACCGCCGGCATGACCGATTGGCGCTACGCATCGTGCGCTTTGTCGCCTTCGGGTTTCCTTCGGCGGTGCGCGAACACGCACGCTATTTCTGGATCGCGACCCTGCTTTTTTATCTGCCGGCAATCATGATGGGGTTCTGGAGTTTCAACGATTCCCAGGCAATCCACAGCGTGATGTCGGCAGAAGACATCTCCCGACTCGAATACATGTACGATCCCACTAACGAGCAGGTGGGGCGAGACGCCGATCGTCAATCGTCGACCGATTTCGAAATGCTCGGCTTTTATGTCTGGAACAACACCGGCATCGGCTTCCGGGCATTCGCGAGCGGTATGCTGTTCGGGGCCGGCACCGTATTCATCACATCGTACAACGGCATCGTGATCGGTTCGGTGGCCGGGCATCTCAGCGGCCTTGGCTATACCGACACGTTCTGGCCTTTCGTTTCCGGACATGCCGCTTTCGAATTGACCGCCATCGGTGTCAGCGCGGGTGCCGGTTTGATGTTGGGAACGGCCCTGCTGATGCCCGGACGTCGCCGCCGAGTCGAGGCATTGCGGCACGCCGCGGGCCGGGCGGTTCCGCTGATCACCGGGGCCGCCATGATGTTTTTCGCGGCCGCGTTGGTCGAAGCCTTCTGGTCGCCGTCCGAAATGCCCGATGCGACCAAGTACACGGTCGCCGCCATACTGTGGGTGTTCGTCATACTTTACCTAACGCTATCCGGACGGGGACGTCGTGCAGCTTGATCGGCTCGACGCGGTATTGCGTCCACGCAACACCTGGGAGGCCATCGATCTCGGCATACAGATGGCACGCCGGCATTTCCTGCGCCTGTGGGTGCTGTGGTGGTTGTCCGCACTACCGGTCGCCATGGTAGTCATCCTGTTGTTACAAGAGTATCCGAGCTTCATCGGTACCGCGGTCTGGTGGTTCAAACCCGCCTTCGAACCGCTGTTGGTATTCTGGCTGAGCCGGGCCCTGTTTGGCGATCATCTATCGATACGCGAAACCGCACGCCAATGGTGGCAAGTCAGCCGGCGGCGTCTGTTGCCCAACCTGCTGTGGCGCAGACTGAGTCCGAACCGTTCCTTCTTCATGCCGATCACCGTACTCGAAAAACCCGATAGGACAAGTTGGTCGAAGCGCGCCAAGCTGTTCAAGCGCGATCATTCGGGGGGCTTCTGGCTGACGGTTGTCGGCATACATTTCGAAACCATTCTCATGATCGGCCTGGTCATCGGCATCGTCATGCTGATCCCGCATGAACTGCTGCCGGCATGGGATCTGACGGACTGGTTCGCGGACAACAACGCAATCGTCAACTGGGTCACCGCGTTGTCGGCACTGCTGGTCATGTCGCTTATCGCGCCTTTCTATGTCGCCGGGGGGTTCGCACTCTACCTGTCGCGCCGGACCGATCTGGAGGCCTGGGACATCGAGCTGAACTTTCGCCGCTTTGTGCAAAAGCTGCAGCCCGCCTTGCCCGTGTTACTGCTTTCCCTGATCGCTTTTGTCGGCGTCACTCCCGAGGCCGATGCCGCCGACGATCGAATGCGCAGCGCCGAAGTCATAGAAGCGGTGTTAAAAGACCCCGTGTTCGGCAAGACGGAGGAGCGCAAAGTCTGGGCGCTGGACTTCGATCTGGACGCTGACGACGAAAAGCCGTCGGACATCAACCTCGAACCTCTTGCCGATCTACTCAGCGTGCTGTTGTGGCTGGCGGTCGCGGGCGTTGTCGCCTGGTTGATCGTTCAAGCGATCCGTTACAACCAACGACATGCGCAACCCGGTCTGCACTTGCGGCCACCCGACACCGCGCACGCGAACGAAGTGACCGCTCTCGGAACGAACGGACAAGAAGCGTTACCGCGGGATGTTCCCGGTACGGTTCGCGACTATCTTCGGCAAAACCGGGTACGCGCCGCCGTAGCGCTGCTCTACCGTGCCAGTCTGGCGGTCCTGGCCTCCCGGTATGGGTTGGAGCTGGGCGAAAGTGCGACCGAAGGCGAATGTCTACGCCGGGTCCGCAAGGACCGACCCGACGACGAGTCGAAAGACTTTGCCGAGCTGACCCGCGAATGGGTCCGCGTGGCCTATGCCGACCTCCCCCCGGGCGAGGCCCGCGTCATGGCGCTACTGGATGCCTGGATACGCCACTATGCCGATGCCGGAGCTCAGTCATGAGCCGGGAGATGCGCATCGTCTTGTCGGCCCTGGTCCTGCTGACGTTTATCGGCATCGGCTACCTGATATCGCAAAACATGGTCGAGAAAACCCGAACCGTCCGGACGCCGCCCGGTCCCGAGGCACGCGCCAATCCGCTACTGGCGGCCGAACGGTTTTTTACTCGGATGGGCCAGCGGGTCGAATCGGTGCGCGACAGACAACTGCTGTACAAGCTACCGCCGGCCGGCGATACCTTGCTGCTTTACCGGGTCCGCCCGCCCGCGAACATGGAACAGCTCACGGCCCTGCTCGAATGGGTGGAACGAGGCGGCACTCTGGTGCTGGATGCCGCACATCTATGGGACGACAACCTCGACAGCGCGAGGTCGGCCCTCCTGGACCATCTCGGTGCAAGGCTGATCGATACCGACGACAGCGGCACGGAACTTATCGAGTTGGAGTTCACGAGCGAACCCCAACCGATCGCAATACGGTTCAACACCCGTTTCCGCCTGATCGATGAAGAGGACAATGCCGATTCGAGCATTTGGGGCGACGGCGGTTTCTATTTGCTCGAATACGAGTACGGTACGGGGCTGATCACGCTGGTGAATGATCTGGGGCTTTTTTCGAACAAGCGAATCGGCGATGACGACAATGCCTACTTTCTGCACATGCTCGCGGCAACATCGCAAAAGCTCTGGCTACTGTACGACCCGAGCAGCCCCAGCCTGATCTCGCTGGCCTGGCGGCATGCCCGGCCTCTGCTGATCAGTCTGATGCTGCTGGCCTTGTTTGCGCTTTGGGCCGCCAATCGGCGCATTGGGCCTTTGCTGCCCGACATTGTCCTGACACGGCGCGACCGGAAAGAACATATCGAAGCCTTGGGGCGTTTCGATCTCCAGCACGGCCTGGTACCCGAACGTTTGAGCGCATTGCGCAAGGCCGTCGAACACGGCTGGCTGCTCCGCCACCCTACGCTCGAAGCACTGGACCGGCGACAACGCGCCGAATGGATCGCCGCATACACACAACGACACGGCGATGAAATCTTCGAGGCCCTTTATCCGGAAAACGACGACACCAAGCTGATCCGGCAAATTGCCCTTTTGCAACGCCTGCGGCATTGGAACCAATAAGGAAAAAGACATGAGCACCGACACCCTCAGTGATATCGAGGTACAACAGGCGGCTGAGCAGGCCGGCCGACTGATCGAGCAGGCCCAACGCGTCGTCGTCGGCCAGGACGATGTCATAAGACAAACCGTCGTGGCGATGATCGCCGGTGGTCACGTGCTCATCGAGGGACTGCCCGGTCTCGGCAAAACCTTACTGGCACGTAGCATTGCCGAAGCGGTCGGCGGCGTGTTCTCACGCGTACAGTTCACATCCGACCTGATGCCGGCCGACATCTCCGGCCATGCAATGTTCGACCTCAAGGAAGAGAGCTTCCGTATCCGCCGCGGCCCCGTGTTCTGTAACTTCCTGCTCGGCGACGAAATCAACCGGGCACCCGCAAAAACCCAGGCGGCATTGCTGGAGGCGATGCAGGAGCAACAGGTGACCATCGAAGGGAAATCCTTCGAGTTGAAACCGCCCTTCCTGGTGATGGCGACACAAAACCCGATCGAGCAGGACGGCACCTACCCTCTGCCACAAGCGCAACTGGACCGCTTCCTGCTCAACATCTTGATCAACTATCCGGACCTGGACGACGAGGTCCGTCTGGTCAACGAGGTGACGACCAGCGCAATCGGTGATCGGCTGAACGTTTCATCGGTAGAACAAGTGCTGACGCTGCAGGAGGTCCATGCCCTGCAACAAGCCGCCGCCAAGGTACACGTCGATCAGGCCGTCACCGACTATGTGGTACGCATCGTCAGATCGACGAGGGACTGGATGGGTATCGAACTCGGCGCGGGTCCGCGGGGCAGTATCGCCCTGCTGCGCGCAGCACGGGCCCAGGCCGTCTGCCAGGGCAACCCCTTCGTGACGCCGGACGATGTCAAGCGCATCGCATTACCGGTGCTGCGGCATCGCGTTCAGTTGAGCGCGGCTTTGGAGATCGAGGGCCGACGCGTCGACGACGTCCTGCTTGGTCTGATCGACGCCGTAGACGCTCCGCGTAACTGATCGTCTCAACACCATGCGTCGTCGACCCGGTCTCTATCCACGCAAACCCATGGTCTGGGCGCTGACCGTATTGGCCGTGCTGTCATTGGCCGGGGTGATATTCGATAACATTGCAGCACTATGGCAAATCGGCGGTGTACTGATCGCGGCCGTCGCAATAGCGGACCTGGTGATCCTGCGCAGCCAGCAGATACCGACCGTCGAACGACTCGTCGACCCGAACCTACCGCTCGGTGCCCGGCGGCCGGTACGACTTAAGCTTTACAATCCAGGGCGGCAGATACTGACGTTCCGGGTCCACGACCATTATCCGGACGACTTCACGATCGAAGGCATGCCCGGAAACGCGATACTCGACGGGCGTCGCTCGGCAACGCTGAGGTACACGGTTACCGCGAAAGCACGCGGCGATCACCATTTCAGCGCCACCGACCTCGCGTTGAAGTCCGCATTGGGCTTCTGGTCGCGGGTCATTCGAATCGACAACACCGAACTGGTTAGAGTCTTTCCCAATTTCGGCGAGTTATCACGCTACGCCCTGCTCGCGGCTCGCAACCGTCTTTCCATGGCCGGCGTACGACGCCGTCAAAAACGCGGTCAAGGCAGCGAATTCCATCAGTTGCGCGAGTATCAGCAAGGCGACAGCCTGCGCCAAATCGACTGGAAGGCAACCGCCCGTTACCAGAAGCTCATCGCGAAGGAATACCGCGAAGAACAGGACCAGCAGCTCTTCTTTTTGCTCGATTGTGGTCAACGCATGCGCCACCGCGACCAGGATCAACAGCACCTGGACTCGGCACTCAACGCCTTGCTGTTGGCCGCCCATGTTGCGGTAAAACAGGGCGACGCCGTGGGCTTCATGACCTTTGCCGGCAGCGAACGCTTCGTAGCGCCGCGCAAAGGCGCCGGCGTCGTACCGGCCTTGTTGCGTGCGAGCTACGACATCGAGAGCAGCACACATGCCGCAGACTTCGTACGCGCCGCCGATGCCTTCATGGCAAAAAGGCTGCAACGTGCGCTGGTCGTACTGGTCACAAACACACGCGACGGTGATCAGGACGACCTGATGCTCGCGGTGCGACTGCTACAGAAAAAACATCTGGTCATCGTTGCCGATATGCGCGAGCCGGTGCTCGACGAATGTATCGAATCGCCGGTCGAGGATCAGCGTACTGCACTGAACTTCATGACCGCACACGCCTTGCGCGAGTCGAGGGCCCACGTCCACGAGTCCATGCGCCATCAAGGTGCTGTCGTCATCGATATTCTGCCCCGACAACTCCCGCTGGCACTGGTCAACGAATACTTCGATATCAAGCGTTCGGCACGTTTGTAAGACGACGTCGGCAGTATCCGGATTTGTCAAACGCTATTGAGGCGTCGCCCGATCGCTTCCACACGCCGGGCCAATTCGCCTTCGTCCAGCAGGCCACGCTTGATCATTGAATGCGCAAGCGCAAGTAACTGACGTTCGGGAAATGGAACATCCTGATACAGCGTTGCGGACAGCTCGTCCTCTTCCGCACGGCGCTCAAGCGACGGTAACGCGCAGGAACCGGGTTCGACTTCATCGTAAGGTTTCACGCACGAATCGCCGGCGAGAAGATCACAAGTGGCCTCCAGGGTAATCTTCCATGGCGGATCCGGATTGGTCACACCATATTGCACCGACAAATCCTCCCAGGCCCGGCCATGAGACTGAATCTCTTGCAGCAAGGGTATGGGGTCCATATCGATCTTCAGCTCACCGATGTCGGAACCTGGGTCAAAGCCTGAAGAATCCATTGAGTCTCTCCTTATACACGAAACGCCATATCGAAGATTGCGAAGGGGAACTGCGTTTTTCATCGTTAACTATGGGTAATCTCGTCACTGCCTACCAAGACGTAATTCCGATGCCTTCCATAGGCATTTCTTATAGATCGTCGATATCGGCACGGTCCTGCAAATCGGTGTTCAAGCAGCGTTCACCGGCGAGCACGGTCATTTATTGGCAATTCCGATGGAACCGATTGGAATTACGTTTTGGACAAGTATTTCGCCGCCGACCATAGTTTTGAAAACCCCCACCGCCCATACCGAGATGCAAATCGAGCTGGCCGACGTCTATCGCGATACGGCACAAGGCCGCGAGGCAGCGGCCCTCTTGCAGCCTTGTGTGCAATGCGGTCAGTGCACCTTCACCTGCCCCACTTACCGTCTGCTCGACGACGAATGGGACGGCCCGCGCGGACGAATCTGGCTGATCAAACAGATGCTGGAGGGCGAAGATCCGACACCGGGCTCATTGCCGCCGGCATATTCGCTTCGTGCCTTGGCGGGGCGCAGCCTGCACGACAATCTCCGCCTACATCTGGATCGCTGCCTGAGCTGTCGCTCCTGTGAAACCAGTTGCCCACAGGAGGTCCGCTACGGACGTTTGCTGGATATCGGACGCGAGCTCGTCGAACACCGCGCGACACGCCGGTCGCCAAAAGACCGCCTGATGCGGTACGCGCTACGCCAAATCGCACCGTATCGCTATCGATTCACCACATTGCTGCGTACCGGTCAGATCCTCAGATACCTCCTGCCACCAAACATACGCAGGCGGATCCCGAAGCGCCGTACGGCGCAACCCTGGCCCGTTCGGGATCATCGTCGAACGATGGTGATCTGGCAGGGCTGTGTTCAACCCGCTCTGGCGCCCGAAATCAATGCCGCCACCGCACGCGTATTGGACCGTTTCGGGATC
>JANQLO010000049.1 GCA_028280505.1 Chromatiales bacterium | reverse complement strand
CCGTTAGGTTGGAAGGGCCGTCTCCGTACACCGTTTGGCCCGATTCAATGAGCAAATCCTGAAAACCGTCACCGTTGACATCCAAAAGACGCATGGCCTTCGCCACCGATATGCGGTCACCGTAATAGTTAAATGGCGACGGGTCTTCGATCCTTACAACAGGATAACCGGACGAACGCCAAGTAGTGTAAGCGCCAAAACCACCCGCTCCCTGCAATGCGACTTGTACGGTGCCACTGCTCAGTGCCTTGATGAAATCCGCCTTTCCATCGCCGTTGACATCACCTATACCGATCGCGTTCTGATTGCTACCGGAGGAACCGCCTGTCCAGGGTTGAAACGAGGTACCGTTCGACAGCCAGATCGATAGCGCGGAAGGACCGTCCTGGTATGCCGTTCGTTGCGACTCAATCACCAAATCTTGTAAGCCGTCGCCATTGACATCCAAAGTGTGCATGGCTTTTGCCACCCTCATGGTGCCGCCGTTGTAATCGAATGGATCCTCAACCGACGCCCTGGGATAGCCTGAAGAACGCCAGGTGGCATAGGACGCAAAAGCATTGGGCGAGCCGGCCTGCTGCCAAGCAAACCTGACCGGTGATTGACACAAGCCACTGCCCTCACACAGCTGCACCTTCTCAAGCAAATCCGGTTTATCCTGACGTACGAGGTAACTGAGGTTGTAATCAGAAACCTTGACGCCATCGGCATAGGTTTCGACTGTCGACAGTTGCTTGGTGAGCTTTGTAGTCACCCCAACGATGTACTGCGGCTTGATCTCGCCACTGGGCAGGTCGGTGTAGGTGAAGCGCACTTCGTTGGTCGGTGCGATAGCACCATTGCCGGTGTAAGCAATCGAGGCAATGCGATACTCGGTATGCGCGGTTTCTTCCTGGTAGACGTAGTCGATGAAGTTGCCGACCGCATCGGTGATGCGGTTTTGTGCCCAAGCCAGGGCTTCGGCCCGGCCATGGGCCTCGATACGTGAATCCGCGGTGTTGCCGTATTCGATGGTCTGTCCGGCTTTGGTCTGCACACTGAACCAGGCCGGCCCCTGCCCGGCCTGACCATGGGCACGAATACGGGCGATACCGTCAGTTTCGGTGCGATATTCGGAGCCATCGGTACCGTGGGTCCCAGCGACCAGGATGAGACGCTGGCCATCCAGGCAATAGCGGTCGGTCTGCTGCCATTCGATACTTACCTTGCTGCCGTCTTGTTCCAGGGTACGGCCACAGCGTGCAATGGTAGACAGCCCATCGAGTGCCCAACCCGGTCCCATGACGCCACCGCCGTTCAGGCTGGAATAGCTGAGAGCCAGTTCCGGGGTCACCCCTGCCACACCCGGCGGTACACTGATCGGCAGGCGGTAGCTCGCCGTGCCCTGCTCCACACTGAGTTGCCCGGCGAGACTACCGACGTCATAGGTTTGTAATTCAACCGGCGCCGCGGCCTTCGCCATAAGCGAGTAATGAGCGGTGATCACCAGCAAGGCACTGGCAAGGCGAATCAGCGAGGACGACTTACGCATGACACTTTCCCCGTAACGGGGTTTGTTATTTGTTAGGTGTGGTTTCTTAGCGCGGCAGTTGATCCAGACGGGCCTGGAGGACGTCGAGCCGCGCGCTATGGGCGGTATCGGGTAGCGGTGGCGACACCGGGGCAACCGACAGGCCAGCTTCGGCCAATGCCGCATCGGCACGGGCGATGGCTTGTTCGGCCTTGGCGATCGGATCGTCTTCGGCAGACTGTGGCGGCGTACCGACGGCCGTCACCTCTTCACTCAGCGTGCGAACGGTATGTTCAAGTGGGTCTGACTGAGTGGTCTGTATGGCCTGCTCAGCAACCGATGCAACCAAAGATTCTTCGACAGGTGCTTCCGCGGTTGGGGTATCGAAGACCGATTCAGTAGAGATGTTTTCCCGAGCAAATGAGGCCCAGACAACCAGTCCGACAATGGCCGCGAAACCTGCGGCGGCAAACAGCGAGTTTGAGGTTTTCACGCCAAGTCCTTTGGTGAGGCCCTGCTTGCCCGCAGCAGCCAGGCATTGGCAGGGAGACTACTTGGGCGCTAATCTACGTAAAAAGGAAGACAAACACAAATGATAATCACAATCATTTGATATAAAACAAATTAAACTATTGCAGGATTTTGTCACGAAGCTAAACCGACTCGGCCTAGCGTCAAAACGCACCGCTGATTAACTATTATCGGGATGGTTATTAAGCGATCGTTCTCACTTGAACGCGAGATCCGACAATGCACCGACGCATTTTTGGCATCGATAGCACAAGCGCATACCCAAGGCGGATCCGCCTAGGCCTGCCCTAATGACAAAGAACCGGTTGTTGAGCCGGCAAACCAAACAGCCGGCGAGAAATAACGAATTACTTACCCTCGCGCAACTTCAACTGGTTCATGAACCAGCCGACCAGCGTACCGAGCATCATTGCCTGGCGGGTATCACAGCGCTCCTGGAGTTCCAGCAAGCGCTCTTCGGTTTCAGCGACCAGGTGACGATAACTGTCGAGTTCATCCTGTACGCGCGCGAGCTCTACACGGGCACGTTGCAGTTCGGTGGTCAATTGTTCTGTCTTCACGCGACCGTCGGGCATGGATTTGAACAATGCCGCTTCGCGAATGCGTTGAACCTTCTCGACCATACCGGAACGATCTGAATCGGCCTGTGGATAGGCCTTGCGTAGCTCCGACATTCGGATGTGGCCCTCGAAGGCATGTATCCGACCTTCCTGAATATGCTGTTGCAATAGACGACGAGGCACGCCGACCATGCGAGCGGCCTGCGACAGGCTTAACAAACGATCCATGATTCCTCCGCGACGACACATCCCGAATGGGGTATCTCTTCCGAAGTATAGCCGGGGAATAACAGAGTAAAAGAATAAGTTATTTTATTCTTTTACATCATGTACTTACACTTACTTTTGTGCAAACAGACACGTTAATTGAGCAAGCAGGGGTTGAAGCACCGGCTGCAGCTTGCGGCGCATCAAGCTACCGATCGCGGTGCTGTCGCCGAATACCGGACGGACCACGCCATAGCTGAGTCCGGACATCATCCGCAATGTCGCAAGGTGCTCGCGTGTGATGCCATCGAGTCGAATCAAGGGTTCGACATCCGCCGCAGTATCCAGCCACTGCGACGCCTCGTCCCGGAGTTGTTCCCAGGTTGCATCGACCCGCCCTTCGGGTCTCGCGGCGGCGTGATACGCGGCAATCACATCCAAGGCCAGATTCACGACTTCCTGATTGGATGGCTTTTCGAATACGCGCAATACGGTCTCGATAAAGGCTTGGCCGGCACCGCTCAGCGCCCGTTCAAGGAGACCGGCCAGTGCGTTGCCCTGCCCGACCAAGCCCTTCAGTTCCGTTGCATGCGTCGCGTATAAAGGATGTGCGTGGGTATCTCGCGGCAGACCATCCGGCCTGGCAGCGAGAAAGCCGACATAGTAGGCCGGTTTACGCTGTGCCTTGCGCCAAAGCCCCTCGATCTCTTCGTCATCGAGGAGGTCTCGTTGCAACACCAAACGCACGGTCTCGATCTGCTGTTCCGGTTCGGTTTCGAACGGTAGGTGTTCAACCAGATAGGAGGCCAACAGGGAACCCATTTCACCTTTGACCACCGCCTCTTTCGCCAGCATGTGGCGCGCATTGTTGGCATCTTCCATCGCCCACCAGGCGCGCCGCGCCAGTTCGTCGGTCAAACCCTGAGCGGTCACAGCGGCGACCACCGCCTCGGGTTCGCCGAGCAACAGCAATTGCTCCAGGCTGTCGTCACGCATCTGGCCCATTCGGGTCCAACGCTGCAGGTACACCGGATAACCGCCGGGCGAACCCAACACGTGACCGGAAAGCAGTTCCTTGACACGCTTGACGTATTGATCATCACGCCCGGTGGGATTGAGCTGTATTTGCGCCTCGCCATCGGCGGACAGACCATATACCGTCATGCTGGATTCGTTGATGCGAATCGCCTGCGGCTTGTTCGCCAACAGTACGTTCAGTCGCAAGGTATCCTGCGGGGACAGTTCCATTACGGGATCAAAGACCGGGAATCGGAGTGGCGCTAATTCTCGGATGGCGGGACGTAGGTGGGGTCCTTGGGATTGAGGAAAATGAACTGCTGCTCACCGGCCTCCATCTCTACAAAATCCAGTGTCGCGCTGTCGAGCAACGGAACATACTCCGGCGCCATGACGATTTGTACGCCTTCGGAACTGAAACGAATATCGTCCTCGGTGCCCTCATCGAAGCCCATACGATAATCGATACTACCGTCCGGTCGTTGCTGTGCAGCCAGCCGCAACGGCATACCAACCGTGCCCCCCTGTTCCGCCGCGACCTTAACCTGCTCTGCTGCCTGTGGCGTCACTTTAAACATATTTTTTCCTCTCGGCTCCGGCCCGTCTGCGCAATGCAAGAAGGCCCGAGCGGTAGATTCACACATCGAATCCGCCAAACACCACCGACCCGTCTATCGATGATCACGACGAGCCATGCCCGCATCAACCGTTCTGCGCAACCCTACCACGTCGCGCCCGAACAAAGTCGACGAAACGCCGCGCCCAAGGGTGAGACCGTGTATCACGCAAATGCGCGTAACTGGCCAGGAGGTTACGGTACACGAGACCGTCGCGTTGCCCATCCAGGCCGAAACCCCGCTCAACGTCATACGCAAACGTCAATGCATCCGGCATGTCGACCAGTGCCGAATAATGAAACTCATGCGCCGAAACCGTTGCTGCCGCCTGGTCCGACGGCCAGGGATGGGCGGCCGTCTGCTGTAATCGCACGTAGCCACGCCCCTGGGGTTTAGCATGCATGACGACGTCAGCCTCCAGCACGCCGCACATCTTACGCGTCTTTTCATTCCAGGTCAGGCTGTTACACAGGTACATCAACCCTCCACATTCCGCGTATACAGGCCCGTCGCGTTCGATGAAGTTGGCGATCGAACGACGCATCGATGCATTGTTTTCCAACTGATCCATATGCGTTTCGGGGAAACCACCACCGAGAAAGAGACCGTCACAGGCCGGCATCTCCGGATCACCAAGCGGACTGAACGGCACCAAATCGGCACCGGCCGCGCGCAATGCCTCGAGGTCGCCGGCGTAGTAAAAACCGAAGGCCGAATCACAAGCATAGGCCAGCCGTACTCGGTCACCAGGTAATATTGACGTAGCACCCATAAGCAAACCGGAGGGTGGCGACGCGTCCTCGGCCAGCACACGTAGCGCCGACAAATCGACCTGATCACGTACCAATACGCCCATGCGATCTATCTGCATCCGACTGCCGCCCAACTCGTTGCTCGGTACCAATCCAAGGTGGCGTTCGTCGATCGACATCTCGGGATTACGATGGACCGCGCCAAGCACCTTTACATCGGTGTAATGCTCGATCACCGCGCGAAGCTTGGCCTCGTGCCGGCTGCCGCCAACCTTGTTCAGGATGACGCCGACGATCCGGATCGCCGGATCGAACGCCTGGTAACCGAGAATCAGCGGCGCGATGCCCCGTGTCATACCCTGGGTATCGAGCACCAGCACAATGGGCGAATCGAGTTGTGCCGCCAAAGCCGCATTGCTGTTGCTGCCGTCCAGCGCGAGACCGTCGTACAAGCCTTTATTGCCCTCGATAAGCCCGATGTCGGCGCCCTGCATCTTGGTCGCGAAAAGATCATCGATCTCGACCCGTTGCATCGTATAGAAGTCGAGGTTGTAGCAATTACGCCCCGCCGCCTGCGCCAACCATAGCGGGTCGATGTAATCCGGTCCCTTCTTGAACGGTTGTACAACGGTGCCATCGGTACTCAGGGCCGCACAAAGTCCGATACCGAGCGTTGTCTTGCCGGATGATTTGTGCGCCGCTGAGAGGTAAAAATGTGCCATGAAAACAAACAAAAACGGGGCGATCCAAGTCGCCCCGTTCGGTCAGATCAGAAATCGATCATCAGCTTGCATGATGTGGATCGGCGACCTCGTCGGCCAGCGAGACCGGCAGGAACTTCAAGATCCGCACCCCGATGAAAGTCACCATCAGCGCCAATGCCACACCGCCAATGCCGAGTAGAACCTCGGGTAATGAGGGCGAGTAAGCTCTGGCCATGCCGTCGACACCGTCATAATAGGCCGACTCGATAATGGTATGCGACGGGAACATATTCAATGGGAAGGCTTGGCCACCAATTACGATGACATACAAGGCCGCCAGCCCACCGAATACGACCAGCAATGCCGCAATGGTGATTGCACCGCGCTGCATACCCAGCCCCGGATGAAACAGAATACCCATCGGCACGATCATGCCGAGCAATACCCAGCCGAGCCAGAAGGTCCAGGTATAGACACCGCCCTCTCGCAGAATGAAGGCCTCGTAAGCGTGATTCTCGGTACCGTAGAGATTGGTCAGATGATAAACCAAGGTGAAATAGAAGATTGCCGCGACGAAGACGCCCAGCAAATTCTTCAGCTTTCGCAACACATGATCGCCGAGCGGCCGTTCGTCGGTATTGAAGGTAAACATCAATACCAGCAGGTATAGAGCCATGCCGTAGGCGAAGGACATGATGATGAACATCGGCGCCATGATCGCTGCGTCGTAACCCTGGCGAGCAACCAAGAAGCCGAAGATCGAGCCGGTACCGGTGGTCAGTGCGAGACGCCAAACAAAAGCGAATATGCCGACGCCATGGGTGTACTTGTTTGCCTTACGTTCCATCATGGTGAACAGGTAGACCACCACAATCGCGATGAAACCAACATACAGATAGATGTTCCAGGCAAAAATCGATTTGAAATTGTAAGTCGTCATCGCGACGATCAGGCGGCTCGGCTGCCCGAGATCGAGTACCAGCACGAGCAGACCGCCGACGAGCAAGGTGATCGCCATCAAGGCGGACAGGCGCGCCAGCGGCTTGTACATCTGCTGCCCGAACACCGATGCAATGGATGCAACGTTCAGCGCGCCCGATGCAGCAATGATCAGAAAGATCGCGAACACATGCGGCGTACCCCAGACGATCTGGTTGTTCATGCCGGTCACCCAGTGACCCTCATGCTCCATGTGCAGGGTCGCGAACCCGGCGACCGCGATGATCGCCGCCAATACCGCGAGCAACCCCCAATAACGCGGGCCCTCGATACCCCATTCGCGGTAGTGAATCTTTTTCATTGCCGAGCAAATCTCCGGTAAAGGATCAGACGTCGGTATAGCGAACGCCGGTGTTAAGGTTCAGATCGTCGCGGATCTGTACGGTCGGCTGCTTCGCCATGGCCTTCGAGACCTCGCTATTCGGATCGTTGAGATCGCCGAACACGATGGCATTGTGCGGACAGGCATCCTGACAGGCCGTCGTGGTACCACCCTGATCGAGCCGATGAACACACAGGGTGCAACTCTCGACGCAGCCCTTGCCACGCGGTACCGCAGTCGACTTGATCTCGATGCTCTCGTGAATGAACGAACGCGCGTTGTATGGGCAGGCCATCATGCAATAACGGCAACCGATGCACGTATGCCGGTCGACCAGCGCCAAACCGTCAGCACGTTGGAAAGAAGCGCCTGTCGGGCAAACATCGACACACGGCGGCTTTTCGCAATGCTGACACATCATCGGCAGGCGGGTGACCCGACCGGTGAGATTGTTGCGTAACCCAACGGTACGAATCCAACGCGGGCGTTGCATATCCCATTGCTCATCGCTCGCCCCTTCGGGCTTGCTCAGCAGATCTAGACCGTTTTCTTTTTCGCACGCTGTGACGCAGTCGTTACAGCCGTCGGCACACTTGGTAGTGTCGATCAGCATGCCGTAACGCGCTTTATCGGTTACCGCGGTATCACGCGGCTTGGCGGTCGCGATGGACTGTAGCACCATGCCCGGGGCCACCGTTGCCACAGTAGCGCCGGCCGCACCGGCCAGGAACGTTCTGCGTCGCTTATCGGTCGGCTGACTCATCTCAGTTCCCCGCAGGCGTCGTGGCATGACAGGTAAAGCAGTCCAGGGTTGCGCCGGTGTACTCATGGCACGCGGCACAAAACTCGCCCGGCGCATCGATCGCGACATGGTTGCCGGCGGCATCTTTGCGCACATGGCAATCGACACAACCGGACAGACTGTTATCGGTTTTACGAATACCCTGATGCACCGTGACGTCGCGTTGATGCAGGATCAGTTCGAAGTGATTGCGGCGCATGAACGGTGTCGGCGCCACACAGGCATCGAGCTTGTCCGCCTTTGCGGTTCCCTCTACCCCTTCTTCGCTCGCGTGTACGCTACCCGGGCCCAAGGGAAGGCCCAAGCAGATCGTCAGCAGCAGACTCAACTTCACTCTCATGCCGATAAGGCCCCTGCTGAATTACTCGCCCAGTCCCATCTTGATGTAGCCGGTCGGGCAGACATCCGAACAGATATGACAGCCGATGCAGCGATCATAGTCGGTATCGACATAGCGACCGGTGGTCGACTCGGTCTTTTTGACCCGGAAAACCGCATCCTGCGGACAGAAGATCACGCAGTTGTCGCACTCGAAGCACATGCCGCAGCTCATACAACGCTTGGCCTCGTCGACCGCCTGGGTCTCTTCGAGGCCAATCAGACGCTCATGGAAGTGGCCGAGGACATCGTCCGCCGACGGAACTTCTTCTTTACGCGCGATACGCGGCGTGAACTCGAAATGACCCAGGAACAACTCGTCGTGCGGGATCACCTCGGCGAACGAACGATCTTCGTAATTGTGCACCGCCCATTTGCCATCGGAGGTGCCGCGTAGATCACCCCGCTCGGCGACCTCGAATTCATCCGGGGTAAGCCCGGCTTCCTCGAGCTTGGCGTCCAGGTTGAAATGATGCACGTCGACCTTGGGACGCTTCTTGTGCGCCTTGTTGCTCAGGTACTCGTGAATCGAGTCCGAGGCGATCGATGCCTGGCCGATTGCGGTAGTCAACAAGTGCGGGCGAATGATATCGCCGGCAACGAAATGCTTCTCACGATCCGGCACCTGATAGAAACTGTCCGAGTTGATCAATCCACGACCGTTATCCAATGCCTCGAGGCCGCTGAGATCGCCACCCTGACCAATCGCGGAAACCACCAGATCGGCTTCGATAATCTGCTCGGTACCTTCGACCGGGGTCGGCCGACCGTCTTCCATCTGGCACTTGGCGATCTTTAGACCGGTCGCACGACCGTCGTCACCGATGATGACTTCGACCGGCATGACGCCGTCGAGAATGGTCACGCCTTCGTGCAAGGCATCGTGCACTTCGTGTTCGGCAGCGGTCATGTTCTCTTTCGGGAACAAGGAAGTCAGCGTGACGTCGGCACCCTGAGCCGCAGCGGTAACCGCCGAATCGTGGGCGACGAAACCGTCCTGCACCACCAGCTCCGGACGATCGGTCGGATTGGTCTGTTCGATATGACCCAGACGGCGAGCCACCGAGACAACGTCGATCGAGGTATCACCACCTCCCACGCAGACGACTTTGGACGCGGTGACCTTCATGCGACCTTCGTTGAAAGCCTTGAGGAAGGCGACGCCGGAAACACAGTTCGGGGTGCCTTCCCAACCGGGTACCGGCAGACCGCGACCGGTCCAACAGCCGACGGCCCAAAGGATGGCATCGTAATCTTTCTCCAGATCCTCGACTTTGACGTCTTCACCAACGCGGGTGCTGGTGTGCACGTCGATATTGCCCATGTCCAGAATGCGTTGAATCTCACCGGCCAGTTTGTCACGCGGGATACGATAGTTCGGGATGCCATACCGCATCATGCCGCCCAGTTCCGGCTGGGATTCGAATACCGCGACGCCATGGCCTTTACGACGCAATTGGTAGGCAGCCGCCATGCCGGCGGGACCACCACCGATGACGGCGACCTTCTTACCGGTGTCCGGACCGACGTCGAACTTGTAGCCATTGGCCAATGCGTTATCGCCGATCCACTGCTCGACGGCGTTGATGCCGACGAAGTCCTCGACCTCGTTACGGTTACAACCGTCCTGACAAGGCGCGGGACAAACCCGACCCATCATCGACGGGAAGGGGTTGGCGTCGGTCGAGCGACGAAAAGCATACTCGCCCATTTCCATGCCTTCGGCGGGCTTCTCCTGGCCTCGTACGATAGCCAGCCAACCACGGATGTCCTCACCCGACGGGCAACTACCCTGACAAGGTGGTGTCTTATGCACATAGGTCGGGCACTTGTGCGAGGTATCTTCGTTGAAGATTTTGTCGGTAAAAGAGTCCCACTGGTGTTCACCGTCTTCGAAACGGCGCCATGTGAGTTTTTCGTTCATTTCGTCGCTAGGAGTTGCCATCTAAAACTCTCCTTACTTTAATGCCCTGTGATCCCTCGGGATCGATGTTGTTTCGTGTGCAGCGATGCCTGTCTCAGGCGGCATCGTCTGCGGATTCACTCTCATCGTCATCATCGCCCTGACCGGTCAGCACGATGGCATTCGACACCAATTGATGGACACTGACGATCATGTCCATGTCCAAGCCGTAGTACGGCAGCACCTTGGTAAACTGCGATTTGCAGATTGCGCAAATCGCCGCCATATTGGTCACGCCGTCCTCTTCGATAACGTTCTTCAGCGCTTCCATACGCGGCTTGGCACCCTTGACCCGCAGTTCCATCAGGTCATCGGTCAACAAACCGCCACCGCCGCCGCAGCAGAAGGTGCTTTCATGGATGGTCTCGGGGGCCATGTCGACAAAATGGTCGCACACCGCCTTGATCACATTGCGCGGAATCTTGAACTGACCGCCCGGCTCGTCACCCATGCGCGAAGCACGCGCGACGTTGCACGAATCGTGGAAGGTCACGACCATGTCGTCATTGGCCGACTTGTCGATGTTCAGCGTACCCTTCTGGATCTCGTTCCACGTGAATTCCAGGATGTGTTGCGGCACCGGATACTTGGGATCGAGGAAGTCGAAGGGTCCGGCCAGGGTGTTCAGGAAACTGTAAGCCACGCGCCAGGCATGGCCACACTCACCGAAGATGATGCGCTTGACGCCCAACTCCAGCGCAGCCTCACGAATACGCATCGACACCCGACGCATGTTTTCGTAAGAGCCGATGAACATACCGAAATTGGCCGCTTCCGAGGCCTTGGAACTCAGGGTCCAGGAGACACCGGCCTCGTGGAATACCTTCCCATAACCGATCAGGCCGTCGACATGCGGCTCGGCGAAGAAGTCGGCCGACGGCGTCACCAACAGTATATCCGCACCCTTGACGTCGAGCGGATACTTCACCGCGACGCCGGTCTCGTCCTCGACGTCCTCTTCCAGGCCTTCGAGGGTATCGGCCAGCGCCATCTCCGGCAGGCCGAGGTTGTTGCCGATCTTGTAGACCTTACCGATGATCTCGTTGCAGTACTTCTGCCCGACCCCGATGCGATCCATGATCTCCCGAGCGGCCATCGAGATCTCGGCGGTGTCGATCCCATAGGGGCAGAACACCGAGCAACGACGACACTGCGAGCACTGATGGAAATAGCTGTACCAATCGTCGAGCACCTCTTTGGTGAAGTCCTCGGCACCGACGAGCTTGGGAAAGTACTTACCGGCAAAGGTGAAGTAACGCCGATAGACTTTACGCAACAGATCCTGACGACCGACCGGCATGTTCTTCGGATCTTGTGTACCCAAATAGTAATGGCACTTATCGGTACAGGCGCCGCATTTCACGCAGGAATCCAGATAGACCTGCAGCGAGCGATATTTACCGAGCAGGTCGCCCATGGCTTCGATCGCTTTGTCCTGCCAACCGTCGACGAGTTCGCCAGGAAAATTCAGCGGCTCCTGGAAATCCGGCTTGGCGATAAAGGGCTGGCTGTGCGCCATGGTACCGGGTACGACCGGCGGTACCTCGGGATACTCTTTCAGCTCAGGGATCTGGAATTCTACTTTCGCCATAATCGCTGACCTTGCTCCGACTTACTGTTCCAGCTTGCTCGCCCATTCGGCGATGTGGCGCTGCTCGCGAGGATTGTCGACCTGATTGCGGGTCGGACTGAAAAACACACCGGGTGCGTGCAGCAGTTTGCTGATCGGGAAGATGATCATCAGCAGCGCGACCAGCAACAGGTGCAGCACCATGAAGGGATCGCTCGGCAGATTCGGCATCTCGCTGAAATTGAAATAGATCAGGGCCATAAAGAATGCCTTGACCGCGACCACGTCGGTGTGAGCGACAAAGGTGGTCATGGCACCACTGATACCGATCAGCAGCAGCAACAACAGCATCAGGTGATCTGACGGCGACGAGATGTACCGCACCCGATCAACGAACAACCGGCGCGCCCAAAGTCCCAGCAAACCGATGATCATGGCGAATGCCAGGTACTTGAACAGAGGACTGACGAAGGTCACTGCTGCCATGATGATTTCGGACTCGGTGAAGTAACGCAGGTGACGGAACAACACCGCGAACATGGCCATGTGGAACAACCACCCGAACAGCCAGGTCCACTTGGTCGACTTGAAAAGGCTTTCGAAAAACACCACTTCGCGGAACATGCGCAACACGACGCCGCTTTGCGTAACCGGAGCGGGCGTCGTCGGAATCTTCAACGGCGCCGGCGTCTTCCAGTACAGCATGACACGACGAACCAAGCCCACGACCAATAAGATGGTAGCGGCATAAAACAGTGCGGCAAATGCGATCGTCAGAAACGACATGTTTCCGAAAACCTCTCTTCGTTTGAGGGCCGGGCGAGCCGACGAATCGGCACCGCCCGGGAAATCAACTGCGGATCAGACGCAGCCAGTCGGCTTCGGCAAACCGGCGTAACGGCAAGCCTGCTTACCAGGTCCATACGGAAACAGGCCGTACAAATACTTGCTGTTACCCTTGTCTTTGCCCAGCTTCTTGCCGACCGCCTTGGTCAGAACACGAACTGCCGGCGCGATCTGATACTCTTCGTAGTAATCGCGCAGGAAGTTGATGATGTCCCAATGTTCATCGGTCAGGTCCAGTTCGTCTTCCTTCGCCATGACCTCGGCCACGCCGGGCTCCCACTCGTTGATATTCGCCAGGTAACCCTCTTCGTCGGTTTCCAAGCTCTTACCATTTACCTCGATAGGCATATCTATCTCCTCAACAAAAAAAGCGTGTGCTGTAGCGGCGAGGTTTTACAACCAGGCCTGTACCTTGTCGTTGGCTTCCACCAGATCGACGAAACCTGCATAGTCGACGACTTCTATACCGTCGATTACGCGATCATCCTTGATGGCGCGTGCCATGAGATCGGACTTCAGGGCATACAGTTTCTTATCGCCCATGGCGCCTTTCACCATGTCCTCGGCCACAGTGCCTTTAACGGCACCATAAACGCCATCCTCAATCAGAAGGATTGCCGAGCCGGCCGTGGAAAACTTGATCGCCGCTTCGAGCGAGTTCTTTTCGAAGGGTGATTTATTAACGGTGTGCAAATCGGCCATCGGAACGCCCTCAGAAGCTGAATACGACTTCGGATTCGGCCATCAGCTTCGCAACCTGATCCGTATCCACGATTTCGACGATGTTGTCGACTTCTTCCTCGGTCTCGAAGTCTTCCCAGGCAACCTCGATGAGATCGTCCTGAGTCAGCCCACGAGCCTCCAGCGAGGCCTTGTCGACATACATATGGCGACAGCCATAATCGCCCAGTGTGCGATAAGTCGGCATGAAATTTTTCATGTCCGACTCGGAGGTATCGCTACCTTTAACCAGCTGATACACACCGTCGTCGGCGAACATCAGGCTGACTTCCTGGTCGAAAGCCGCGCCGATCAATACCACTTCCAACGACTCCCAGGCATAGATGGTGCCGTAGGGTGCACGACGGTTCAGATACATGAACTTCTTGATATCAGACATCGCTAGTCTTCCCCTCAGTCACCAAATACGACCAGACGCTCGGCCTGGATCGCGGCCTCGATCAACTGTCCCAGCCCCGAGATTCGGAACTTGGGCGCGATGTTGGTCGCGTCCTTACCGTTACGTTCCGCCTCGCCTTCGTCCACGAGACCGCGGCGCTGGGCCGCGGCGACGCAGAGCACCAAATCGAGATCATACTTTTCCGCCAACTCCACCCAACGATTGACGATATTTCGATCGTCCTGCGGCGGGGTGGTCAGTCGGGTGCCATTGAGCACACCATCGTGATAGAAGAATACACGGAACACCTCGTGACCCTTCTCCAGGGCCGCCTTGGTGAAGTGGTATGCCGAGTCGGTCGCCTGATGCTGATAGGGACCCTCGTTTACCTGCACTGCCAGTTTCATCGCTACGTATGACCTCGTCGGTAGCCGTTATCAGAAGCGGATGTAGGCGGAAGAGTTCAGGCTCTTACGCGAACCACGCCAGTTGTCGATATGGTACTTGGTGAACGGCAACTCGACTTCCTCGAAGAAACGCGGCCAGCCGATGCGCTCGATCCACTCGTTGATACGCTCCCAGTCACGCGCGCCCTCTTTATAAGCCTTGAGAATACGCTTGACGATCGCGGTGGCCTCCGGCCAGCGCGGCGGGTTGTTCGGGATACCGGCGGCGACCAGCTTTTGGAAGGTCGGCTTACCACGTGCGTTGGAGTGGTTACCGCCCACCCAGATCGCCAGCTTGGTGTGCTCGGCATCGTTGATCTGCATCGGCGGACACGGCGGGAAGCAGGCACCGCAGCAGATGCACTTCTTCTCGTCGACTTCCAACGACGGCTTGCCGTTGACCATGGCCGGTCGAATGGCCGCGACCGGGCAACGCGCGACGACCGAGGGACGTTCACAGACATTGGCAACCAGGTCGTGATTGATCTTCGGCGGCTTGGTGTGCTGCACGTTGATCGCGATATCGCCCTGACCACCGCAGTTGATCTGACAGCAAGAAGTCGTGATATGAACCCGGTTCGGCATGTTCGCATTACGGAACTCGTCGATGAGTTCGTCCATCATCGACTTGACCACACCGGAGGCGTCGGTGCCCGGAATGTCGCAGTGCAGCCAGCCCTGGGTATGCGAAATCATGGTGACCGAGTTCTGGGTACCACCGACAATAAAGCCGGCATCTTCGACCGCCTTGATCAGCGGCTCGACCTTGGCTTCGTCGGTGACCATGTATTCGATGTTCGAGCGAATGGTGAAGTGCACATAGCCCTCACCATAGGTGTCGCCGATGTCGCACAAAGTGCGCAGGGTGAACACATCGAGAATACGCTGGGTGCCGACGCGCACGGTCCATACCTTGTCGCCGTTTTTGGCCACGTGCAGCAGAACGCCGGGACGTGGATGCTCGTGATACGCCCACATACCGAAGTTGCGACGCATGACCGGGTGCATGTACTGGAACGGATCGGGACAGCCGGTCTCGATCGGTTCGCGCATATCTTTCGCCATTTTTCCCTCCAAAAAGCGGGGCTATTTGCGTGTAGCTTTCCCGCCGAGGCGGCTAACGCCACCTCGCGGTTGAACGATTTAACCAGAGGTTCGAGTCAGGACGCTTCGGCCTGACGATCGAACCACTTGACCGCTTCGTCGTCCCAACCGTCCATACGGACGTAGGAAGACTCGCGCGGATGGTTGACCATATTCGGATCGACCTCGACGCCGACGCCTTCGAGGAAGTTGACCAAGCCGATGCGCTCGATCATTTCGCCACAGCGTTCGTGCTCCAGCGCATTCTCGGCCCAGAAATCGATAATCTCTTCCGCGAGTTCGACCAATGATTCCCAGTCTTCTTCGGTTTCGAGCTTCTTGAACGGTACGACTACCGTACCCATCAGATCACCGATCTTCAGCGTACGCTTACCGCCGATCAGGATGGTGACACCTTTGTCATCGCCGGGGTGCAACGCCTTCGGCACAACGTTCAGACAATGCATGCAGCGCACGCAGTCCTTGTTATTGACCTCGAGCGAGTCGTCGTCTTTCAGCGACAAGGCATTGGTGGGGCAGCGGGTGATGATGTTATCGATCACATGCTCGCGACCCTTGCGGCCGACATAGGCCTTCCACTCGTCCTGGTTGACTTTCATATCGTCGCGCCAGGTGCCGATAACGGCGAAGTCTGCGCGCTCGATGGCGTTCTGACAGTCGTTCGGACAACCCGAGACCTTGAACTTGAACTTATAAGGCAGCGCCGGACGGTGCACGTCATCGGTGAAGTTGTTCACCAGCAGACGGTGCGCCTTCTGCTCGTTGGCGCAAGACATTTCGCAACGCGCGGCACCGACACAGGACATCGCGGTACGTACGCAAGGACCGGCACCACCGAGATCCCAACCGTAGTCGTTGATCTCGTCGAAGAAGTGCTGGGTACCCTCGGTGGTCGTACCGATGAACATGATATTGCCGGTCTGACCATGGAAGGTCACCAGACCTGAACCCCACTTTTCCCAGCTATCGGCAAGCTGACGCAGCATGTCGGTGCTGTAGTGGTTACCCGCAGGCGGCTGAACGCGCAGGGTGTGGAATTCTTTCGATTCAGGGAAGGCCTTACCAACCTCGGAGAAACGCGGAATGATACCGCCGCCGTAGCCGTAAACGGATACGGTGCCGCCTTTCCAATAGCCCTTACGGGTTTCATAAGAGTGTTCGAGCTGACCGAGCAGCGAGTTGGTCACTTCGTTGATACGCTGTTCCGGGTGCTGATCGCGCAGACGCTTGATACCGCTGATGAAGCTGGGCCAAGGACCCTCTTCCAGCTGATCGAGCATGGGTGTTGGATACTGGTCGATTGCCATGTCGTTGTTTCTCCTGACTAATCGTTCGTATTTGGCGGAAATCCGCTGTCTTCGGGTCGACGGACTCGACCGCTAGACGTAATCCTGTGGTCGCTCTCGGGATAGGAGATTGGATTGCGATGGAGCCAATCCGCACACTCGCCGTATCGGCATTCGCCCCCTATCAACGATGGCTAATATTAGGGGAGCATTGACGATTGCCATACTCCACCATTGGGGGATGAGGGGAATAGCGGCCTA
Source organism: Chromatiales bacterium (assembly GCA_028280505.1). GTDB lineage: Bacteria > Pseudomonadota > Gammaproteobacteria > Chromatiales > Chromatiaceae > Thiosocius. Next base: position 108,979 of record JANQLO010000049.1, on the reverse strand, counting down.
TCCCTTTGGAGATATTTCAAGACTTGACCTGGATCAAACATCGACGCCATGTGCCTGAAACTACGTGACAAACCGAAAATATGGGCCTAACTGATGATTTAACGTATCCTAACATACTTAATTAGGAGACGAATCATCGGCTCCTGTTTGCCCGCACCGGAGGCCAGCATGCCCTCGACCCAACCCTTGACCACCATCCCGACGAGGTCCCCATTCGTACTATCCGCCGACGACGAATATCAGGCCTGGCGCCGCACGAAACTGGCCGCGACCGGTCTGCCGGACATGGTGAAAATAGACACACTCGGCGAGTTGTCATCGGCCGAACGTAAGCGCTTGTTGCTTACCTGCGAACATCGCAATTTCGTCCCCTTCCAGGTACGCGGCGCACTCGACGACATCGAGGAACAGCTTCGTGCCTTCGGCCGTCGCATCGGCCTGCTGGAGATCGATCAAAATCTTTGCGCGGAAGACAGCGGGGTGACCGCAATCACAGTCAAGGAAACCGCGACCGACAACATCTACATCCCCTACACCAACAGACCGCTGGGCTGGCATACGGACGGCTACTACAACGCTACCGATCATCAGATCCGCGCCTGGTTGTTGCTATGCGCACAGCCGGCGTCGGAAGGTGGCGAAAGCGAATTGTTCGATCACGAGGTGGCCTATATCCGCATACGCGATGAAAACCCGGAGTGGATCAAGGCATTGATGGCGTCGGACGCCTTTACCATACCCAGCAATACCGAACATGGGGAAGAGATCCGTCCCGATCACAGTGGGCCGGTGTTTTCGCTGTCGCCACAAGACGGCAGCCTGCATATGCGTTACTCGGCGCGTCAGCGCAATGTCATCTGGAAAGACGACCCGTTGACCCGCGATGCAGCTGCCTTTTTGCTCGACCTGTTCAAATACGGCGACGACCACATCTTCCGTTATCGGTTACAGGCCGGTGAAGGCGTCATCAGCAACAACATCCTGCATCGTCGGGACGGTTTTCGCGACGACCCGACAATCGGCGCCAAGAGACTCGTCTACCGGGCACGCTATTTTCAGCGCCTGCCCAAAGCGGAGGAAACCTAACGGCATGCTTTACCTGAGCCAGATCCTGATCAACAACCAAGAGGTGCAGAACTTCGAAGAATTGCAAGAAGTCGTCAAAGCGTGCGCACGCCAGGGTGAGATGTTTCTGCGTTTCGACGTCAAACCGCCCTATCCCGATACGCCGAACGATTGGGAAGAGCGCCTCGAGGCCACCTTTAGCAGCCGGTACTGAGCCATGATCGATTACTTCAAACCCGAAGAACTGGACGACACCGCGGCCGCATCCTTGCACAAGGATCTCGGTCAGCAGGCACAGATCGAAGGCGAGCTGGTCGAACTGCGCCGGCAGCTCGAACAATTGCCCGAAAGCGCATCGGCGCTGCAGCGCGCAGCGCTCAAGCTGGAGATCGGGCGGGCCCTGCAGATCCTCGAACGCGGCGACGAAGCCTGGCCGATCGCACACACCGCCTTCGGCATCCTGCTCGCCGAACAACAATGGGAGGCGGCCGCGGATGCCTGCAACGTGCTCTATCAAAGCGATCAGACGGACTCGCTCATCGCACTCGGGCACGGTATCTGGCTCGGCGTGACCTTTCCCATCGATCCGGAGATCTCGGTCGATCTGCTCAGCCATGTCATCGACGACACCCCGGACGATTCCGACGGCGCCGCGGTCGCCGCGGCAACCGCCTGCTTCATCGCCGACGTACGCGCTGCCGAAGGCCCGGAGAAAGAACGCCTGAGTTTTTTCGCCCAGCAGCTTCTCGGTCGTGTCGCACGCCGTCATAGCGAGATCGAAAACCAGACTCAGTTCGAACAATGGGTTTCACGCCTGGAACTCGACGACCCGGACAAGTTTCTGGTGCGCCTGCGCAACGTGGTCGACGTGTTGGTGCAGGACCAATGGTGGTTCGATCGCGAGCAGCTGCAGACACGAATCCCGGGTAACTGACCCGGCGGAGAGACGACATGTTCTGGCAAGAAGACGATCAACCCAAGGCCTACCAGGTGCCGGACGATATCGTCGACCTGGTTTTCGACATTCAGTGCAAAGCGCTACCGGTCGACCATGCCTGCGACCTGTCTACAGCACTCAAGGTACATCTGCCGGAACTGGGAGAGGACGATCGCCTCGGTGTACACACCGTCCACCTGGCCGGTTCGCAGAATGGCTGGGAACGCCCCGACCCCAAGCTCGGACAAAAACTGATCCTGTCTCGGCGGACCAAGCTCACGCTGCGCGTTCCCAAGGACCGCGTCGAACAGGTTCAACAGGCGCTCGACGGTGCCGAGCTGGATATCGGCGGCTGCACGCTCAAGACCGGCAAATCCAAGCAAAAGATGCTGTCGAGCCAGGGCACCATCTTCTCGCGTTACATCGTGCTCGAGGACGGCGAGGACCAGGACGAAAACGCCTTCCTGCAGCGTATCGTCGGCCATCTGGCCGAGCGTGGCGTGCGGGTCAAAAAGGCCCTGTGCGGCAAAACCACCGAGGTCGACGGACCGGACGGTCCGATCGCGACCCGCAGCATCATGATCGCCGGACTCAATGCAGAACAGTCCGTACGGGTGCAACAACAGGGCATAGGACCACTGCGCCACATGGGCTGCGGCATTTTTATCCCACACAAAGGGATCGATGCGGTCAAAAAGGCCGAAGACGACGGCTGATAACTGCAACAACCTGTACCCTTTCCCATCCCGCCAAATTGCATGGCACTACTGAACCGGTTTAACAAATACTGATGTTCAAATAGAATCTTCCGCCAGATTTTGGCGCTCGAGACGATCGATGCAGACGCCGCGAACCTTCCGGGACAGACCGAGTGACGCGGTGCGCATGAATTCTAACGGGCACCTCGGAGGGCAGCTCGCCAATAAAACTCGTCAATATCAGAGGAGCAAACACATGGCATTGGAAGTAAACGGCAAAACCATCGAAACCGACGGCAACGGCAATCTGGTCGATCCAAACGCATGGGACGAAGACGTCGCTAAGGCCCTGGCGGCCGCCGACGACACCATGGAAGAACTCACCCAGGAGCATTGGGACGTGCTCAAGTACCTGCGCGAAGAATACTTCAACAACAACGGCAACCAACCCATGGAACGCGCCATCAACAAGGACATGGGCAAGATCTGGGGGAAGAAGATCAGCAGCAAGGACCTGTACAGGCTATTCCCCGGTGCACCCAGCAAGCAGGGCAATCGCATCGCCGGACTGCCTTATGTCGCGCGCAAAGGCGGCTATTGATCGCCCGGGCCGATACGTCAGAGGCTCGCACGACCCCGCCGAACGGCGGGGTTTCTTTTTGGATCCGCGTGAGAAGAGGCTAAACTGCAACCCGACGAATGCCACGCGACTCAAGCCCCATGCCCCGCCTGATCCCGATCGCTCTGCTGTTGTGTTTTTCGGCAACGACCGCCGCCGAGACCGCACCCAGAACGCTCGACGGCACCGGCTCCTTGAAAGCCGAACTGTATGCCGCAGACAACCCCTCGGCGCCGTTGCTGATCTACATCACCGGCGGCTTCTGGGGCTTCGACCCACACGAAGCGCTCGAGAGCGCACGCGGCTCGGCACGGGTGCATCAACTCGGCTTGGCTTTGGCCCTGGTAACCTTGGACGACAACGCCTCGCCGAAACAGTGGTTGGACGATACCGCGCAACTCGTCGCTCGCTTCAAACGCGGCAAGGAAGACACAACGCCGCAGCGCATCTATGTGCTCGGCCATTCTTCCGGGGCTCAACTGGCGACCCTGCTGCCGTTCGCCGACAGCAGCCTTGATACGGCCGGCATCGGTCAAAACGATATCGCGGGCGTCATCAGTCTCGCCGGGGTGCACGACCTCGCACGCGATTTACGGCCTTTCGAAGAACTGCGTATCGTGCGTGATCGCGTTTTCGGCGAATCGAAGGAGGAACAACAGCAATACTCCGCGGCCCATCGGCACACCGCCGAACGGCCGTCGTTCATGATGATCTCGCCGGAAAAAGACCTGCCCGGCTTCGCCCGTTCGGCCCAGCGTTTCGCCATCGCTCTCGGTGCCCGGCGAAAAGGGCATGTCACCTACCAGATCGCACCGGATACGGATCATGTCAGCATCGCCAACCTGGGCGATGAAAACAACTTTGCGACCATGCTGGTGGCCGCAATGACCGGCGTGCTCCCACTCGACCGGCATTTCTCGACCATGGTAGCCGTGCACAACACCGCCATGCTGTACCCGCACTTCGATGTCGACCGGCTGTGGCAGGACTATGGCGACCTGATCAAGACCTACCGGGTCGATCAAACCTTCAGGGATCACGTCGACGGCTTCATCAGTGTCGACAAGCATCAGCTCAGCGTGCTGCCCTTCAGAACCTATCAAGCAATCCCCCTGGCCGATCTGGTCAAGGCACTCGACCCCGAGGCCCGCTTCCTGGTCACCCGCAATGTGCGCAACGAGCGCTATCACTGGCCGACCGACGAGTTGGACAAATACGAAGGTCTGCTGGTCATCGGCATCGACGACATGCGCAATCTGTTTCGTTTGGGCGTGCCCTATCAGGCCAAGCGAGAGTATTCCTGGATCGACCCCGAAAACCCGCTGCCGATGATGCACCGCGGCCTGGGCGCCTTCGTTCACTTTCGCAAACCCGAGGGCGCACCGAAGATTCTGCTGCCCCGCTTCACGGCGCCGTTCAGCATACCCGGTGACGGCCTGTCGACCGCCGACAGCAGTCCGCTGGAAGTTTTTGGCGATCTGCCCGAGGAACTGATTCCGGCCTTCACTTGGCAAAATGGCTGTTTCTCGTGCCATAAAATCCGTGATGTCGGCTCCCGCAGCTTCCACAACACGGCGGCAAACGGTAAAGGGCACGGCGGCTACGCCATCGACCTGGAAGACTATCCACCGGATGTCTGGAAACGTTTCGTGTTCGAGCAACACAAGGCCGCAGGGATGATCGGCGCCATCCCGAATGTCGTCGACGAGGCCGTTCGCGAACCGATTTTCGAGCTGGTGAATCGGGAACGGACAAAACGGGGCAACTGAGCCCCTCCGGATCAGGGCACCTCCGCCCACATACGCAGCAGATTGACATAGGAACGATCCACGTTTTTGGTCAGATCGCTATCCGGATCGCTGCGCAGCAACTGCTGGCGTGATTGATCGAGTTCATAAAGCAACTCGCGCTGCGCGGCGTCGCGCACAAAGCTCTGGATCCAGGTCAGTGCAACCAAACGTTCGCCGCGGGTCACATCGGCAACCCGGTGCACGCTGGCCGATGGATAGACCACGGCGTGGCCCGCCTCCAGCTTGACCTGCTGTTCGCCAAAAGGCGTACGAATCACCAATTCGCCACCGTCATAGGCCTGTGGCGGATTGAGGAATACGGTCATCGAGACATCAGTCCGAAACTTCGGTCCCTGCCCCATGATGGGATCGTCAACATGATCACCGTAATGCATGCCCGGTTGATAGCGGGCGAAAATGAAGTCGGCCACCTTGGCCGGCAATGCCGCGCTGCGGAAGATTTCGCTGTGGCCGACGCTGGCCATGACCACGCGATACAAACGCTGCAGCACCTCGGGATCCAAGGCCAACTCTTCGTTCTGTTTGACCCGGCTTGCCGCCATCCCGGCGGTCAACTTGCCGTCGACGAAACGTGCACCGGCCAATAACTCGTGGATCTTCTCCAGCTGCGCGCTATTTAAAAGTTCTGGGATCTCTATCAACATAATAGTGAACTCGTGTTCCGGATCGGGCGCTGGAATTCCGCGGCAGGGTACCGGAATTAACGCGCCGCAAACCGCGTAAAATATCACAAGAAAGCAGCCTCTTACGGAAGACGAAATGATACTGAAGGTGGTGATCGACGACCAATTGCTCGAACTCAACGTGCCCGGCGATTTCATCCAGAAGGCACAAGACTTCTTCGCCAAGATGGACACTGACATGAACCAGGGCTGGCAAGTGAACCGCGAATGGGTCGAAAACCCGGACCGGATACTACGCGCCCAGATCGCCGCCAACAAACTGTTCACGGCATTGGAAAACGAAGACCACAACCTCGGCCGGTTGATGGCCGGCTACATCCTCGACCGCATACCCGAGGTCGATACCGTCGAGATCAACCCCGCCGGTGAAACCCGTGATCACCATATCAAGCTCAAACAAAGCGATGCGAAGGACGGATCGGCAGACGGTGAGCTTTCGGTCGCCCACGAGGGCATCCCGACGGGCCTGAACAAAATGGAGGCGATGGCCCAGGCCGCGAAGGACGTCAGCAAGGTCTTCAAAATGGGGCGGCAATACCGTTTTTCGGTATTCAATCACGCCAGCGGCAACTGGGAGGAATCGCCGGCGATCGCCGACAAAACACAAGCCGAGGCGATGCGCGAACACGCCTTCAAATCCCGGTTCAAGGCCTTATGCGGCTGAGGAGCGGACATGGTTTCGATCGGATCGGTTACCGCACCTTTGGTACTGCGTCATCCCGACGGCCGTGAACAGCTGATCGCCGCGGGTTTCGAGCACCCCCGCGGCCTATTGTATTTCGATCTCTATTGGCATCAGAAAACGCCGCAACGAGCGGCCCATCTGATCGAAGGTGAGTTGCGTGGCGACGGCCCCTGGCGGGTCGGCAACGCACGCGTTCGGGTACTCGGTTGCCACAATACCGATCCCCATCTGCAAGAGGCCTTTATCGATTGGCAACACTACCTGCAGACCCATGCCGACGACTATCCGCCACGCACCCAGATTCTCGATATCGCACGCCGCCTCGGCGCCTGTTAGTTAACGCAATGCCACGAAAACGTCATATCCCGGTCATGAGACGGTCGCATGACAACGCTGGAATCCGCCGCTTATGCGTATTCTGAAAATCTCCGACGTCTACTTCCCCCGCGTCAACGGCGTATCGACTTCCATCCGCACCTTCGGCCAGGAACTCCAGCACCAGGGCCACGAGGTCACCCTGATCGCACCGGCCTACCCGGAGCCGCTGGAAGACAGCTTCGAGATCATCCGTATCCCGTCGCGCTACCTGTTCGTCGATCCGGAGGACCGGCTGATGCGACGCCGGCCATTCAGGCGTCATCTCGATACATTGCGGACACGGGCGTTCGACGTCATCCACATCCACACCCCCTTCGCCGCCCACTACGAAGGTATCTGGCTGGCGCGTCAATTGGGCCTGCCGGTCGTCGAGACCTATCACACCTATTTCGAAGAATACTTGGATAAGTATCTTCCCTGGCTACCGCGTAAAGTCTTGCGCTATGCGGCCCGACGTTTTTCGCTGAGCCAGTGTCATGAGGTCGACGCTATGGTCGTGCCCACCCAGCCGATGCTCGAGGTTTTACGCGACTACGGCATCGGCACACCGGCCGAGGTGATTCCCACCGGGATACCCGCCGGTGCTTTCAGCCAGGGTGACGGTGCCCGTTTTCGCGCCGCCCACGATATCCCGGCAGACCGTAAGATCATGCTGTACGTCGGGCGGGTCGCGCATGAAAAGAACATCGATTTTCTGATCAAAGTGGTCGACCGGGTGCGTCGTGACGTCCCGGACGCCTTGCTGGTCATTGCAGGCGAAGGCCCGGCCGAACGTCATTTGCGTAAAATGAGCGATAGTCTGGGACTGCAGCAGCACGTTCGCTTCGTCGGTTATCTGTCGCGTGAGCACGAACTGCCCGACTGCTATGCCGCCGGCGATGTTTTCACTTTCGCATCGGGCACCGAGACCCAGGGTCTGGTGCTGTTGGAAGCCATGCAGGCGGGTACGCCGGTAGTCTCCACTGCGGTAATGGGTACGGCCGAGGTCATGGCCGATCGCCTTGGCGGTCTGGTCGCATTTGACGACATCACCGATTTCGCCACCCAGGTTCGACGCCTCCTCGGCGACAAGGCGCTGCATCAGGAACTGCGTCGCCAGGCAATCGAAAAAGCCGCGAGCTGGAGTGCACCGGCGACCACGCAGAGCCTCGCAGATCTTTACCAAACCCGGATCGCCGAAGCCGCTCAAGGACAAAGCCTTACCGCGGAATCCGGCTAGCCACCTCTACACACCATATATGTCGTAGAAGAAATAAGCCGTGATCAATACGCTGGCGACCATCACCACACCGCGCACCGGCCCTTGCGGCAGGCGACGTGAGTAGCGAGCGGCAACAAACCCTCCGAGCAAGGTCCCAAGCAATACCAAGGTTCCCTCGTACCAGGCAATGGCGCCGTCGTAAACGAACAACACGATGGCAATCAACGACACAACCGAAGACACCACGAGCTTGAGGCCGTTCATCGCATGGATGTCGGTATAGCCGGCCAGCGACAGATAACTCAGGATGATGATCCCCAAGCCTGCGTTGAAAAAGCCGCCGTAGAGACATACCCCCAACAGCAGCAACAGCAACAACAGACGACCCACGATCGAGGCATGCCGATGACCGGCGGCATAATGCTTGAGTGCGCGATTCATGCGTCCACCGGTGATGAACAAGACCGTGGCCAGAAGCATCAACCAGGGTATGGCGTCACGAAACAGTGCCTCGGGCGTCTGCAACAGCAGCCAAGCACCGGCAATACCACCAACCAGGCCCACCAACACGAAGCGCGGCAACTGAGCACGATGGACAGCGAGATCGTGGCGAAAGGCATACGCTCCGCTCAGGTAGCCCGAACAGGACGCAAAGGTGTTGGTGGCGTTGGCACTGACCGGCGGAACCCCGACCAACAGCAAGGCTGGAAAGGTCACGAAACTACCACCGCCGGCAACCGCGTTGATGACGCCGCCAATCAGGCCGGCGGCGAACAACATCACACTATCCAAGATCAGTTCTCATCGATTATGGCAAAACAAGGTAAACGCAGCACAACGTTGACGAAGGCGCTGAGTTGAAGCCTGCCCGATCGGGAGACTGAGAAGCAAGGATGACGAATCAGCGATGTTCGGAAGACGCCGCGATATCCACAACCTGAGATGGACACAGTTTGCGATTGCCACACAAACGTTGCTCGGCGACAAAATCCAAAGCGGCGCTCAGTCGTCCCTGAACAACATCCGCCGGAGTGGACGCTCGGCCATCGGCATCGGACCAGTGTGTCATCTCCACTTGGTGGCGCTCACGGGAGATCATGCAGTGCAAGGTCGCCGTACCTGCGGCGTGGCCCTGGTCGTCCGCCACCGGCACCTCGACATCGAAACCGCCACAGGCATCGCCGCCAGCATAGCGACAATGTGAACAGTCCACTGTGATCCCGTGTTTCTTCACAACCAAGTCGACTCGCCTGTGTATTCAATACTAAGCATTCGTGTATTAATTCTAGCCGCTTTACAAGCTGGCAGGTGCAATAGCCCTTGAAAACTTCACACTAAAAGGGTTTCGCGTCGGCCGACACTCGATAATCCGCACGCTGGCTTCGGAAAAACCTGATTAAAGGGCACTTCCCAAAGGACTTGGGCCATCAACCACCTGTTCTCGGACTTATTCAGACCGGGCGGTTGCCAGTCCGGCGGGAGAACATCTTCATCGACTCTCCAGGGCTTGCTCTTGTCGCACACCCGCAACACCTCACCGGGCTGCATCGTGGCGAGCCCAGCCCGGATCTTGGTGATGGACACGAGACAGTTCAACGCCCTGACACCCGTCTCGATCGTGGGCCGGTGCCTCTCGTCGCCTGTTTCGCCGGCACTGCCGCTTTTCGCGAGCGACAGCGCAGGTACTGCCGCAAATCTCGTTCACGCCAGAAAACGGTATGGACGTCGATCGCGACGCCGCCGCTACCGGTAATACTCAACCGGTCTTACGAAATGCCGCCGCCGGCTGCGGTACGTCCGCACCATACTCCGCACGCTTGTCCGACCAGCGCAGCAACTCGATCGAACCATCGAAACGCTCCACCAGCGCGGTGTTACTTTCCACCCAGTCACCGCAATTGTGGTATGCGATACCATCGATATCGCGTACCTCGGCATGATGGATGTGGCCACAGACCACGCCATCCACGCCACGCCTGCGCGCATCCCTGGCGACCGCCTCTTCGAAGCCGGAGATGTAATTCACCGCGTTTTTCACCTTGCGCTTGAGGAAACCGGCCAAGGACCAGTACCCCATACCAAAACGGCGTCGGGCGATGTTCAACCAGCGGTTGCTGGCCAGCAACCAATCGTAGGCATGATTGCCGAGCCGTGCCAGCCAGGGGTGGCAGGTAACCACACTGTCAAACTCGTCACCGTGAACCACCAGGAGTTGCCGGCCATCGCGAGTCTCGTGTATCGCCTGTTCAACGATCTCGACATTACCGAAACGGATGTCGATATGATCCCGGAACAGTTCGTCATGATTGCCCGGAACGAAGACCACACGCGTGCCGTGCTTGGCTTTACCGAGAATGGTGCGAATGACGTTATTGTGGGCCTGCGGCCAATACAGGCCTCGCTTCATATTCCATACATCGATGATGTCGCCAACCAGATACAGGGTTTCACACTCGGTACAGTGCAGAAAATCGAGCAACATGTCGGCACTGCAACCGCGAAATCCCAGATGCACATCGGAAATCCACACCGTACGCACGCGTAGCGGCATCAGTGGGCGAACTTTGTCCATGGAGCGCTCTCTCGTCGTTGCCAGAAGACGACGAAAGTCTCGCGCTCGCGGATGTCACAGAGGTGACGCAAAGATGAAACGAATATGTACGGCCGCTATCCGGCATCCTGCGCCGAAATACCAAGCCCAGGAAGGCATTTCCTTGTCCCGACCAACGGAAAAACCGATGCGATTACCGACCCAGATCAAGATTCGGGGAAATCGGCCGATGTAGCATGACGAAGCTTGTGATTCTTAACACCTCTGTGAAGCTCTTATTGCGACATCGATCCCGGTTCGGGCGCCCCAGGCGCCACATCTCGGCATGCCGAAAGAATTTGCAGTAACGACACCTTAATTGGAGTTAGGCCATGGCACTCATCGTTTGGACAGATGACCTCAGCACCGGCATCCCCGTGATCGACAACCAGCACCAGCGCATTGTCGACTACATCAATAAGCTGCATCATGCGCAGGAACACCACAGCCGAGAAGAAGTCAGCGTGGTGTTGGACGAACTGGTCGATTACACCCTGTCGCATTTCGCCTTCGAAGAAAGCCTGATGGAGGAGGCGGGATACAATTTCCTCAATGCGCATAAAAAAGTCCACCAACTGTTCGTCAAGCGTGTCGCCGACTACCAACAACGCTTCAAGATCGGCGAATCGATCGAAGAAGAACTCATACACACCCTGCGTGCATGGCTGATCAATCACATCAAGAATGACGATCGCGACTACTCCGAAGACGTTAGGCGGAACTTGGGACAGGCCGATCCAGCCCATGAAAGCTGGTTGAAACGCAAGTTATCCAAGATCTTTGGCTAAAAGCACAACTGGAGATATCGGGTGCCGCATATTGAGTGGAACGCCGACCTGGAAATCGGCATCAACGTGATCGACGGCCAGCACCGTCGCATCGTCGATTACATCAATACCCTGACCGACATCGCCCGACAACCGAACCGCCAGATCATCGGCGCGGTAATCGACGACTTGATCGATTACACCTATTCGCATTTCGAGTTCGAAGAAGCGTTGATGGAAGAGGCCGGCTACGAGCCCGTCGCCGTCCACTGCCGCACCCACGAGGCCTTTCGTGAACAAATCAATGCGTTCAAAGCGCGCTTCAAGGCGGGCGAGGAAGTTACCGAGGATTTAAGCGAACTGCTGCGCACCTGGCTGATAAACCATATCGTCAAAGAAGACAGCGACTATGCGCCCCTGGTCCAAAAGAAACTCCCCGGCATCGAGCGCAAAGACCAGGGTTCGTGGCTGGGCAACACCGTCAAACGCTTTTTCTCAGGCTGACACCCGCTGCAAAACCGCCTCGACCTCACTCGGCGTTACGGGGAAAGCGATTTTCGCGAACAGCTTGAATCGTGCTTCGAGCAATGCCAGTTTTTCGGCCTGCTCGGGTAGATAAAACACCACCACTTTCACCTGTGGATGACGTTGCAGGACGGCCATCAAGGTCTCGAGGTTCGACGTGCGATCACGAAAGTCGGATTGATAGATGTACTCGGCGACCACCACGTCGGGCACCGACTTTTTCAACAAGCTACGCGCCTTGCGTTGTGAATTCACGACATCGACATCAAAGCCCAGACGCTGATACAACGGCAACAGATTGGGATAACCCCCGAGTTCGATGATCGACAGAAGACGCAAAGGCATGGTGTCAACGAAACACCACCCAGGTGGTAGCGATGTATTTGACACCCTCCTGTAACACCGCCGAACGGTGCTCATGCGTCCAGAACGGCGGAAAGACGATCATTTTCCCCTGCTCCGGCCGGACCTTGATGTCTTGATAAAGAAACTCGGTTTCGCCGCCCGGGCCCGGCACGTCGTTCAGATACCACAGCACAACCAACTGGCGCTGACTGAACTCATGGCTGCCGCCGTCGATGTGCCAATGATAAAACTCGCCCGGGCGATAACGTTGGATCTGATACCCCATGTCTTTGAACGACCCCTTGAAGAAGGGAAAGGTCTGACGCAACTCGGACAAGGCGGCACCGACACAACGAAAAAACAGATCATCGATGTCTTTCCATTCCTCGCGCCCGCTGACCACCAGATCCATGGTCCGTTTGACCTCCGAATCCAATCCCTGGGTTTGCCCGATACGGCCTTTATTCTGCTGATCCGGGTGGGCTTCGAAACGCCGGATCATTTCATCGCACCAATTGCCGGGCAGGGTGTTCGGACGCTCGAAAACAAAGCTGTTGGGCTTGACCTCGCGAAACGAGTTCAACGGTTGGACGGTACGTTCGACGGGAAAAGGATTGGACATCAGAAAACTACCGGCATTTGGAAACGGTCTTGATTATCGGGTGCAAAGCGGTGAACCGCAAAAACCGCTTACAGGTGCGCGGCATTAACCCGCTCGACAATCCCATCGGCCGCCTTGGCGGCATCCACTTTATGCAAAGCAATCATCTTCTGCGCAAGCGATCGCCAATGTTCGGTGCCCTGTTCGGCCAACTCGACAAAAAACGAGCGATCGTCATGATCGAGCCAATGTCGATAGGCCACCTGCAGTCCCGGAAACAGCGCCTTACGCATGGCACCCAGATTCGCCATGAAAAAATGCAACGAGGCATCCCTGCCCTGCTCGACCAACAACGGCAGCGTATGGGTGCAATCGGCAAGGTGATCGCGCACCGCACGGGCCATGATTTCCGCCGGCGTCAGCCGCAGGTCGAACAGCATGGCCTCCCAGTTCTCGCCGAGCTCCAGACCTGCCTGGTACTCACCACGTTCATGCGCTTCGATCACCGCCATTTCGGCCGTAGTCATCTCATCGAGTGCCCGATCCAACTCACGCTCGAAGGGATAGTGGGCAATAGCGCGCGCCATGGCATTCTGTGGACGGCTCCATAACCAAGACTCGTATTTCTCCCATAGATAACGCCGCAAGGACTCGCGGCGCAGAAATATGGTTGTGCCGCGCGTCATCGCCGGCGGCGCACTCAGGCAACGCGCCAGTTCACGCCCGCTAACCCGCAGTCTGAAACCATTGTCGGCCGATTCCTCGCCGAGCAGCTCGGCCAGAAAAAAGTGCGGCCGCGCCGCCTGGACCAGACCGGCGCTGTACACCAAGCCCTCCTCGGCGACCGCTGCGTTGATACCCTCTGCATCAAAGGGGTCATAGGCCTGTTCACCGATCTCGATCGACCGATATTCCTCCGCTTCGATACGTTCCAGATGCTGTTCGCGAGCTGTCAGCCAATTACCGACCTCGTCGCGCCCCAGCGGTACACCCAAAGGCAATCCCCGCTCCCAACGATACAATTCGCGCATCTTCAACAAATAAGTGCACATGCCGTAGTCGCTGCCGTGACGGGCATCGGCGATATCGCAATTGTGTTGGACCGTCTCGATCAGATTTTGCATGTGCCCCTCCTTTTAATGGTGATGTCTTGGGCAACATTTCTGAGTAAAATACTCGACTATTCACGGCGAGCCAATCATAGAGCCCGCACAGCAAACCGAGGATTCGGCGCACCGACGCACGAGGCGAATGCGAAAGATGCCGCGCCAATCCCAATTCATCCGGTAGGAGACTCGCAACGTGGCCTTGAGGATCAAAAGTCGCTGGCATGACGATGACGCCGAACGCTCGCTGGAAGAAATTGCCGGCGCAATGGCGTTCATCGCTTGGCGCATCGCCAAGGACCGGGCGATCAATCTGCACGGTCAGGATTATGTTTACGACACCGACGAACAACGTTTCGCCGTCATTACCGAATACCTGATCTTCCAACTGCAAATTGTCGACCGACTGGCTTTGACCATGCTGGAACTCGATGACGAAGATCGACGCAAACTGGTCATCACCCTCGCACGCCACCTCGCCGGACACCTGCATGACAACAGTACCGATGTCTTCGGCCCCGGCGATTACGTAGGTCCGTTTATCGAAAAGCTCAACGCGCGCAGCGGCGAATACTCGACATTCAACTACACCGATGACGGCCCGTCTTATCCGTTTATGCGCCACCTGGGCTACGAGATTCAGCAGATCATGGGCGAAAGCCAGGAAAACCGCTGGGTGATCGATCAGGTGATGGACCGCGACGGCATCGAGATCAACCGCGAAATCAAACGTGCGGTGAGCAACTTGTTCGATTGAACGGGAAACGACGCCAGCGCCGGACACAAAAAAGGCGGGGATCACCCGCCTCTTGTTTATTCAGAACCGGAGAAGCGATCAGCTCTTGACCCAGTTACCGAAATTATCGGTGCTTTTTCCCTCACCATCGCCATAACCGGCCTCGTAAGCCTCGGTCAGACGCTGTTCTTCGCGCTGAGGGTTTTGCAGAAAACCCGCCTGCCAACCCTGGATGTATTCCTCGTCGACACCCATTTCTTCCATTTTGGTCACGGCGTCGTAGTAGAACTGGTTCATATCCGATCTCCGAATTTAGCCAACTTCTTTTGTGCCCCTTACATTCACCCGCCCTTTCTCTGTACCGCTTCGGTATCTGCCCAAAGGACCACGGGTTGCTGCCAGATCGCGCCCGGCTCGGTGGCTGCTCAAACGGGGCATTAGAATACTCTGCTTTACTTAAATCTGACAAGTTACTTTTCGGCTGGGGCGAAAAGACGGTAAGCAACTATTGATCCCATTGAGCATTGGGGGTTGACCTCAACTGTCGGCCTTCCCATTCTGGCGCCTGCCGAAATGCCAGGAGACAAAATGCGCCCCGCCCAGTTGCTTACGATTCTCGACTGTGAATTCATCAGCACTCGTGAAGGACACCACACCCCGGTCATGCTCTGGGGCCCGCCGGGGGTAGGAAAATCCGACATGATCCGCCAGACCGGCCAACGCCACGGCGCCCCGGTAATCGACATTCGGCTGTCGCAAATGGAGCCCAGCGACTTGCGCGGCATCCCTTTTCGCAACGGCGATTTTGTTGAATGGGCGGCACCGGCCATCCTGCCGGACGCACGTCGACACGGCGAACAAGGCATTTTGTTCCTGGATGAAATCACCTCGGCACCACCAAGCGTCTCGGCGGCAGCCTACCAATTGATTCTCGACCGGCGCCTAGGCGAATACGAGGTTCCCGGGGGTTGGGCCATCTTCGCCGCCGGTAACCGCCAGGGCGACCGCGGTGTGACCTATACGATGCCGGCACCGTTGGCCAATCGGTTCTCGCACTTCGACGTCGACACCCATCTCGACGACTGGGTGGCTTGGGCCTATCAGCGAGAAATCGACGAGCGGGTGATCGCCTTTTTGCGCTTCCGACCAGAACTTTTGTTCGATTTCGATCCCGCACACAACCCGGTCGCCTTCCCGTCACCGCGTTCCTGGGAGTTTGCCCATCGCAGTCTGCGCAAATTCGGCGAACACACCGAGTTGCTGCAAGGAACACTGCAGGCCTGCGTCGGACCGGCAGCCGGCATCGAACTCACCGCCTTCGTCAACAGTCTCGACAAAATGCCCGATCTCGACGATATCGTCGCCGGCAAGGAGGTACCGGTACCGACCGAGATCGACCTGCAGTATGCCGTCGCCGCCGCACTGGTCGGTCGCGCGATTCGTGCCCAAGACAGCGACCAGGCCGATTCGACTATCGGCCGCATACTCGACTACGCCGGCAATTTCCCGCAGCGTGAAATGGGCGTCATGCTGGTATCGGACCTGCACCGTGCGATCGGCGAGCGTTTGTTCCAGGTGCCCGAATTCGCCACCTGGGCGAACGCCGTCGCCGACGTCATGCTCTACGAGTAACGCGGGCTGAAACGCATCGGCGAGGTGAACCCATGGATCTGAATGCCATCGAAACCAAGCTGACCGCCGCACGCACCAAGCTGATTCTCGACAAACCCTTCCTCGGTGCCCTGGTGTTGCGTCTGCCGCTGGCCGCCGCCGATCCCCAATGGTGCCCGACCACGGCCACCGATGCGCGCAACTTCTACTACAACCCGGAATTCATCGACTCGCTATCGATGTCCCAAACCCAGTTCATGCTCGCGCACGAGGCCCTACACTGCGCGCTGTCCCATTTCGCGCGACGCCAACACCGAATACAACATCGCTGGGATATCGCTTGTGATTTTGCGATCAATCCCCTGCTGCTCGACGACGGACTGACACCGCCGCCGAACTGCAACGTCATGCCGCAATACCTCGGCATGACGGCAGAGGAGATCTATCCGCTGATCGACGAAAACGACCAGACCGAGACCATCGATCAACATTTGTTCGATCAGGACAATCAGTCCGGTGGCGGCCAACAGGGCAAGGCCCCGGACAAGCCGGAAAAACCGCTGCAGGAATCCGGTGGCGACGGCAGCCGGCGCCAGGACGATCACGACCAAGGCGGGGAAACACCGCTGGACGAACAGTCCCAATCCGAGGAGGGTACGGGCGCCAAACCCGTCGCAGGCGATTCCACGCGTACCGATCAGGCACAAAACGACGATCGCGACGGCCGCGGCGAACCCACGCCACCACCTTTGAGCACCGAGGAACGCCAGACCCTCGAGGTGCAATGGCAACAACGTCTGGCCGGTGCCGCTCAACAGGCGATGCAGACCGGGAAAATGGGCGGCAACATGGCGCGATTGGTCGATCACCTGCTGCAACCGCAACTGCCATGGCGCATGTTACTGGCGCGTTACATGACCGCCATGGCGCGCGACGATTTCAGCTATATGCGGCCTTCGCGACGCGAAGGCGACGCCATTCTGCCGTCGCTCAAAAGTTCGCAAATCGAGATCGTGGTGGCGGTGGATACCAGCGGCTCGATTCGTGCCGGGGAAATGGACGAGTTCTTGTCCGAAGTCTCCGCACTCAAAGGCCAGATGCGGGCACGCGTGACCCTGCTGGCCTGCGACAGCAGTCTTGCTGACGGTGCGCCCTGGGTGTTCGAACCCTGGGAGGAGTTCCGTTGCCCGGCCGAAATCCACGGTGGTGGGGGCACCGACTTTCGACCGGTATTCGACTGGCTTGTGCAGCAGGGCCAACAACCCGCCTTGCTGGTCTATTTCACAGACGCGCAGGGACAATTCCCGCAAAATGAGCCGAACTTTCCAGTAATCTGGCTGGTCAAGGGAAAAGACTTGGTGCCATGGGGGCAGCGAGTCCAACTTAACTGACTCATGACTCACGCAAGCAGACGTTCATTGGGCGCACGTTTGGTGATGTGCGCATTGTTGTTGAGCGTCACCAACGCACCGGTACCCGCGCTGAATACCGAATTGCCCGATCTCGGCAATTCCGCAGGCAGTCTTATGACGCCGAAACGCGAACGCGATCTCGGCAAGGCTTTCATGCGCAGCGTGCGGCGCTCGGAAAAGGTGATGGACGATCCGGTACTCTCGGATTACATCCAGTCACTGGGACAGCGACTGGTCGACAACAGCGAGGCCCGTGGTACCTCGTTCAATTTCTTTCTGATCGACGACCCCCAAATCAATGCCTTCGCAGGCCCCGGCGGCTACATCGGAATCTATACCGGATTGTTTCTGACCACCGAAACCGAAAGCGAGCTGGCGGCGGTAGTGGCACACGAAATCGCTCACGTCACCCAACAACACCTGCTGCGTGCATGGGAAACGACCGCCAACCTGAGCGTTCCCAATGCCGCGATATTGCTCGCTGCCGTCGTGCTCGGCGCGACTGTCGGCGGCGATGCCGCCGCGGCGGCCGCGGTCGGCGGCCAAGCCGCCCTGATACAGCAACAAATCAACTTCACCCGGGCAAACGAAAAAGAGGCCGACAGGGTCGGGATAGACATCCTGGCCACCTCTGGCTTCGAGCCACGCGCGATGCCGAGCTTCTTCTCGCGCATGAGTAAAGCCAACCGCGTCTATGCCAGCAAGCTGCCGGAATTCTTGATGACCCACCCGGTCACCACCAGCCGTACCGCAGATGCGCTTGGCCGCGCCGAACAATTCCCCTATCGGCAGACGCCCGAAGATCTGCGTTACCACTTGGCGCACACCAACCTGATGCAACGTCGTATCGATCGCCCCGAAGACGCCGTGCGGGAACTCACGCTCATGTTGGAAGACGGTCGTTATCGCAACGAATCGGCAGTGATTTACGGTATCGCCCTGGCGGAGATCCGTGCCAAACGTTTCGATATCGCCGCGACCCACCTCGATCGACTGCTCGAGTCTCAGCCCGAGACAACCGAATTCCTGGTCGCCAGGGCAACCGTAGACGCGGAAAACGGCCACTACCGAGCCGCACTCGACCGACTCAGCGATGCGCTGGCGCGAACCCCCGGTAGTTATGCGCTCAATATCGCCTTTGCCGAGACCGCACTCGCGGCAGGTAATCCGAATCGTGCGATGCAACAATTAATGGAATTTCAGAACTATCGCAGCGATGAACCGCGTGTATATCGACTGCTGTCGCGTGCCGCCGGCGATCTCGACCAGCAGGCGCAGGGTCACAAATATCTCTCCGAGTACTATTATCTGATTGGTTCTTTGAAACAGGCGATCCTGCAACTCGAAATCGCATTGAAACGTCCCGAACTGGATTTTTACGAATCGTCCCGGCTCGAGTCCCGCCTTGCAGAACTGCGTGACGAACTGGATGAGGAAGAGCGCAAACGAAGCGCAAAACCCTAAATTATTCCATCAGTATTTTTTAACGCGCTATCTGACTCGCGAAGCGCTTGCCAAAGCATTTCAATGAGTTATCCTAAGTTTCCACCTTCGCGCGAGTCGGGGGGCAGCGATGATGAATCCGCGACATAGTGAATAAAGCGGGCTTGTCGGAGTCATATATAAACGCAAACAACAATAACGACGATAGTGATTAGGAGGAATGGCGATGCGGAGGACCATAAAATCCGCGACCTTAACCCTGGCCACCCTGCTCGTCGGTGCGAGCATGCTGCCGGCCGGCGCCGTGGCCACGAACGCCGAAACCGTCAAGATGGGTAAAGAGGTTGCTTATGACCGAACAAAGGGTAACTGCCTCGCTTGTCATATGATGGATGACGGTGTGAGCCCCGGCGACATTGGTCCTCCCCTGATCGCAATGAAGGCCCGGTTCCCGGACCGCGCCAAGTTACGCGCCCAAATCTGGGATGCGCAAATCAACAACCCGGGCACCCGCATGCCGCCTTTCGGCAAACACCAGGCACTCTCGGAAATAGAAATAGATGCCATCGTCGACTATCTCTATACCCTCTGAATTGCCTGGCATTAATTGAGATCGTTCTGTTCAGTTTTTAGGAGAATGGTGATGACTACTAACATCAAACGCCGAGTCTTTCTAAAAGGCTCATTGGCTGCCGGCACCGCCGGCGTTGCCGCCAGCGCCGGTCTGCTTGCCCCGCAAGCCGTTGTGGCCGCATGGAATGAAAAGGCCTTCAAGGCCAAGAGCATGGACGACGCGCTGAACGCGGCCTTGGGCGCCACATCGACCGATGCGTCCGACAAGATCAAGATCAAGGCGCCGGACATCGCCGAGAACGGCGCGGTCGTACCGGTATCGATCTCCGCCGACATGTCGGGTGTCGAGTCGATCGCACTGCTGGCGGCCAACAACAATACCCCGCTCGTGGCCACCTTCAACATGGGCGCAGGCGGCGTACCCGATGTGTCGACCCGAATCAAAATGGCCAATACCGGTGACGTCATTGCGGTGGTCAAGGCCGGCGGCAAACTGCATTCGGCACGCAAAAGCGTCAAAGTCACCATCGGCGGATGCGGCGGTTGATCCTGCGATCGGCTCAACCGGCAACTGCGAAGAATTCGAGGTAATTACCCATGGCTAAAAAGACCATTAAGATCCGCGCCAAACTCAAAGGCGATAAAACCACCGTCAAGTGCTTGATGACGCACCCGATGGAGACCGGTCTGCGTAAGGACAAAAAGACCGGCAAACTGATCCCGGCTCATTTCATCAGTGAAGTCGTCGCCGAGGCAGGCGGCAAGAACGTACTGACCAGCAACTGGAGCGGTGGCGTCTCGAAAAACCCCTATCTGTCATTCGCCTTCACCGGCGCGGCAAAGGGTGACGAGGTGAAAATCAGTTGGACCGACAACCAGGGCGGTTCGGATAGCGCGTCGGCGAAAATCAAATAAGCATACCCGCTGACAGGGGAAACCCGGTCCACCCGGGTTTCCCCTGCATTCGCTCCGGACAAGACAACAGGATGATCATGACCAGACTGGCTCTAGTGGTCGTCCTTGTTTTGATCACGTCGATTGTTCTCGCAGATAAACGAGCGACAGATTCCACGCCCGCGGAAGATCTCAGACTCTATCGCGACTTTTTTTCCAAACGTTTCCCCGGCATACCACTGAACGAATTCGGTAACGGCACCTACACGATCGATAGCGTGTCGCGTGACAGTTGGAAGGCCATCGAGGCGTTTCCACCCTACACACCGATGATCGAGGCGGGCGAAACCCTCTGGAACACCGTCTTCGCCAACGGCAACACTTACGTCAATTGCTTCCACGAAGGCCCCGGGCAACGAAAGAACTTTCCGTACTGGGACAGCAAACGCAAAATGGTCGTAACACTGCCGCTGGCGATCAACGAATGTCGTACCGCAAACGGCGAAAAGCCGCTCAGTTACCAAAAGGGGGCGATAGCGAATCTGTTGGCTTACATGTCCTATGCATCACGCGGCCAGAAAATCGATATCGAGATCCCGGACAAAGATGCATTGGCCGCCTATAACGAAGGCAAGAGTTTCTACTTTGCCCGCCGCGGCCAGCTGAACTTTTCATGTGCACATTGCCATATGGAAAGTGCCGGCATGCACATGCGTACCGATACGCTCAGCCCAGCGCTCGGTCACGCCACCGGTTGGCCGGTGTATCGCTCCAAATGGGGGGAACTGGGTACGCTTCACCGCCGTTTCAGCGGCTGTAACGAGCAGGTTCGCGCCAAACCGTTCAAGGCTCAGAGCAAAGAATACCGCAACCTGGAGTACTTCCTATCGCACATGAGTAACGGTATGGAATACGACGGTCCTTCAGCTCGCAGGTAATGGCTTACCCGGCTTAGCTGCTGGCATTGTTCGGCTTGGGTTCGTCGTCCCCGGACGCGTCGAACAGCTCATCATCACTTGGGACCGAGGACTGTTCTACAACCTTCTCGGCATCCAACGCCGGTGCCGCCTCTTCTTGCTCGCCGCCGTCGTCCTCGGGCATATCGAAAAGATCGCTGTCGAGATCTGCAGCCGGTGAAGCCCCGCCCTCGACCGTGTCTTCTTCGATCGAGACGATGTCGATCTCACCTTCTTCTAAAACATCAACCGAAACATCGGCAGCGACGTCGTCTGCATCGACGGACGATGTCGCCGGGTCTTGCAACTCGATCGCGACATCCCCGCCGTCAGATACGGGATCAGCCGCCGTCTCTTGCGGCACCTCGGGCAGTTCATCCAGCTCCGCCAGTTCGTCGGCCACGGTGTCGTTATCCGTGGTGCCATCGTTGGTGTCGAGCATGACCGATTCGTCGCCGTCAGGGGCGACGCTCGCCATTGAATCCTCATCCGGCAACAATGCCTCGTCATCAGGCACCATTTCGCTTGGTACAGCGTCTTCTGATGTAAACAATGCATCATCGGCGTCTTTATCATTGGCAGTCGGTGCGGCGTCTTCCGCCGCAGACGCCGCACCGGCAGCGGCTGCGCCGATACCAACCGGCGAGATGGGTGCCGCCGCCGCGGCCTCACCCCCACCGAACATGGTCGAATACTCGTTCAGCATTCGACTCATCGTCTCCATGGTGATCTTCAGCTCGTCCGAGAGGCGTTTGTTCTCTTTGCGTAAGGCCTCGAGTTCCTGTTCGTCGACCGGCTCGCCTTCGGCCACCGACTCGGTGACGCCACCTTGTCCCGTCAGTGCATGGTAGGGCTCCAGTGCCGCCACCAGGTCACCGTCGAAACGCGCCGCGGCCGCCGCATCGCGTTTCTTATAGATCCCCGCAAACCGCTGCAGCAGGACCAACTCACCACGCAGCATCGCCGTCTTGGCCCGCTCCAGCACCTCGCCTTCCATGCCCATGCCCGAGTTTAGAAACTTTTCGATCGCCGCAGCACGTTCAGGCTTACCATCCTTGACCCGTGTGATCAGTGCGGCGGCCGCTTTGGCATCACGTTGCCTGGCACCGCGGTTGCTGAACCAAGAGACCGACAAGAGCACCAGCAGCAGCAAAAACAGCTCGGCACCCAAGGCGGCCAACATGATTAGCATGGTCTGGCTCATGCGGCGCCCTCCTTCGCCTCCTTGTCCGGTTCATCCTTAGCCTCGTCATCGTCGGTCAAGGCATCCAAGTCGTCATCGCCGCCACCCTTGCGACGACGCAGGAAATACCAGACCCCACCGCCAATCGCCAAGACCAGATTGAAGACACCGAAGACAATCATGGGCATCACCCAGTCTCCCGCGGGTTCTTCGGCGACCTCGACCTCTTCGGGAACCTCGGTTTCGGCCGGCGACTCCGGCTCCGGCGGCGCCGGTTCGGGTTCCGGCTCAACGACCGGCTCGGGCTCCACAGGCTCCGCTACGGGTTCGGGCGGCGGCGGTGGTGGTTCGGGAGGCGGTTCGACACCCGGCGGCATCAGCGGCCCGAGCTGATGTTCGATCAGGTTGCCGAGGCGTGTGGTACCGGACAGGGTCAAAAAGGTCGGCGCGGTGGAGTCGCCCAGCGGCGCCGACCACTCGCCTTCGGCGACCGTCCCGATCTCCAGCGGCAACCGTTGCCCGCCGGAACCCTGCTGCCAAGCGACGACGCTTGCGCCGGGCTGCATGACCGCCGGCTGTGCCCGCACATTCAGCACCAAACCATCGTCAGCGGCTTCGACGGCGGCGTCGGCAGGACTGTGCACGACCATGCGAAAGCGCTTTTCGCGCATGAAAGTCGGACTTTCGAAAGCGATCAGTAACTCGACTTCATCAAGCGGCCTGTCTTCGCCGTAGCGCATGGTATAGCGCCCATCCCCGGCGGCTTCGTCGTCCTCGTTCCCAAGGTCGTTGAGCACCTGCGGCGTTTCGGCCCCACCATGTTTGGTCCGCGCACGCGCCTCGAGCAGACGCAGGAAGGCCTTACGTGTCACCAGCTCACCACGGTTACTCAGACTGGCTTCGATACGGGCCATTTCGCCCGTCGCGATGTGACTCGGTACTTCCGAGGTCTGCAGCTTCAGCGCGGTGACGACCATGACGCGATTGTCCGGATCGAGATCGGCCTGCAGCTGCCACTCGCCCTTTTGCGGCGATGACAAGGTGATGAGGTTGTAGCCTTTATCGCGATACCAGGCGACGCCTGAAGGCAGATCGGAATCCTTGAAGACCTCGCCGGACGGCGAGCGAAGCGCCACCGGCACCGCGTCGGACTTGCTGAACACCAGGACCGTGGCCTCGCTGATGGCGCCATCGATAGTGAAGCGGTTTTCCTGCAATGGAACACTGTCGGGCGCACCGACCGTCTCGAACATGCGCAAGAAAACGCGCTGTAATTGATCGGCCTGCTCGACCTGCTCATACCAACCGCCGGTTTCGCCGGCCAATCGCTTCATCAGCTCGTGATCAGCGCGTTCCGACAAGGCGATCGTATGCACCTTAACCCCGTCAGCCTTGAGCCGCGGCAGCAGCTTATCGAGGATACGCATGCGCGATGCTTCGTTGTCTCCCGCCTGTTTGGAGACATCGACCATACCGTCGGTCAGCAATACCAGGTGGCGCGCATAGGTCGCATCGGTCCCGCTCCAATCCCGCGATGCCTTATCAAGCACTTCCTCGATATTGGTGAACTGGCCCGGCGAAGAGATTTGCTTGGATATCGACTGGATGCGCGTTTTCCAGGCGGCATCGACATCAGCCACCGGCACGAGATTGTTCACCCAGCGAGCAAAGGTCCAAACACCGGCGCGCGTACCCGGTTGAAGCAATCCCGCTAACATGCGCAGCGCCGGACGGCGCAGATTATTCGGATCATTCTGGCGCATGCTGCCGGAGATATCGATCAGCACCCTGACGTCCGCTTTGTCGGTCGATGCGGCAACAATCTCTGCGGCACCGATCAGCACCAAACCCAGGATGAGCACACGGCCGATACGCCAAACCCCATCCGACAACCCCATACCTAGCCCCTAAGAAGAAGTGAGTTCCTGGAGTGGGTAACGGCAGTCGAGGCTGACGCTTTAACCTCCGTCAATTGAATAATCAGTGGTTTATGGCTGATTCAGGTGGTTCTACGCGAATACGGGCTGGGAGTTTGACTGCCGGGAATCTCGAATCGGCGATAGGTCCATTGATAATGGGAAGGAAATTCACGAACACAGCGCTCCACGTCGCGGTTCAGCGCCGTGGCCGATTCCTCCGGCGATTCGGCACCGATCCCGGGATCGCCCTCGAAATGATGCAAACGGTGACGACCGGTGTGTTCGTCGTACACCGCACAACAAAACAGCACCGGTGCACGATGACGACGCGCCAGACGACCGATCAACGTCATGGTCATTGCAGGATGTCCGAAAAAGGGGGCGACCACGCCGGATGCACCGGCAGTCTTCGGCACTTGATCGGGCAGGATCACTATCCCCTCGCCGCGTTGCAACGCGGCATGCAAGGCCTTCAGCCCCGTCCGGTCTATGGGCACCGGCGTTACCCCGGAGCGAGCACGGCCGGCATGCATGATGTCGTCCATAAAGGCCATGCGCGGAGGGCGGTACAGCGCGGTAGTGGGTACGATATCGGCCATCGACTCGGCAATGAGCTCCCAGTTGCCCAGATGCGGCAAGGCGAAGATCAGGCCATGGCCACGTGCCAGCAGATCACGACCCGCCTGTTCGAAACCGTTGTCGTCGACGAGATCGGTCGGACGCATCCGGTCGCCGACCCAGAGACGCACCATCTGCGCCATGCTACGTCCGGTCTCTATCAGATTCGCACGCACCAGGCGTTCCCGCGCCGGCTCATCCATATCCGGAAAACACAAAGCCAGGTTGATCCGCGCATTTCGGACCTCGCGTCCCGACCAACGGTAGAGCATGCGGCCGACCAACGCACCCAAGCGCCCCACACGACGGAAAGACAAACGACCGAGCAGCCGGATCAAGGCCGCGAGCACGCGCTCACGCATAACTTCCAATACCCATGATTAACGCTTCTTCGCCGCCGGAAACACGGTGTTGGTCTATAAAAACTGTATCGGCCATCGACAGGCATTGTATTGCAGCGAGCCACCGAAGACCTGGTCCCGAGCATCTTGCCCGACAGGCTATTGCACATCACCAAAAAGACGAGAACATCCGATGAGCACCCAAGACCCCGGCGAATTATCCCCCAAACAGGCCTATCAGATCCTGGAAGACGACCCGCGTGCCTTATTGGTCGATATCCGCTCGACCATGGAATATCTGTTCGTCGGCCACCCGAAGGGTGCCGTCCATGTCGCCTGGATCGACGAACCGGACTGGGAAATCAATCCACACTTCGTCGCAGAAATCCGTAAGCTGCTGCTCGGTGGTGCGGTATGCGACATCGATGAAGGCTGCGCACCCGTCATTTTGATTTGCCGTAGCGGCAAACGCTCGTCCGAGGCCGGCAAAGCGCTGCTGGATGCCGGATTGAAGAACGTCTTTCATATCGACGAGGGCTTCGAAGGCGATCTCGACGACAACCACCAACGCGGCACACTGGGTGGTTGGCGTTTCCACGGTCTGCCCTGGGAGCAATGTTAAATCGGTATGACACGATCGGAACGTGCATCACAGGACCGACGATTGTCTTAACCTTGGCCAGTGCGGCATGTTAGGCTGCGCAGCCATCCGGTTCGTACCGGTCCGCATGTTGCACGAAGGCGGAGCCGGTATGATCGATAAAACCATGGCGATCAACATTCGTACGTCGATTTGTGCTTGATGGCGTAGATACACTTTTCTATTCGGTTTTGTGAAAGATCCGGCGTCGCATCTCGGCCGACGAGACGCAGGGACGCGCAAGTGTCGCGAGAGGCCGTATGCCGGGAGCGACCGTCCCTCGATCCATAGCAAGCGCTATGCCTCTTCGGACGATCGGCCAACCTGCTTAGCCGGCTCTCCCACAAAGTCCGAATCCTTCGTGCAATATGTGGGCTAGTCCGTTATGTCAACCGAGGCCACCCTTTGTAGTACCGTCCAGCTGCGCGCCCTGAGCAATCTGCTCAAGCCTTATGGCATGCGGGTCACCTTGGTCGGGCACGACTGTGCCATTCCCGGCTCCTACTGGGGTGAATCCGAGGCCGGCCTGATCGGATCTACGCTGTACCTGCGCAAGGACACACCGCTGCATTCGGCATTGCACGAAGCCTGTCACTATATCTGTATGGACGAGACACGCCGTGCATCGCTGCATACCGATGCCGGGGGCGAGTACGCCGAGGAAGACGCGGTGTGCTATCTGCAGGGTTTACTGGCCGATCGACTTCCCGACTATGATCGTCTGCGACTGTTCGACGATATGGACCGCTGGGGCTACACCTTCAGACTCGGTGCCGCACGACGCTGGTTCGAGCGGGACGCCGACGATGCCCGCACCTGGCTTATCACCCATCGCATCATCGATAATACCGGCTGGCCCACCGGCCAGCTGCGTCGATAAGGAAAACAAACCATGTCAATGATCACCAAATGCCTATTCCCCGCCGCCGGCTACGGCACCCGCTTTCTCCCGGCAACCAAATCGATGCCCAAGGAGATGCTGCCGGTGGTCGATAAACCGCTGATCCAATACGGCGTCGAAGAGGCGATGGAGGCCGGTATGTACAACGTCGGTATCGTCACCGGGCGCGGCAAGCGTGCGCTAGCGGACCATTTCGACGTCAGCTATGAACTCGAACACCAGATCAGCGGCACTTCGAAGGAAGGCCTGCTCACCGATATTCGACGCATTATCAACGACTGCACCTTTTCCTACACACGCCAGTCGGAAATGAAAGGCCTGGGGCACGCGATTCTGACCGGTGAGACCCTGATCGGGCGCGAGCCCTTCGGCGTGATCCTGGCCGACGACCTATGCGTCGGGGAAGACAAGGGTGTGCTGTCGCAAATGGCCGAGATCTACGCAAAGTATCGCTGCTGCATCGTCGCCATCGAAGAAGTGCCGCGCGAAGAGGTACACAAATACGGCGTGATCGCGGGGTCCGAACTGGAAGACGGCGTGTATGTGGTCTCGAACATGGTCGAGAAGCCCGACCCCGACGACGCCCCGTCGAATCTGGCGATCATCGGGCGTTATATCCTCACCCCGGATATTTTCGATGTGATCCGCGAAACCCCGCCGGGGCGCAATGGCGAGGTACAGATCACCGATGCACTTCAGACCCAAGCCACACGCAACATGGTGTTGGCCTATCGCTTCAAGGGACAGCGCTTCGACTGCGGCAGCGTCGAGGGATTTGTCGGTGCCACCAACCACTTCTTCGAGCGTTGGCGCGAGGCTCAATCCGCCTGAAGCCTAACCTGCATATTGCATGAGTCGGACAACGCCGGCGGTTTAGGTACTTGGATAGGCGATTGTTTTCGTACGGGCTAAGCTCGCGGACGCGACCGAGCTCAAGCGTCGAGCAAACTTAAAAAGGCAGCGGCCTTATCCAGGCTTTCCTGATATTCGGCCGCACAATCCGAATCGGCAACGATGCCGCCGCCGGCCCAGTAATAAAGATCACTGCCGCGCTTGAGCAGGGTTCGTATGGCGATGCTACTGTCAAGATCGCCATCGAAACCGAGCCTGAACACGCTGCCGCAGTACACCTCGCGGCGTACCGGCTCCAATTCATCGATGATCTCCATCGCCCTTCGCTTCGGCGCACCCGTGATCGAACCACCGGGGAAACAGGCACAGACCAGATCGATCGCATCCAGCCCCTCACGCAAACGCCCAGTAACCGTACTGACCAGGTGATGTACGGTCGCAAAGGACTCGACCGCAAAAAGATCGGGTACCTGGATCGTGCCGGGCACGCAGACCTTACCCAGATCGTTGCGTAGCAGATCGACAATCATCACATTCTCGGCCCGATCCTTTTCGCTGCTCAACAATTGCGCTCGCAAGATCAAATCCTGTTCCGCCGTCTCACCACGCGCCCTCGTCCCTTTGATTGGCCGCGTCTGCGCATGCCCTTCGTGCAAATACAGAAACTGTTCCGGCGAAGCGCTCAACACCTCGCCGAAGGGATACTCCAACAACGCACCGTAAGGCGCCGGATTGTCCCGACGCATCCGTTGATAAAGAGTCCAGGCATCATTACGGGTTCGCGCATGAAAACGCTGAGCGACGTTCACCTGATAACAATCACCGTCGCGGATGTAAGCCTGGATACGATTGAATGCCTCGGCATAACGCTCGGGCGACAAGCCAGCGTCGACCGCCATGGCACTAACAGGCAACGATGCCGATTCAACCGACGATGCGGCCAGCAGACGCCGCAATGCCGCTTGCCAAGCCTCATCCCGTCGATCCCGCCCCTGTCGAACAAAATAGCCACGCTGTCGCACATGATCCAAGATCACCGCCCAATCGTAGATACCGGCCGCCATATCGGGCCAGTCGCCGAAGCCGGCACGCACCGGCAGTCCGCCGAATTCGCGGCCGAGATCGTAGCCCATGAAACCGATGGCGCCGCCATTGAACGGCAGATCATCCGGCACCGCCGCCCGTTCCCCAAGCAATTCGCGCAATCTGACCATTGGATTACCGACGATTACCGTTGGCTGCTCACCGACGGCACCGATACTCAAACGACCCGAATGATCGACCAGCGTGAGATAGGGATCAGCGGCGATAACGTCGTAACGCCCACCGCCGGACTCCGGAAAACCGCTGTCCAGCCAAACGGGCCATGGCAGATCGCGGATCCGTTGATAATAGCGCCGCGCGTCCGGCCAATACGGCAGGCGGCTGACATGTGGTCCATTCAAAGCAACATGCGCCCCGACAAACGAATCGTTCGCAATGACCAATGCGGCGGTGTGTTGGAAGGCATCTTGGGGAGAAAGAACATGCGCTTACCTATCGTTCGAATACCACACCGTCATGCGACGGCTCGATGCAAAAACACCAAGCGACAATACAATGACATCGGAACGGCAAGGTAACCCCTGAAGGGGGCTTGTAACAACTCGGCCGAGAAAAACTGTCTAGACTAGATAAAAAAACCGGCGCCGGGCTCACACCCGATGCCGGAATCAGGTCGATACGGCAACGGATTTACCGTCACTCCCTTACCCCCCTGGCAGGGAACCGACGACCTAAAACAAATCCAATACCATGTCGACACGACGGTTCGGTGCCAAGCAATTGATTGCCGCTGCACCGAAGATCCCCTCGCATCCCACCAGCGGTTCGGTCTCGCCCTTACCGGCGATTTCGATCACCTGCGGATCCACTTTACCGCTTTGCACCAAAAAATCGGCCACCGATGACGCACGACGCAACGACAAATCCAGGTTGTATCCTTCGGTACCGATGCGGTCGGTGTGACCGGTCAGCTTGACCGACTTGATACGGCCCTGCGACGTCGCGCGTTGAAGAAGCCGATCGACAACCGCTGTTGCATCACTGTTGAGGTCGGCGCGATCGAAACCGAAATTCACCGTCGCATCCACACGGGTTATCGCAACGGGTTCGGGTACGGGTACGGACTTGGATGCGGGTGGTGCCGGTTTGGCCATGGGCTCCGGCGTGACGACCTCGGCAACCCGGCCATCGCAGCCGACGACGATCATCTCCGGCGTCCAGTAGCCGGTGCGCCAACATTCGTTGGTACTGTTACGCCAAACATTGCCACTCGAGTCGTACCAATAGCCTGCCTGTACGGGCGCTACCCCGCACATCAGTCCGAACAGCACGACCACCTGAATCTTGCGGATACTCATTTTGCCCTCCCCGACCAACTTACAGCCGGGCAAAAATGCCGCTTAGTCTATGTCTCTGACAATAATTTTAACCCGCGCAGCACCCTACATATTGAGCCAACTCAAGCATCTCATGACTAATGGGTACACATCCCGACTAAAACACGTACTTCACGCGTTAAACCTTCAGTACATGCCGGCACCGATGTAACGCGTGTCATGAACAACGCTCAGTCCGGTCGACGATGACCGACCAATACGAAAATGCCTCCAATCGGTGCATAAATCATTTGTCGTGAAGAAACAGGCGCCGGATCAGTGCAGCCGTTTAGAATCCGGACATGGGGCTTGTTTTTTTCATCAAACGTATCGTGAACGACCGAATCACCGTCGCGGTGCGGCACAAACTGCCTGTATTCCCAAAACGTCTTAATACTGGCGCGTTTATTGCTGCGGTGCATCGAATCAAAACACTGATAAACATCTCATGAGCGTGTTCTTTCCCGATACCGATCGACCCGAGCCCACCAAAGCGCAACCACCCGAGCAGCGCATTCGCGCCCGGCTCGCGTATCTTTACGGCGAATCTCGCGCGGATGACATCAGCCGTCGCATCGAGCGCCTTGTCAAGACCCACCGCCAGCTACGCACCCGTGTGGTCCAGGGCGAATTCTGGTCGCACCGCGACGTCGTGCTGATCACCTACGGCGACAGCGTGCAATCTTCGGCCGAACCGCCGTTGCAAACGCTGCATGATTTTCTCAACCGCCATCTGAACAGTCGCATCAGCATGGTACATATCCTGCCGTTCTTTCCCTGGAGTTCCGACGACGGTTTCTCGGTTACCGATTTTCGTGCGGTCAAAGCCGAGCTTGGCACTTGGCAAGACATCCGGCGGCTGTCGGAAGATTTCGACATTACCATCGACCTGGTGCTCAACCATTGCTCACGGGAAAACCTTTGGTTCGTCGACTACATCTTCGGTGACGAACCGGCATGCCGTTACTTCATCGAACTCGATCCGGCGACCAATCTTTCGATGGTGATCCGTCCACGCAGCACCCCGGTACTCAGTGGGGTACGAACCCAAACCGGCATGCGCCATGTTTGGACAACCTTCAGTAACGACCAGGTCGATTTGAATTACACCAATCCCGATGTCTTGCTCGAGTTCATCGACATCCTGCTGTACTACATCCGACGCGGAGCACGCATGATCCGGCTCGATGCCATTGCCTACCTGTGGAAAACCCTTGGCACGTCTTGCATCCATCTGCCGCAAACCCATCAAGTGGTTAAGCTTTTTCGTGACGTGCTCGAACAGGTCGAACCCGGCGCATTGATTATGACCGAGACCAATGTGCCCCATCTCGAAAACATCAGCTATTTCGGCAACGGCGACGAAGCCCAGGTGGTCTACCAATTCAGCCTGCCGCCACTGTTGCTGCACGCCTTGTATGCCGGCACGGCACGTTACCTCCGGGAATGGGCACAGGGCCTGGAGTCCTTCGACGAACCGGAGAACTGCACCTACCTGAACTTCAGCGCATCACATGACGGTGTGGGGCTGCGTCCACTGGAGGGCCTGGTACCGGTCGACGAAGTGACCGCGATGCTGGATGCCATGCGCCGACGCGGTGGCTACATCTCAACCAAATCGAACCACGACGGCAGTGAAAGCCCCTATGAACTCAACATCAGCTATTTCGACGCATTTCGTGATCCCGACAGTGACAACCGCTGGCACATCGCCATGTTCATGGCCTCGCAGATTATCGTCCTTTCGTTCAAGGGTATTCCCGCGATCTATATCCACTGCCTGACCGCCACACCGAACGACACCCTGGGCGTCGAGCGTACCGGCATGACCCGTGCAATCAATCGCCGCAAATGGGACCAGGCCGAACTGGAATACCTGATCGACAATCCCGAATCGGAAACCGGCCGGGTATTCAAACTGTTCACCCGACTGCTCGAGCTGCGCCGCAAACAAACCGCCTTTCATCCGGATGCGGGCCAGCACATTCTCGATCTGGGCGATCATGTGTTCGCCTTCGAACGAACGTCACTCAACAATGGCCAGCGTATCCTGGTGATGGCAAATTTGACCGCAACGACGGTCGAGCTGACCCGCGAACACCTACCGGCCGACATCGAACGACGCGAAGAACTCCTCGGCATCACCCGAGCACATTTCACCCCGTCTCAACTACGACTGGAACCCTATGACGTGTTCTGGTTTAGTGGCACCGAACAACCCTGACGCTTGCCAGCGAGAGCCCGGTATCCATGCAGCCACTGCGCGCCATCATCTTCACTGACCTCGACGGCACTCTGCTCGATCACCACGACTACCGTTTCGATGCCGCACTGCCGGCATTGGCCGAGGTACACAAACGCTCGATCCCGCTGATCCTTACCACCAGCAAGACACTGGCCGAAGTCGTGCCACTGAATCGCCAACTCGACAATCCACAACCGGTGATCGTCGAAAACGGCGGTGTCATGGCCTTCCCGCCGGCATGCAGTTATCCGTTCGAACTGACCGCACACGAGCACGATGCAGACCATGCAATCGTCCGCTTCTCACCACCGTATACACAGATAAGGAAATTCATCGAGCGACAACGCGACAGCCACGCTTACCTGTTGCGCGGCTTTGGCGATATGGACATCGAAGAGATCGCCATGGCAACAGGACTGGAAACCAAAGCTGCAACGCTGGCCGGGCAGCGTTGTTGCAGCGAGCCCTTCGAGTGGTCGGACAGCGACGAAAGGCTGGGAGACTTCGTCAACGATGCCCGAGCGGCCGGTCTGTGCGTAACCCGCGGCGGACGTTTCTGGCATCTGATGGGCGATACCAGCAAGGCCAAGGCTCTCAAAGCCATGCGCAGCTTGTACACCGGCGCGCAACACAGCGCACCTTTGACCATCGCACTCGGCGACAGCGAGAACGATCGCGAGATGTTGCAAAGCGCCGACATCGCGGTCGTGGTCAAACGGCACGACGGCAGCCATATCGATTGCCACGGCATACAGCGGACCATTCGCACCGACCATGCCGGTCCGGCCGGATGGAACGACAGTGTCTTGAAAATCCTGGCCGAACTCGATACCAAAGAGACCACCGCCTGACATAGCTGCCCGCCGGCGGCACAGCGAGCGCGATCAGACAGAGGAGAGCAGACATGGACTTTTTCCAGAACGGCACCATCACCACCCTGCATAAGCTATGCGACCGCCCGATCGAAGACATCGAAACCGAACTCCAGGGTTTCGCACTGGAACGCCCCATGGCCTTGATACTGCCGAGTCTGTATTCGGAACTCGAAGGGCCCGCGCTACCCAAGATCGTCGAAGACCTCAAGCAGGCCACCTATATCGGCGACATCATCGTCGGCCTCGACCAGGCCGATGAGAAACAGTTCGAGCATGCCAAGGCGTTTTTCTCCGACCTCCCACAAAAGGTTCACATCTTGTGGAACGACGGACCTTGGCTGCGCGAGATCGACGCCGCACTACAAACCCGGAACCTCGCCCCGACCCAAGCCGGTAAAGGCCGTAATGCCTGGTACTGCATGGGCTATGCGTTGGCACTCGAACACTGCGAGGCCATCGCACTGCACGATTGCGACATTCTCACCTATGACCGCAGCCTGCCGGCGCGCCTTTTTTACCCGGTCGCCAACCCGGCGTTCAGCTTCGACTTCTGCAAGGGTTACTACGCACGCATCAATGGCGACCAGCTTAGTGGGCGAGCCACGCGTCTGTTCGTGACGCCGCTGATTCGGGCATTGAAAAAGGTCGTCGGTGCAATGGACTATCTCACCTTCATGGACAGCTTCCGTTACCCGCTGTCCGGCGAGTTCTCGCTCAGCCGCGATTTCGTCAAGATCTTGCGCATCCCCAGTGACTGGGGGCTCGAGGTCGGCGTGCTGTCGGAAGTCTATCGTACCCTGTCTCGCAACAGTGTGTGCCAGGTCGACATCGCCGACCACTACGACCACAAACACCAGACGCTGTCAGAAGACGATGCCAGCCAGGGCCTGATGCGCATGAGCATGGAGATTGCCAAATCGTTGTATCGCAAACTGGCGACCGAAGGTGTCGCGCTATCCACCGAAGATTTCCGCGCGATCAAGGCGGCCTACTACCGTATCGCTCTGGATGCGACCGAGCAGTACTATTACGATGCAAAGATCAACGGACTGACTTATGACCGACACAAGGAAGAAGGCAGCGTCGAGGTATTCGCCCAGAACATCATGGCTGCCGGCGAGACCTATCTGGCCAATCCCATGGAATCACCTTTTATTCCCAACTGGAACCGGGTGCACGACGCCGTTCCCGACATTTGCCAACGGCTGCTCAGAGCGGTCGAGGCCGATCGTTGATACCGGCCCGCACTCAATCATTCCCAACGACGGCCGCTAAGCCGGGTGTCGGTTTTAAGTCGGCAATCACGGCAGGTGTGCGAGAACGGCTATCATTTGGCAAAACCTTCAGCCAGAGCAGAAACTGAAGTATCGTCTGAAAGCTGCGCATCAAAACCATGGTAGGGACGATAAACACCACCCCGACTCGAAGTTTGCGCGCATGATCACCCGCTTCATCAACAAATCCGATCACGCGAATCACTCAAGCGCCGGTTCGTTTGGCGTCGCCGGCGACGCCGGATATGGTAAGCGGGTTCGCCTGCTGTACCGTAATTCACCGACCGCCCTGCTTGTCAATATCGTCCTCGCACTGCTGATGACCTGGGTTCTCTGGGAACACATCCCCCATGAGACCCTGCTCACCTGGCTCTCGACACTGGTCCTGGTAACCGCAGCCCGCGGTCTGCACCTGCTGCACTATATGCGCGAGCGCCCCGACGATACGGACATGCTGCAATGGTGCCGGATGTTTTTCGTCTTCTCATCGGCATCGGCCCTGGTTTGGGGACTGGGTGCCGCCTGGATGGCACCGCTCGGTACCTTGGAAACCCAAGTCTTTCTCGCCTTCGCCATCGGCGGACTGACCGCGGGCGCCGCGGCCGTACTCGGTTCACACTTCCGAACCTATTTGGCCTTTCTGATCCTGACCATGTCGCCGCTGACCGTCTGGTTCATTAGCAAGGGACAGCACCCACAACTCGGCATGGGCCTGATGTTGTTGCTGTTCACATTCGCCATGACCGCGGCAGGCGGCATTTATCACGGCGTCGTTGCACGCTCGATAAGGCTGGACCTGCAACTTGCCAAAGAAAAGGAAAGGGCGGAGGTCGCCAACCGAGCAAAATCGGAGTTCCTCGCACGCATGAGCCATGAAATCCGTACGCCGATGAACGGCGTGCTGGGCATGGCCGAACTGCTCGACACCGAACCACTCACTCCCAAGCAACGCCAGTATCTCGAAACCATCCAACGTTCGGGCAACATCCTGTTGCGCGTGATCGACGACATCCTCGATTTTTCCCGTATCGAATCGGGCAAGTTGGATATCGACGACGTCCCTTTCGATTTGCGCGAAATCATTCAAGATATCCATCAACTGTTTGACGAGTCGATCAAAAAGAAGGCACTCGACTTCCGGGTCGATATCGATCCGGCGATGAGTCCCTTACGTCACGGCGACCCGGGACGCGTCAGCCAAATTCTGTTCAACCTGATTGGCAATGCGATCAAGTTCACCCATCAGGGCAATATTCGCGTCAGCGCACGGCAGACAACAGGCCCACCGGATCAGGTACTGCTCGAAATCGCCGACACCGGTATCGGCATCGCCGAGGAAACCCGCTCTCACCTGTTCGAGCCCTTTCGTCAGGCCGACAACTCCACGTCGCGTCAGTATGGCGGCAGCGGCCTGGGTCTGGCGATCAGCCAGCAACTCGCCGAACTCATGCAGGGCAAAATCGAAATCGACAGCAAACTCGGCAGCGGTTCCAGTTTTCGAGTCTATCTGTGTTTACCGGCGGCGGAACCCGGTGGCGAACAGGCCAGCGACACGGCGCAAACCCGCAAGCCGACCGGCACTCACACAACCAAGTTTGACGGTGCCCGTATCCTGCTGGCGGAAGACAACCTGATGAATCAGGTGATATCGCGCGAGATGCTGGAAACCCTGGGCTGCGAGGTCGATATCGTCAGCGATGGTGCACAGGCGGTCACCAAAGCGAAACAGGCCGACTACGATCTACTGTTCATGGACTACCATATGCCGGTCATGGACGGTCTGGAGGCCACCCGGCAGATCCGGCGTGATGAAATGCGTGACAATAAAAGGCCTCGGCTGCCGATCATTGCGCTGACTGCCGATGTCATGCCGGAACTGCAGGAAACCTGCCGACGCATCGGCATGGATGGCTTTATCGCCAAACCCTATACGCTCGATACCCTGCGCGACATGCTCGATCGTCATCTAAAGGGAGCTTCCGACAAGCCGTGAACACACGAGTCCGGCGGCATCAAGTCAGTCCTGATAGGCCGGCCAGTCGACATACCCCGAATCCCTTGGACCATACCAGGTCACCATATCCGCCTCCGGTGCCAACGGCCAATCGTTTCTGAAACGTTCGACCAAATCGGGATTGGCAATGAAGGGGCGACCGAAAGCGATCATATCGGCCTGCCCCGCGGCAATCACCGTCTCTGCCGTCTCACGCGAATAACCGACGTTACCGATCAGAATACCGGAAAACAGCGGACGCACTTCGGCCAGCGTCATGGGTTCGCCCAACTCGTGAAAACCGAAACCGAGACCATCCATGATATGCAGCAAGCCTATGCCGGCATCCTGCAGGCGTTGAATCGTATAAGTGAACAACTCGCGATATTCGGGCGTGCCCATGTCATTGAACACACCATTCGGCGACAGGCGCACGCTGATTCGTCTTGCCGGAAACACCTCCGATACGGCGGCGACGATTTCACCGAGAAGACGATAGCGGTTTTCGATACCGCCACCATAATCATCGTCGCGCAGATTGGTCTTGGCCTGGAGAAACTGATCCAGCAGATAACCGTTGGCGGCGTGCACTTCTATCCCGTCAAAACCCGCCGCCTTGGCACGCACGGCGGCCTGATGATAATCGGCAACGATCCGCGGTATCTCATCGAACGCCAAGGCGCGTGGCGTCTCATAGGGAAACGTACCTTTTGGTGTATGGCTGTGATCGTTGCCGATACCGATTGCAGACGGGGCGACGGGCAGACGTTCGTCGGCGAAAAAAAAGCGATGCGAGGCGCGCCCGCAATGCCAAAGCTGCATGAAGACCGTACCGTCCTCGCGATGTATCGCATCGACGACATCGCGCCAGCCGGCGGTCTGCTCGTCACTGTAGATACCGGGTGAATCGACCCAACCGAGCGCCTGCTCCGAGATCGACGTGGCCTCGGTAATCAACAAGCCGGCGGTCGCACGCTGTGCATAATAGGTCGCCATCGCCGCATTGGGGATACGCGACTCACCGGCCCGCCCACGCGTCATGGGCGCCATCACGATACGGTTCGACAAATGCAAACCGTCACTGGTGTCGAGTGAGGAGAACAGATTCGTTTCGGTCATCGTCGGCTACCTGCGGTGTTGGCGTTTGCCAAGCATAGCCATTCCTCCGACAGTAGACATTCATCAAATCCCGCACAATCGAGGCCGGAATCGATCGGTACCGGCAACGGTATCGAACCGACATATCAAATGTTAGGGTGCGATAGTGATCGTCATGTCCCTGCCATGAAAACTTCATGCACAACGGTAACTTTTATTCACACCTGATTCTGGCCGCCGAGACTTACGCTGCCGACAGGCCGTTCCTGTTCACACCGGGACGCGAAACCGTCCGCTATCGTGAACTCGACCCCGCCTGCGCCCGCCTGCATGCCCGCCTCGTGGCACTAGGCATCAAAGCCGGCGACAGGCTGATGGTTCAGGTGGACAAATCGCCCGAGGCGGTGTTGCTTTATCTCGCATGCCTTCGCGCGGGCGCCGTCTATATCCCGCTGAATACCGCCTATATGCCGACCGAGGTCGCGTACTTCTTGAACGACGCCCGACCCTCGCTGTTCGTCTGCGCACCCGAGCGTTTACGACACCTCGAACCGATGTTCGACGACGCGGGCAGTCCGCCGGCGGTGACGCTCGGCACCCGGGGTGACGGCACGCTGTTGGACGGCCCAGCGGATGCGAATCTTGAACCTGTCACGAGGGATGGCGATGATTTGGCCGCCATGCTCTACACCTCGGGTACCACCGGGCGTTCCAAAGGGGCGATGCTCAGCCACGACAACCTAAGGTATAACGCTGAGGCCTTGCATAACTGCTGGCAATGGAACGATCAACGGGATGTGTTGCTCCATGCACTACCGGTCTTTCATGTTCACGGCTTGTTCGTCGCACTGCATTGCGCGCTACTCGGCGGCTCACCGGTACATCTGCTGCCACGCTTCGACGTTGACCGGGTTATCGAGCGACTCCCGCAATGCAGTGTCATGATGGGCGTACCGACCTTCTACACCCGGTTACTCGATAGCCCGAACTTCGGTGCCAACCACTGTCGCGCTATGCGCCTGTTCGTTGCCGGTTCGGCACCGTTACTCCCCACTACCCATAAAGCCTTCGAGGCACGCACCGGTCATCGCATCCTGGAACGTTACGGTATGACCGAAGCCGGCATGATCACGTCCAATCCTTACGACGGCGAGCGTATTCCCGGCAGCGTAGGTTATGCGCTGCCCGGCGTATCGTTGCGGGTTGCGGATAACCACGGCAAACCGTTGCCTACCGGCGAAACCGGTACCCTCGAGGTCAAAGGGCCGAATGTCTTTCGAGGCTACTGGGGACAAGCCGATAAGACGGCCGCCTCGTTCCATGACGATGGTTGGTTCATTACGGGTGACTTGGCGGCACTCGACGACGATGGTCGAGTGACCCTCAAAGGGCGCGCCGACGACCTCATCATCAGTGGCGGCTACAACGTCTATCCGAAGGAGATCGAATCGGCGATCGACGCGCTGGACGGCATACGCGAATCGGCGGTTATCGGTGTACCGGACGACGATCTGGGCGAACGTCCGATCGCCATCGTGGTCGTCGACCGTAACTACGAGAAAAATGTAAAAAAGATCGTACGGGCACTGGAAGGCCGTCTGGCCCGCTATAAACAACCACGTGCCATCCACTTCGTCGAACAATTGCCGCGCAACACCATGGGCAAGGTGCAAAAGTCCAAGCTGCGCATGGTGTATCGCGTGTCGGGCTAGTGTTCTGTCCGGTTAATTCGTTGAACGTCAGAGCTGCCCAAACGGACCGAGACAAGGCGCGGTGCGCAGGGAATGGCCGGCCCTTTCCAAGCACCGCAACGCCGTATCGGTGCAGTTGGGCGGCTCCCTTCGGGCGCGCCGGTACGGGCTTTCGGCGTTGTTGCGCGCTTGAATGGACAACGTCCGGTTCCGCTGCTCGCACGCTTGGCTCAGAGGCCCGTACCGGTGCGCTGACGTGCAATGAATTAACCGGACAGGGCACTAGGCGCCGACCAACTCATCAAGCAGATCCGCCCAGGCCTGTCGCTCGCCGTCCACGCTGAAGCGCGGTCGCAAAACCTTGCAGGCTCGCTCGAGACGGCCGAGAAAGGCGGATTCGGCCTCGATCCTTTGCATCAAAGCACTGAGGACAGCGGTGTCCTCGACCGGGTAAAATCCGGGATACGTTTCACCCAGCAGGCCAATCGACCCCGGAATGGCCGACGCAATCACCGGAAGACCCGCCATCACCGCCTCGGAGACCACGTTCGCGCCACCCTCCATACGTGAGGTCAACGCAAGCGCATGTGAACGCCGATAGATCTCCCGCAAACGCGAATGGCCGATCTCGCCGTGCCAGCGGTAACGTGGATTAACCGCCATCTCGCGACGTGCCGCATCGGCCCAGTCGGCATTGTGCGCCTTACCATAAGCATCGACGCGGATACGGCTGTCGGCCGGCAATTCACGTGCCGCCAATGCGCAACGTAACGGGTCTTTCTCATCGCGCAGATGACCGGCCACGCAGATCCGGAAAAAGCGTTTGGGCGGATCGCGTCCCGCCAGCGGCCGAGCCGATTGACGAATGACCCGTACCTTATGGCGCTCCCGGTCCGGCACCACGTCGGCGATAAGGTCGTGCAACCCGACCAGTCGGTCGGCACAAGCGAGCGAATCCAGCGTCGCTTGCGGATGGCTGTGGATAAAGCGATAGGCATCGGTACCGGTCAACACCACCACCATGGGCCGCTGCGGATGGCGTTCGGCGAAAGCCCGAATCGCCGCGGCGCTGCGCCAGGCGTGCAAAGCCACCATCAGATCCGCGGCCTGATCCCGATACTCGACCGCTACCTCGACCTTGTGCCCCAGGCTGCGCAATAGCCGGGCCCAACGGCTTGCGGTCGCCCGGTTACCGGACAAGGAACCCGGTGGCGCCGGGGTGATCAGGACAATACGCATCGACATATTCGAACCTTAGCGTGCATCGGGACGAGGGTGTGACATTCGCCGGCAAGCCTGCCAACATTCGCTCATTCGCATCGGTCGCCAGCCTGCAGAACGATACCTATGCAAGACACCCTGATCGCTCAAATAAACGATGCCCGTGCCCGCACCCTAGCCCTGATCGACGGTCTGAACGCCGAACAACTCATGGGCCCCAAACTGGCGATCGTCAACCCATTGCGCTGGGAGATAGGCCATACGGCGTACTTTTACGAATACTGGGTGCTGCGCCGGCACCTCGGGGAGGCTCCCGTCCGAGCGGACGCCGACCGACTCTACGATTCCATCACCATCGCACACGACGACCGATGGGATCTGCCACTCCCCTCACTCGACGACACCCTGGCCTATATGGCCGAGGTGCAGGCAAGAGTAAAAGACCGTGTCGCAACGGGCCCATCGGACCCCTACCGCGACTATCTGGCGCAATACGCCGTTTATCACGAGGACATGCATACCGAAGCCTTCACTTACACGCGACAGACGCTCGGTTACCCGGCCCCGGCGATCGCCGATCCCAGCCTCGTCCACCGCGACGCCGGCGCTCTGGACGGCGATGTCCAAATCCCTGGCGGCACCTTCAAGCTCGGCGCCGAAGACAACGATCGTTTCGTGTTCGACAACGAGAAGTGGGCCCATGTCCACGAGCTTGCCCCCTTCGCGATCGCACGTGCGGCCGTCAGCAATCGGGACTATGCGGCCTTTGTCGACGCCGGCGGGTACGGCGAAAGATCTTATTGGGACGACGACGGCTGGGCCTGGCGCAAAGCACGCGAACTCGATCATCCGGTCTATTGGCGACACGGCGAAGCAGGGTGGGAACAGCGCCATTTCGATACCTGGCACCCGATGCGTCCGCACGCCGCAGTGATCCATGTCAGTTGGCACGAGGCACAGGCCTATTGCCGTTGGGCGGGCCGGCGACTGCCAAGCGAGCTCGAATGGGAAGCGGCCGCCGCAGGCCAGCCAACGGCGGACGGCGTTACCCTCGCACCGCACAAGCGGCATTACCCCTGGGGCGATACAGCCCCGACGCCGGAACACGCCAATCTCGACGGCGTCGCGCTCGGGACTATCGATGTCGGTGCGCTCGGCGCGGGTGACAGCGCCTTCGGCTGTCGCCAGATGATCGGTAACGTCTGGGAATGGACCGATACGGTCTTCGGCCCTTACCCCGGTTTCACGCCGGACATGTACGAGGACTACTCGCAACCCCTGTTCGGCAACACCCGCGTGCTACGCGGCGGCGCCTGGACCACTCGCGGCAGGATGATCCGCAATACCTGGCGCACCTACTATGGTCCCGACCGTAACGACGTCTTCGCGGGTTTTCGTACCTGCGCCTTATAAAAAGTATCCCAGCAGCATTCCGGAAGTTCTCATCATGCAATCGGCAACGACACCCGTGGTCAAGGACATCGTATTGGTCGGCGGCGGGCATTCCCATGTCTCGGTGCTGCGCCGCTTCGGCATGGCACCCTTGCCCGGTGTGCGTCTTACCTTGATCACTCGCGACATCCACACACCCTATTCGGGCATGTTGCCCGGCTATATCGCCGGCCACTATCGCTGCGACGATTGCCATATCGATCTGGGCCCGCTCGCACGCTTCGCCGGTGCGCGGCTCTATCATGCCGAGGTCGAGGGTCTGGACCTCGGCGACCGCCAGGTCATTACCGCCGAACGACCGCCCATTCCGTTCGATCTGTTGTCGATCAACATCGGTTC
This sequence comes from Chromatiales bacterium, assembly GCA_028280505.1. GTDB lineage: Bacteria > Pseudomonadota > Gammaproteobacteria > Chromatiales > Chromatiaceae > Thiosocius. The sequence continues at coordinate 66,281 of JANQLO010000049.1, read as the reverse complement.
ACGTCCGCGGACCATCGATGTCCCGGGCGCGCTGGAACATGCGATGCCGGTCAAACCGATCGATTTGTGGCTGAAACGATGGGAGGCCTTACAGCAACGGGTGATCGACAGTACGGGCGATTTCCGCGTCACCATCGTCGGCGGCGGCGCCGGCGGTGTAGAACTGGCGCTGTCGACCCAGCATCGTCTGCGCGCACTGCTGCGCGAACGCGGCGACGATCCCCACCGTATCAAGTATGAACTGCTGACCGATCGCGACGACATCTTTCCAACGCACAATGCCGGGGTACGTCGGCGCTTTCGCCGCATCCTCGGCGAACGTGCTATCACGTTGCTCACCGAACATAAGGTGACAGCGGTAGACGCCGACCAAGTCCATATCGAAGGATATGCATCCCGACCATGCGACGCCGTCATGTGGGTCACCCAGGCATCGGCACCGAACTGGCCACGCGATGCCGGCCTGGACGTCGATCAAGAAGGTTTCATCCGTGTCGACGACACCCTACGCTCGACATCACATCCCGATGTGTTCGCCGCCGGTGATGTCGCGGCCATGTCCGACCCGCGTCCCAAGTCCGGTGTGTTCGCGGTGCGTCAGGGCCCCGTGTTGGCCGAGAATCTGCGCCGTGCCGCAACCGGCAAGACACTGCGCCAGTATCGACCTCAGCGCAACTTCCTCGGGCTGATCAGTACCGGGGACCGTTATGCAATCGCGTCGCGCGGCAACTGGTCGCTCGAAGGCGCCTGGCTGTGGACGATAAAAGACTGGATCGATCGCCGCTTCATGGCACGCTTCAACGAGCTGCCGCAGATGGCCGATGAATCAGTCCCGGAACTGGCGGCCGGCGTCGCCGATCAGGCCGCGATCAAAGAACTGTCGACACTGGCCATGCGCTGCGGCGGTTGTGGCGCCAAAGTCGGCAGCGGCGTGCTCAGCCGGGTAATGCAACGTCTGCCGGGCCGTACGCGCGACGATGTTTTAATCGGTCTGGATGCGCCGGACGACGCCGCGGTGTTTCAAATTCCGCCGGACAAACTCGTGGTGCAAAGCGTCGATTATTTCCGCGCCTTTCTCGACGACCCCTATACCTTCGGCAAGATCGCCGCGAACCACGCGCTGGGCGATATCTTCGCGATGGGCGCGGATGCGCAATCGGCGCTGGCGATCGCAACCGTACCCTATGGCCGTGAGGTCATCGTCGAGCAAACCTTATATGACGTCATGACCGGCGCGTTGGAGATGCTCGACGATGCCGGTGCCGTACTGGCCGGCGGTCATTCCAGCGAAGGCGCCGAGTTGGCCTTCGGTCTGACGGTGAATGGACTGATCGGCCGTGACACACTGTTGCGCAAAGGCGGTCTACAGCCAGGCGATGCGTTGATCCTCACCAAACCGATCGGGACCGGCACACTGTTCGCAGCGGACATGCGCCAACGCGCCAAGGGCCGTTGGATCGACGGCGCAATCCAACACATGGTGCAGTCCAACAGGATCGGCGCCCGCTGTCTGCAAGAACACGGCGTCAATGCCTGCACCGATGTCACCGGTTTCGGACTGCTCGGACACCTGGTCGAAATGACGCGCGCCGCGGGGGTCGATGCCGAACTCACGATCGACGCGATACCGCTACTCGACGGTGCCGGGCAAACCGTCGCGGCCGGCATCTTATCGTCGCTACAGCCGCAAAACCTGCGCCTGCGCCGCGCAGTGCGTGACCACGAACGAATCGGCACACATCCACACTACCCATTGTTGTTCGATCCACAAACCGCCGGTGGATTGCTCGCCGGCATACCCTCGGCGCAGGCAGACACCTGTGTCACGAAGCTCAAAGCCAATGGTTATCCTCAGACCGCGATCATAGGACGGGCCATGCCGCGTTCCGACGCAGCGGCACCCATCAGCATTCGGGTCTGACAATCTCGGCGGGTCAAATCCTGCTGGCTGCCTAAAACAAAAAAGTCCGACGGCTACCGAACCGCCGTAGCCTGTAGAACATTATTGCGTATTTGCCAGGGATCAGACCCGAATCACCAAATGCGCACTCATTTAACGATTTGGAAGACGAATTTTTACAATAGTGGGTACCTTGTCTCTTAGGCCGGGCATTGAAGAAAAAACCAGAAACAGCCATTTTGCGACACCCCGCGGGAACACGGGGTATCCTATATCGATGATGTCAATATCTTTCGTCAGCCAATTTCCGAACATTGACTCTATCTTATTGCGATCGATACCCCATGGCATTTTTGGAGTTGTGTAGCTCTTCGTTTTTGCCCACCCCTTTTTAGACATCGTTTTTTTCGAGAACCACTCCGGTATCGTATCAAACATCAAACATTCAACCTTTCCAAGACGTCTTTTAGGAGCGACTTGACGTCTTCTTTTCTTAAATACATGAACAAGCCCTGGGCTGCGATAAAAACAGGCTTGTCGCCGGGAACAGAATCAAACCATGCTCTATCTAAAGCCGACAGTGGTATGTGAACGTGCCTGTTATCTGGCCGGATAAACCTTTCCCTGATTTCTATTGCCTCAGGCAAGTCGATACTCAACCACAGCGCTTTCGATTCATTAATGCGAAATCGTTGCGTTTCCAGACCTTCTCCAAGGTTAACGATGACACCGTCTGGATATTTTTCCAGAAATACACCGATTTCCCGATCAAAACCAAAGATCTCAGCGCATGTGACGGTTCAGCTTTGCCGAAGTTTTTCTCATAGTCGTAATCAATCGACTGATATATTTCTATGGCCTTATCATCATCGATAACCCCATCACTTCGGAGCGCCTCGACGGCACGATTATGCAACGTCCAAAGCATTGTTTCCGGTATATCCGATAGCGTACCGTTCTCTAATTTGAACACATCTTCCTTCCACCTGGTTTTTATTACACACAAAAATCCGCGATACACTCTCTTTCTTAACGGACACCACAAACTACCGATTCAAACCGCTTTTCTTTATCATGACTTGATCCGTTTTTTGTCCAGCTCGATCAAACCCTAGTTATTTGGCCATAGGAAATCGCATATTGAGGTTTATACGCTGTTTCGCGCATAAAACTATATATCGGCTATTTATTCATTTAACCCTTGCTATAACTGCCCGCGGGCGGTTGGAAACACCGGCTAACGAAAAAGTCGCAGTCATCCTTCTTCGCATCGCACTGAATTCGGATCAAATATCGTGGAACCCCACTCGCTTGCCGCTCAACTTGGATTGACCCCGTCGATAGGCCTTCATGCGATGCCTATCGATGCGAAGACGGAATCGTCGGCGTTTGAATCCCGTCTGCCGGCGGATCTTCGCCGAGCCGTTGCCAAGCGGCGGCGAGAATTTCTCGCCGGACGCCATTGCGCTGCGCGCGCGCTGGCCTGCGCCGGTCACGCCGGCAACGGCTGGTTGCCAATTGGTGAAAATCGCCTGCCGGTGTGGCCGGACGGATGGCTTGGCAGTATCAGCCACAGTCGTTTCGGCGCCGTCGCCGTGGCAACACATTCTTCCTCGTGCCGGGCGCTCGGCGTGGACATGGAACCGCTGGTTGACGCCGCACTGGCGGCGGACATTGCGTCCACCGTGGCCCGCCCAGGCGAACTCGAACGTCTTAGCGACCTGCCACGTGACTGGCGCGTAACGCTGTTGTTCTCCGCCAAGGAAGCTTTGTTCAAGGCGCTGTATCCCGAGACACGGCGGTTTCATGATTTCACTGCAGCGCACACTCAGGGGATCGAGGGCAACGGTTTGCGACTGCGGCTCAGCAAACCATGGAGCGAACAACTGCCGGAGGGATTCGAGTTGATCGTGCGCCACACCATCCGCGACGCGCATGTCTACTCCCTGGCGTGTCTTCCCTCCTAACCCGCGTAACAGACCGCAATCAATATGCGACGGAAAAGTTGCCACTACCCCATCACCGGCTTTTCACTCTCGATCCGATAGGACGTTGCAGCCTTGTTCGGATGTTCCGCCCCATCGACGGACGACGGCCCGCAAGGCAGTGCACGCAAATGGGAGGATACCGAGGCCAACTTCTCGCAAGTCTCCGTCCATTCCCGCTCTGGCGTTGATGACGATACCAGTCCAGCACCGGCCTGAAGCCAGCAGCGATCCCGATCGCGATAGGCCGAGCGGAGCACCAGCGCAGCGTCCAAGGCACCGTCGCTATTGATCATCATGACGCAACCGCTGTAAAGACCACGCGGCTGTTGTTCGTGGCGCCGAATACTATCCAGCGCTTCGCGCTTGGGAATACCCGACGCCGTGACGGCCGGGAACAGCTTTTCGAAAGCTCTCCAAGCTGTAAAGTCGACGGCCAGAAGCCCGGTCACCCGCGAAGCAAGGTGCCGCACGCTGCCCCTGCGGTAGATGGCCATGAACTCGCTCACACCCAGGGAATCCGGCGCGCACACCGCGGCCATTTCAGCCAGCGCCAGCTTCACGGAGACGGCATGTTCGGCAATCTCCTTCTCGTCCGAGAGCAACTCGCTTTCGAGGCGTTCGTCCTCGATGGCATCTCCCGACAGCGCACGTGTACCGGCGAGCGGTTGCGTGGATGCCCAACCCCGGTCATCGACCTCGATGACTGTCTCGGGACTGAAACCATAGGATTCGAAGTCACCATCGCGCAGGAGAAACGAGCGCGCCGGTGTGTTGGCGCGCCGCCCTTCAAGATAGCTGGACACCATGTCGATGGGTACCGGAAGTTCAACGCTGCGGGAAAGGATGACCTTCTGGTAGTCATGGGCCCGTATCTCGTCAACGGCCGAAGCGACCCGCTCTTTGTATGCCCGCTCGACACCCGTGTCCCAAGTGCTGTCAACAGGCTCGCCGGTCTCCGGCTCACCCGTAGCGTCCAGCGCCTCCACCAGTTCCACCAGTGCTATCAGTTCGGTGGGATCCAGGGCACGGATCAACACCTCCCCGGCGGTCAGACGAATCTCGCTACGAGGAATCGACAACTTCAACAGCGCGTGGTCTCCCTTCGGACCGTCGACGCCGTGAATCAGATACGCCAATTCGAACTCGGCGCGACCATACGCGCGCCAATCCTTGAACGGGATGCCCAAAAGCGCTTTCGCGACACCTTCGCACGGCGACATGGTTCGCCACGACGCCCCGTCGCTGCGGCGAACCGTGCCATTGGCTTCGACAACCACGTCCAAAGCCGAGTCTAACCCGATGCTCCATTCGTTGCCGCGTTCATACAACGTGTAATTTTCGCGTGAAAAACAAGATGCCAGCTTGGCCGACAGCTCCATCGGCGCGCTCGACACCGCCAGGCGACGCTCGGTATAGCTGGCTTCCACCGCAGGCGTGCCCACGCGTCGCTCCTGGGCCATCACGACCAGCCGCTGCTTATCGATCTTTCCCACTGCGGTGAGAGGCCAGTGTGAGATGGTTTCGACCTGGTCCGGCAGCTTGAACTCGCTTAACCCACGCTCACGAAGCGTCCGCGTCAGAGTATCGGCGTCGGAAAAGAGGTCATTCGGCTGCACGAACACGCAAATCCGCTCACCCAGCAGCGGGTCCGGTGCCCCGACCACCACGGCCGTAGCCACACCGGGCAGCTCATTGAGCATCAGTTCCACTTCGGCTGCGGAGATCTTCTCGCCGCCACGGTTGATCTGCTCCTTGATGCGCCCTTCGACGATCAGATTACCCGCTTGGTCACGGCGAACCCGATCGCCCGTGCGATAGTAACCATCGTCCGTGAAGCTGATGGCGTTTTGTTCCGGTGCGCGATAGTAGCCGCGAATAGTGTAAGGGCCACGCGCGAGGAGCTGCCCGGTTTCGCCGTCCGGCACATCCCGGCCATGCTCGTCCACGATGCGGAGCTCGTCGTGCGGCGACAGCGGGCGCCCTTGGGTATGAATGACCGTGTCTTTCGGATCATCGAGGCGCGTGTAGCAAAGCAGTCCCTCGGCCATGCCAAACACTTGCTGCAACCGGCAACCCAGCACCTCCGGCAACTGCCGTGCGAGGGGGGGTTCCAGTCGAGATCCGCCGACCTGCACAAGGCGCAGGCTTGATAGGTCACTGTCCTCCCATTCACGCGCCTGAAGCCATAATTGCGCCAACGGGGGCACCAAGGCGAGGTGAGTCACGCGCTCCCGCTCGATCAAAGGCATTACCTCGTCGGCGCTCGCGGTACGGGATAGCACGACACTCCCCCCGCTCGCCAGAGTTCCCAGAATTCCAGGGCAGGCCAAGGCGAAATTATGGGCGATCGGCAAGACGGCGAGATAGACGGTATCGCTTCCCAATCCACAGAGCTCGGCCGACGCGGTGAAGTTGTAAGCGTAGTCGGCATGGGTGCGCGGAATCAGCTTCGGGGTGCCGGTGGTTCCGCCCGAGAGAAGGAGCAAAGCGACATCACCGACGTTCCGCGTCACCCAATCTCGCGGTGCGGCATCCAAAGCCGTCAGCGACAAAGCATCGGGGGCCGGGTCGCCGGGATCGCCATCGAAGACCACTGTCCCGAGCGAGGCGTGTGCATGGATCATTTCCATGGCCATAGGCCGATAGTCGAAGCCGTTCAGTAGGTCCGGAACGAAGTAGGCCACCGGCTCGGCAATACGGCACAAGGCGTCGATGTCGTGCGAACGTTGCGTGGGCATCGCAAGCACGGGGATGACACCAAGGCGAAACAGGGCGAAGCAAACCGTGACAAAACCGATGCTATTGGGCAACTGCACCATGGCCCGGTCGCCCGCGCGAAGTCCGCGCGCGTGCAGCCCTGCCGCGAGGCGGTCAACGCGGTGGTCCAGTTCGGAGAACGAGATCCGCGCGTCACCGTCGACCAGGGCGGTACGCGATGTGTAGGTGTTCGCCCACTGGCGCAAGCAATCCCCAAGAGGGGCATGAGTCGTGCCGTGGTTCGAGCTGAAGTGTCGGGTAGAGAAATTTACACGTACATCCATGGTGGTCACCTGACGTCAATGCTGATTGAGGGTGATTCGAAACGGCGCATGATGTGGCCGATAAAGGCCCGTGGCCGTTGTGTTACGTAAAAGTGATCTCCTGCGATGGCGACCGGGCCATCCGCTTCGCGCAGCCAAGCGGTCCAGGCCGCCACCTCGTGACGATATGCCTCTTCATCGCCGCTTCCATAGATGAGCAATGCCGGCGTGCGCAGGCGTTCCCGCTGCGATGGCCGCGGCCGGTAGTAGGTCTCGGTGGCGAGAAAATCGACCCTTAGCATGGGAAGAAAAACGGTCCGCAATGCCAAATCCGCCAACAATTCCGGGCTGCAACCGCCAATTTCAATGAGTTGCGCGAGGAAGCGCTCATCGTCGAGATGGCTGAGCACCCTACGTCCCCGTATATGCGGCGCGTGGCAGCCGGACAACACGAGGCCGGCCGCGCCTTCGCCCCGTTGCTCCAGGCGGGCGCACGCCTCGAAAGCCACCTGGGCGCCCATGCTGTGGCCGGCAAGCACAGTTTTATACGGCTCGATGCCGGCGACGTAGAGGGACTCGACAAGTTGTTCGGCGAGATCGACGACGCGTGCTTCGCAAGGTTCGTCCATGCGGTGATCCCGGCCGGGGTAGACCGCCAGCGAGACGCTAACACCCGCAGCTTCGACAGAGCCCCAGCCGTGGAAAGCGCCACTGCTGCCACCGGCGAACGGGCAAAGAACGATGTGCAAGGCACCCGGGTCCGTCGCCGCCAGGCATGTGCGCAACATGTCGACCATCGTCACACCTCCCGTTCGGCTTCGACGCAGGACGGTTCGAGCAATTCCTGTGCATCGATGGTGTGCGGCGGAGACAAGCCACGCTGGCGGACTGAACCGGCACGGCGCAGCGTTTGCTGCCACAGTCGCGCCAACGCCAACTGGCGGTTCGCCCGGAATTCCGCAGGCAAAGCTTCACCACCCAGATGCCGGTTCAATGACTGCAGCACCCGTCCCACACCGGCAGGACCGTCGACTTCGAAGGCGTGGCGCCAGTCCGGCGGCGCCGGATGCAACGTGAGTGTGCCGGGGCGGGAGAAGTGGTCGTCGTCAGCGCTGGAAACACTGCGGTAGAGGCTTTGCTCATTTTGCCGGTGCCGCGGGTCATACAACGCCGATGTCCAGAGCACCGGTCCGTAGCTGGCCTCCAGCGAAAGATAACCTGAAGGCCAACCCAGCGTGAGCTGGTGCATGATCAGACTGTGAAGGTCCGGATCGTCGGGGTCCATGTAGGTTTGCAAGCGCAATACGGCCCGACAGCCCGGAAGGTCCAAGCGCAGGAGTCCGAATACCCCTTCCCCTTCCTCGTTCTCTCCCGTTGCGACACTGGCATCGTCCGCCCCGCAGGCCCGCAACAGCAGATCGAGCGAGGAGAAAAGTAATTGCCGGCTCGTGGTCAGATGGGCGAAGTGCGCCGGCTCGTCGTTGAGCAAACGCCGTATGTGGCGTGCCCGTTCGATCCAGCACCGCCCGGCCGGTGTGTGCGCATAGAAGCTGTTGATCCAATAGGCGCATCCCCGCTCGTCCGCCAACCGCTGCAGGCGAGCGGCATCGTCCGGGTGCATGGGATGCTCCTGTATCACATGCATCCCCCGTTGCAAAAATGCCTCCGCAAGTGCCGTTCCGGGACCACCCACCACCGTTGACCGCACGACCACGCATGCGATGTCGATGTCGTCCGGGACCTGTTCCAAGCTGGTAAAGAGCGGGATACCGAAAGACTGGGCCAGTTGCTGCGCCCGTGTGCTACCGGTCGCCAGCAGGCCGGCCAACTCCAGGCCGGGCTGAGGCCGCAGGAACGCATTGAGGTACGTCTCTCCGAATTTGGCACCGGCGACGAGGACGCGCCGCGGGTTCGTGTCGGAAAGCTTCATGCGATGCATCTCTCTTTCTTGATGTGGCATTGCCGCCATTGGCGCAGCAACTCTGCGGTGCTAGTCGCTACCGCCTCATCCATGACCATTTGCCAGTGATCCGCGTCGAGAGTGTGCCGCTCGGCTTGCGAGACCCAAGGTGTCCAGTCGAATTCGGCGGGCGTCCAGCGAGACGGACGCCGGGCCGCACTCAGCCACAGGCATGGTATTGGCAGATGCTGCGGTGCCGGATGGCTGGCCAACAGCTCCAGCAGCCCGGCGATACGATCAATCCAGCGACGGGCCTGTTCCCGGCCGGGCACATCGGGCAGTACGCCGACGTCTACCGCGTTGCGGATGAAACAGGTGATCTGTTCGTCCGGATCAAGCCGTTCCAGGTCGTCCGGGAGTGGAACCTGGCGCCGCCCTTCAGCGAGTAAACGAAGCAGCGCGCTACGGTCCTCAAAAGCGAAGTCGGCGCGGCAGACCGGATCGATCAGCGCCAACACGACCGGGGCGCCGCCGTTGCGCAAAACGCGCGCGGCCTCGGCGGCGACAAAGGCGCCGTAAGACCAGCCGATCAAGGTATAAGGCCCCATCGGTTGTTGTCGGCGAATGGCCGTCACATAGTCGGACGTGAGATCACTCAGGCTCTCCGCTTGCAACACTGGTGGAGCCTGAAGCCCGAAGACTTCGAGATTCAGATGTTTCGCCAGCGTCAGATAGGCGCCGAGATCACCGTCCGAGGCATGGAACACAAAAGCGCTGCCCTCCTCGTTCCCCTTTGCAAGCGGAATCAAAGGACCGGGGGAGGCCGTGTCGATGGGCGAACCCAGCATGGCGCAGAATCCGGCCAGGGTGGGATTGGCGAACAGGCTCTGGAGGCTGGCGTCCCGCAACCCCATACGGTTGAGCCGGGCAACCATGCGGGTAGCGATTAGGCTGTCACCGCCACATTGAAAGAAATCGCTGTCGCGCTGGATTGGCCGCGCGAGCAACGCCTGCCAAAGAGCGGCGACCTCCCGTTCGACAACGCGGCGATCACCCTCATTGTCTGCCACATGACGCTGTTGGGACTCGTCTGCTTCCGACGCAGCGGTCGAACTGTCTGCTGGCGCCGGTCGGGTACTTGAATCGTCATCGACGTCCAGCCGTTCGTACTGCCGCACGAAAAAGGCTGGAAGCGCATCACCGAAACGTGTTCGCAGCTCGTGCTCGATCTCATCGACACGGAGCCGCCCGCGACGCACGGCACGAGCGACAAGCAGATGCTGGCGCATCGACGTGTGATCCTGCTCGGGCCATGTCAGCTCCAAAGCAAAACCGGCTTGTTCGAGCACAGTTCGCCACATCGGCAGATCCAGCATCGGTTTGTCGTCCACCGTACGAAGATCGGCATAGGTCCCAAGACTCTCGATGAAGCCGACACTGGCCACTTGCAGCACGCTGTCGCGTTCGGTGGCCTCGATCATCAGTAGCCGTCCCCCGGGGCGCAGGAGCAAACGCAAACGATTAAGGGACCGCACGACATGCTGGGCGTCGTGCATGACCTGACCGGCGACGATCAGGTCATACCCCGCATCTGGATGAAGATGAAAATCGAGGGGGCGGTTGATATCGAGCAGGTCGTACTCGACCTCGGCAATACCCGAGAAACGCTGACGGGCGTCATCGAGAAAGAGGGGCGAAACATCGGTGAACCGATATGTCTCCAGCGAATCCTTCAGGGCAGCGATCAGGTGTGCGGTAGCGGAGCCGGTTCCGGCACCGATCTCCAATATGCGCAGCCCCGACGTGTTCGCGGCGAGAGCGTGTGCCACGCGCGCGGCATTTGCATTGAGGCAGCGGGCAGCCGGATTATCGCTGTAGAACGCGTTCGCGATGACACCATCGTCGGCGAACAGCAACTCCAGCGGCGACTGACTACCGTTTAACAAGGCGGCATGGCGGGTGACACAAGTCTCCAGATAACGTGCGATCGTTCGACACCAGTCCGCTTCGGGCAACGAACCGGCCGTTTCCGGAACTTCGCTGAGAGGACGAGTCGACACAAAGGTATCGTCCTCCTCGCGCAGCCAACCGTGATCGCTCAGCATGCGCAACCACTGGTATACGAGGCGACGGTATTGCGGCAATGCGTGAAGCCTGGCTTGAACATCGTCGAGCTCGTGACTTTGCCCTTCGCGCTCGAACAAGCCATGGCCGCGTAAAGTGTCGGCGATACCGCGCAATGCACGCGCCTCGAGCCAGCACCAGGCCGATTCGAGTTCTTCCAACGTCGTCGCATCCAGCGGCTCGAGCGAACCCGGATCGCATGGAAGTGATCCGGAGACGGACACGGCGGAGTCGGCCGCCACCACCTTCACCTCCAGCGGACCGCCATCGTCCACAGCCGGCACCGCCTCGGCGCGGCACACATCCGCCCGGGCGCGCAACGCCGCTTCGATATCGCGAAGGTCGGTGTCGGCGGCGCCCGTGCCGAGCGACCAGTGCCAACGGGCCAAAGGTCTCTCATTGCTGTCGTCGCCAAGTTTCGACAGCCCGTCCCGGCTCATCAGTTCGGGGCGCGCGGCTACCGCCTGCAGCATGGCGCGGTAGTCCTCGAACATCGTCCGCTCTGCACCTTCGGCAAGTACATCGTCCATGCAGTACCAGCTGAAGACCAGATCACCATCGATTTCCATGACCTGGTGGTCAAGCCAGACCTGCGGCGTTTGCGTGAACACGTGCACCGGATCACCGAGCAGACTTGTCATCGCCTGGTCGATGGCAAGGCCGTCCAGAGACATACCGAGCATGCTGGTGAACACCACCGGCATCAGTGGCTGCCGGTGCTGTGTGCGGCCTTTGCCGAGCTCGCGCATCAAGTCCACACCGTTCACCCGGCTGTGCGCCAGGCGCTGCCACAGGCGTTGCTGAGTCCGTTCGATGGAGTGGCGCAACGGGCGAGGCGTGCCGAGATCGAAGTCGATCAGCAGGACCGAAGTGAAGTCACCGATCAGCTGACGCACCTGAGGATGAACCGGCTGCCGGTCGAAGAAGGTGAGATTGAGCGTGAACTCGGGTTGGCGGCACCAGCGTTCCAAGATGTGGGCAAACAGGGTCAACAGCGCCGCCGACGGTGTCACCCCCCATGCCTGCCACTCCCGCTTGAGCCCGGTCCATGCTTCTTTGTCCAGCCGCGCCTGATAGGTGGTGAAATGCGGCCGGCCCGATGGCCGCTCCGCCACCAACGGCAGACGTGGCGCCGGCGGCAGTTCAGCGAGGCGTTCCTGCCAGTATCGCCACGATGCTTGCCATGCATCCTCCTGGTGTCGCTCCAGTTCCGCCAGCACATAGTCACGAAAAGTGATCGGGAGCGGTTCCAACTGCTCGCCGCGATAGGCGGTCGCCAGATCGTCCATCATGATCTTGAAGCTCTGCACATCGAACATGAGCAGGTCCAGGTTCATGTGCAGGCGATAATGCTGCTCATCGAGTTCGCTCACGACGAGTTCGAAAAGAGGCCATTGATCGGCGGGCAAAACCCGGTAGGACAACGCCTGGCGCGTCTCCTCGAGCGCACGCTCCCTCTGATCGGGAGAGAGCCGGCGCAGATCGCGGCGCTCCGACCGGTAGAAGGGTACGTCGGGCAGAATACGTTGCCGTCCGTCCGCGTCCACTACCATCCGCAGCATGTCGTGGCGCCGGACCAGCGCGTTCCAGGCGCGTTCGAAACGCTCCAAATCGAACTCGGCGTGGCGTTTATCCCACTCAAAAAGCACATGACAAGCGACGCCGCCGTACTCAATCAACTCGGTGCGGCCCATCCAGTACGCATGCTGAATAGGCGTCAACGGGAATGGATGGTGGCGGCCATCCGCATCGTGGCACAACACCTCGGTCGTCGCTTGCACCGCCTGTACGCTGGAAGCCGACTCAACGATCAACCGGCTCAAGCCGGCGACCGTCAGGTCGCGATAGGCGCGTTCGGCATCAAGGCGGATGCCGAGCCGGCGCTCGATGTCACTGCTCAACTCCAGGAAGAGCAACGAGTCGAGCCCGAGCTGCATTAGGTCCCGTTGCGCGGAGAGGCCGGCAGGATCGTCCAATCGCAGTTGTGAGGCAATGCGCACCGTCAGCCAGGCGGCCACCGCGTCGACATCGTGGCGTTCCTCTTCGGACAACACGGGGATGGGAGCCGACGGCACTGAAGGTTCGACGTGCGCATCAACGACCGACACGGGAGCCAGGAGTTCACGCCGCGCAGCATCGAGCCTTTCGGGAATAATCCGCATGGCCAGCCGATACGGGGCACCACGCATCACCGCCTGTTCCAGATGCCACAGCCCCTCGGCGCTATCGAGCAACCCCATGCCGCCCGCCGCGAGCTTCTCCTTGAGGACGGGATCGGCGGCGCGGCCCGTTTCACCCCAGGCTCCCCATGCAATGGATACAACCGTGGGCAATGTACTGTCGCGATGCGCGAAGGCGAGTCCATCCAGATAGGCACTGGCGAACGCGTGCGCGCCCTGGCCAGCCGCGCCCAGCGGTGCGGCTGCCGAGGAATAAAGCAGCAGGTATCGACCATGCTGCGCCTGCAACCCGTCGTACAACTGGCGCGCGGCCCTCGCCTTGACCGCAAAGATCTGAGCCAGCCGTACCCGATCGAGCTTGGCAAGCGGCATATCATGAAGCACGCCGGCAGCGTGAATGGCTCCGCAGATGCCACCGTCGTCTTGGAGTTGCTGCAGTGCTCGGGTCAGTTGCGCCGAATCGCTGACGTCGCATTGCACCCAGTGGAGCCGACAGCCATGGCGCTCGGCCATCGTGCGCTGGAAATCCTGCCAGTCAGGCCGTGCACGCGGCGCCAGCAGCGCGATCTTGCGGACACCCCTGTTGGCCAGCCATTGCACACTCAGCTGACCCAGCCCGCCGAACGCACCGGTCACCAGGTGCCAACCGTACCCCGGCATGCTATCTGCCGGCATGGCGGAAACAGTGTACTGCCGCACGGTGAGTCGTGGCACCAGGGCCCGGCCATCCCGCACGGCAACCCAGCGGTGGCCGGCATTCGCCGCCGCCAGTCCGGGTAAAATTGCCTCCCAGTCTGCATGCGCATCCATATCGATCACGGATATCCCACGCTCACTCTGTTCAGCGGCAGCCACTCGCAACAAGCCCCAGATCGCATGGTGCGCTGGGTCGACCGGGTCATCGGGCCGGATTCGCCAGGCGGACCGGGTAACCACCACCAGAGGTTTTTGTTCATCGCCGGAAAGCACGGTGACCAACTCATCCGCCAGCGGCAGCGGATCGTCATCGACACGGCTGAGTATGAGCAGTATCCAAGGCGCGTTCGCGGAGAGATGGACGCCCGCCGCTTCCAGTACTTCCGCTACGCCGGATGTATCGCCCCGCAGTTCGACATCCCGCTCAACGACGGAGGCCTTGTTGGCAGGCGACCATTCCCAGTCGTAATGGGTCCCGGGCACGGGCACTGGTGCGGGTATATCGAAAGCCGGCGCCCTGGTGGTTACGATAGGCTGCCAATTGCCATCCACGTCACGTGCTTCAATGCCGACGCACGGTTCACTGAACGGGGCTGCTTGACAGCGAATTCGCACGATCGATAGCCACGGAGGCACCTCGGGAACGCCGGTCGGAATGGGCGCACGGCCACTACCGTGGCGAAGCGACAGCTCTGTCAACGCATCGCGGATGCGCGCCCCCCAGCGCTCCTGCCTACCGGCGCAGTCGGACCAGTCGGCCAGGTAGCAGCCGTCGTCCGTCAACGGTTGACCGAGCAGGCTGTCGTGGGTTTCGACCTCCAGAGAAGGCGCCGCCGGCATGGGGTTTCCAGGCACGGTCGCGAGTATGATGTGCTCGCTGATCTCCGATGTCGGGGTGCCGTCGTCCGGCAGCCAGTCGACGCGTTCGAAACCGACGGCCAAGCACTGTTCCTTCCAGTGCTCTGTCGTCAGAAACAACTCGCCACCGCGTGCCTCCTCGTCGTGCAACGGCGCGACCAGGGGACCGAACACGAAGTCGAACAGCCGCATCGGTCGGGTGATCTCGCGCATCAGCAAGCGACCGCCCGGCCTGAGCAACGGGTACAGGTTCGCCAGCGTGCGGCCGATGTGCTGGGTGGCGTGGATCACGTTGGCGGCCACTATCAGGTCGTAGCTACCCGTCGCGAAACCCTGCGCCGGCGCATCCTTCTGTAGATCGAGTTCACGGTAAGTCAGGAAATCGTAGGCGGCAAATTTTTGTTCGGCGCGGCGGGTGAACATTGCCGAGATATCGGTGAAGTCATACTGGAC
The DNA here is from genome assembly GCA_028280505.1 of Chromatiales bacterium. Classification (GTDB taxonomy): domain Bacteria; phylum Pseudomonadota; class Gammaproteobacteria; order Chromatiales; family Chromatiaceae; genus Thiosocius. The sequence continues at coordinate 51,162 of JANQLO010000049.1, read as the reverse complement.
GGTGGACTCGCCCGCCAGCTCCGGTAGCAACCGGGAAGTGGTCCCGCCCGTGCCGCCGCCCACCTCGAGGACACGATAAGGCAATCGTTGTCTGCCCTGCGATTGCCGCTCGCGCATCAGGCCCGCGACCGTACCGGCGGCGATCCGGTTAAAGTAACGGCCGAAGCTGAAGTCTTGATACAGCACTTCGACACCGCCGGACGCACCTTCGGGGAATATGACCGCCACGGGCTCGATTTCCCCGCTCATCATGGCGTGCAGATGCTCACCGGCCCGGGCAACCGTCTCGGCGATGACGTCCAGCCCTTCACAATAGCCGCGCAACTCGTCTAGCAGGGCGGCACACGATGCATGTGGCACGTCGTTGGCGGACACGTAGCGCTCGCCGTCGCATCCGTAGTATCCATCTTCAGTGCAGGCATTGAGGAGGCGCGTGAGCAATTGACGATGGCGTGGCAACAAACGGCCGCCACGCAGCACGTCCAGCACCGTGACACCCTGTTCAATACGCGCGCCGACGCAACGTCTGACCAGCGCATCCACATAGATGGCATGCAGCTTTGCGACGCACACATACAATGCCTCAAGTCGCGGCAAATCCAGTTCCGCAGCGGCCCGAGTGGCGACCTCTCGCCCACCTTCGACCGCGTCGTCGGCACAGAGCTGCGTCGGGATGGCGGCCGGTTCCGTTTCACGCCAGTAGCGCTGGCTGTCGAAGGGATAGAGCGGCGCATGGATTTTGCGCCCTTTTGCCGGCAATAGGGTTTCCCATTGCAGCTCAACACCGGCTGCGTATAGCTGCAACAGTGCCTTTTCCAGTTGGGCCATGGCGGGCTGATGCCGCCGTGCACTGGCGATCCAGGTCGCCATGTCCGGCGCCTCGCGCAGCCCGATGCCGGTCAATGGCGCGTCGGGACCCAGCTCGAGGAAAACACCCACATCCAGGGCGATTGCCGTACGGAGAGCCTGAACGAAACGAACCGGTTCGCGCATGTGACGGCGCCAGTAGTGCGATGAGTTGAACGCTTCGGCATCGACAAGTTCGCCCGACAGGGTTGATATCAGGGGAATCCGGCCGGGGGCGGCCTGCAGTGCCGCCGCCTCGCTCTGAAACGCGTCGAGGATAGGGTCGAGCAGTCGTGAGTGCGCCCCACCGGTCACCGCCAGGCGGCTGTAGCGGATCGCCCGTTCATCCAGGGCCGCGGCCAGCGCCTCGACGGCGTCGCGCTCACCGGAGAACACCAGGTGGCGCTCGCCGTTCCAGGCGGCCAGATCGAGTCCGGCACGCTGCGCGAGGGGCAGCAGCGTTTCTTCGTCGGCGAAAGCGGCGAGCATGGCGCCGCCGGAGCAGCGATCCATCAGCGCACCGCGCAACCGAACCAGGCGCATGACAGGTTCCGCTGCGTAGTGGCCGGCCACCACGGCGGCGGCGAATTCGCCCACCGAATGCCCGAGCACCAGGCCGGGTTTCAATCCCCGGGAATCCCAGTGCGCGGCCATGGCCAGCTCGAAGGCGACGATGGCCGGCTGGGCGTACTCCATGCGTTCGAGCAAATCGCCACGCTCCCCGAGCACCGCCTCTCGCAGGGGCGGGTCGAGAGGCGCTTCGGCTTCGCACGCTGCCAGGCAATGATCCAGGCTGGCGGCGAAGGCCGGAGAAGCCGTGTACAGGGCATCGGCCATCCCGGGCCAGTGCGAACCCTGCCCGGTGAACAGCCACGCCTGTCTGCCGGGCTCGCCGTTACCGTAGTAAACCAGCATATCCTCCTCGCCGGCCGCGCAGGCAGCCAAGGCGGCGGCTGTCTCCTCGCACAGAGGCACCGCCAGCCGGAAGGCCAGGTCCAGATGCCGGCCGTGCCGGGCTGTATAGGCCAAGTCGCTGGATGCTGAGTGGCGCAGAAACTCCGCATAGGCTCCGGCCAAACGGCGCAGGGAACTCTCGCTCGCCGCACTGAACAGCAGCGCACCGGGTGTTGGCGAAACACCGTTTTGTGAAGCATCGGCTTCCGCACACGATGCGCGCAACTCGTCGGGCAAAGACGCAACGACCAGGTGGCAGTTTGTGCCACCGATACCGAATGAAGAGACGCCGGCGAGGCGCACCGGCTCGTTCCAGGGTTGGGCCTGCGTGGGGATATGAAAGGGACTTTCATCCAACCGCAACGCCGGATTCGGGCTCCTGAAGTGTAGGCTGGGCGGAATCATCCCCCGTTCGACTGCCAGTATGGCTTTGAGCAGGCTGGCGATTCCGGCGGCGGTGTCCAAATGCCCCATGTTGCTCTTGACCGATCCCAGCGCGCAGGGGGGCCCCTCGCCACGTCGGTGGAAGACGGCGCGCAGCGCCTCGACCTCGATGGGATCGCCAAGCGGAGTGCCCGTACCATGCGCCTCGATAAGCCCGATTCGGCCACTTTCCACACCCGCCAGCGCCAGCGCTTCACGAATCACCTCGCGTTGTCCCGCAACCGAAGGCGCCGTGTAGCCGGCCTTCTGGGCGCCGTCATTGTTGACGGCGCTACCGGACACCACGGCGACGACCGGGTCCCCGTCGCGCAGGGCATCGGCCAACCGGCGCAGTACCACCACACCGGCTCCGTTGCCGGCGAACGTGCCCTGCGCCTCGGCATCGAACGGGCGGCAGCGGCCGTCCGGAGAAAAGATCATGCCCGGCTGGTGGAGATAACCGGCCTGTTGCGGAAAGGAGACGGCCACGCCGCCGGCCACCGCCATATCGCACTCACCGGCGCGCAGACTCTCGCACGCCATGTGCACCGCCACTAGGGAACTCGAACATGCAGTCTGCACGGAGATAGCCGGGCCACGCAGGTTGAGCTTGTAGGCCGCACGGGTGGCGACGTAATCCTTATCGTTGCCCATCAGAGACTGCAGACCCTTGACCTGAGCCACTTCGGCTATGCGCAATGGCTCCCGGCCGGGGTAGGTGCTGATCCTGGCGGACCCGAACACACCGGTCTTGTGTGGCACGTTTCGCGGCGCGTAACCGGCCTGCTCCAGCGCATGCCATACGATATGCAGGAAAAGCCGCTGCTGAGGATCAATCGACTCGGCCTCCTGCCGCGAATACCCGAACAGCTCGGCATCGAACGCATCGGCATCGTGCACCACACTTCCCACAGCGACGAAGTTCGGGGCGTCGACAGTCGCGGCGGGCAAGCCGGCATCAAGAAGCGCTTGCCGCGAAAAACGACGGCTGAACTCGCGCCCCTCCACCAGATGGCGCCAAAACGCTTCACTGTCGTCCGACTCGGGGAAGCGGCAGGCATGACCAATCACAGCGACCGGCTCGCAGTCGGGATAATGGCTTGCTACCAAGGTATCGAAATCGGGTTGTGCACAAGCTTGCATACAACATTCACTCATGGCGGGGTTCGAGGGTTGCCGCGGCGGTCTCGGGGTAAACCGGTCGGTAGAGACGGCGACGTAACCGGCTGGCGGGCCACAGGCAGATGACTGCGACAACCGCGAGCAAGATTAAGGATGTCTGGTAGTCGGCATAATGGGTGATGCGCAGCGTGAGCATGGAAGCAAGCATCGCGACAGCCATGTCAACGGATTGGAACAGGGCGTAATCGGAAGCAGGCTGATGCGGCCGCACCAACCCCATGAGCACGTTGTAGAGCGTCACAAAACCGATGGCGGCAGCGGCATTGACCAGCCCGAACAGGACAAGCCATGCGGACAAGTCGAACCGCGAATAGCCGATTGCGATCACGCTGGCCAGCACGGCGTGTAAACCCATCACCGGCAACAGGCAATGCCACGCCCCAAACCGCCGCGCCAATAGTCCGCCGACGAATACGCCGATGCCACTAATCACGGTACTGAAAATCGTGATCGCTTCGCCCAACTCGGTCAGGCTCAGTCCCAGATCCACGAGCATCACGGTCTGCAGGGCCATGAGGCCGCGTATCGCCAAATAGTAAATGGCCGTCAGTATCAGCGCGGGCCATAGCTCGCGTATGCTGGACAGATCAAAGCGCGGCTGTTCCAGGTTTGCACTATCCGGCAGCGACTGCCGAACCAGCAACACGGGAATCAACAACGTCAGGGACAACGCCGCCATGAACAGGAAACCCGCACCCCAGCCGGCGTATTGCGCCATGGCCAAAAAGGCGAAGACGCCAAACGGAATGCCCAGGTAGCTGCCGCCGACCTGAGCGGCGTTTGCAAACGGCCGGCTGCGCTCATCGGTAGTGCAAATGAGAATGCCGTTGGCGTAGATACCGTGGCTGGCCGACAGCAGCGTCAACAGCATGAGAACGGCGGTGATCATCCACGCCGAACGGCTGGGTTCGACCAAAGCGGTGCCCGCCAACAGCGCAGCCATGCCGACCTGGAGAATCACCAGACTGCCGAGGTAGCGATTGCCGTAAAGCGGCAGCGCATGCCGCTCACACCATGGCGCCCACAGGAACTTGGCCACCCAAGGCAACATGGCCAGCGATAGCCAACTCAGTTGTGCCAGGTCCATTCCGGCGTGGCGGAAGTAACCAACCACGCCTTGCATGACCAGCGCCGTTAGCATGCCCTGGTGCAGATAGTAGGACCAGTATGGGACATGGCGCGTCACGTCGATCTTTCCTTACGCCGCCCGGCGCGGGCCTTGCGTTGGTCCAGAAGGGTGCGTCGCTCCGGTTCCGGACGGGGCGTGGACACAATCCCACTACCTGACCGCCTGCCCAGGTGCGCAGCCAGTGTGTACGGTGCGGGGTAGGCGAAAAGATCTGTGACCGTGAGATTCGCGTACCCGGCCTGCCGTAGCCGGATATGCAGTTGCACGAGCTGCAGTGAAGAGGCGCCTGCCTCGAAGAAGTTCTGACGTGAGGCGACCGGCCGGCCGACCACATGCCGAAAATGGTCGCGCAGTTCCTCCACCAACGCACCGTCGACGTGCAGTTGTTCCGGAACGGTCTCCACGACCGTGGAAGCCGGGGCCGACGGTGCGGTGCGGCCCGCCCTCCGGGGTACGAGAGTGTCGAGCGGAAGGTCCCAAAGCGCCGGATCGGTGGCGAGCCGGTGCAGCAGTTCCGTGTACTGCTCGAACATGGCCGAGAGTTGCTCCGGTTCGAAAAGCGTTTCCACCGCGTCCCAGTTGAAACGTAGCTCTCCCTCGGATTCATAGACCTGGTGGTCCAACCAGATCTGGGGCGTTTGCGAGATACCCCGGCGTGGTTTGAGCCAGGACGCATGTGCCAGGAAGCGGTCGTGCTCGAAGCCAAGGGCGCTGGTGAAAACCACCGGCATCGAGGCCGCCGGCTGGCCGCGCCGCAGCGCCAACTGGCGCATGACCCAAAGCCCGGAGACATCACGATGGGCGAGATCCTGCCGGAGGCGTTGTTGAAGCCGCCGGGTGCTTGCGCGCCAGTCCGATTCGGGCTGCCAGGCGAGCAACAGCAGGGAGGTGAAATCCCCCAATACACGCTCTATTTGCGGGTGCACGGGCTGCCGGTCGAACAGCGTGAGGTTCACGCACAGGTCAGCCCGCGTACTCCAGGCCGAAAGTACGGCCGCATAGGCCGACAGCAGCAGCGCCGAGGGCGTCAATCCCTCCTCTCCGGCACGTGCCTTGAGTGCGCGCCATTTGTCAGCGGGAAGGTGGCCGGACAGACGCACGAAACGCGGCGGGCCGATCCCGGCAGGATCACGGCACAGTGGCAGCTGGGGCGCCGGCGGCAAGTCGTCCAGGCGCCGCTGCCAGTACGTCAGCGACGCTTCAGCGGGTTCGCGGCCGCCGTGATGAACCAGGTAGTCGCGGAAACCGATCCCGAGCGCGGGCAACTCGCCACCCGGAGAGAGGTAGAGCTGTTCCAACTCGGCCAACAGTATCTGCATGCTCAGCCCATCGAGCATCAGATTGTCGAGACAGACGAAAAGACGGTCGCGGCCGCTGCCATCCTCGGCCGCCTGCACGTCGAAGACGGGCCAGCGAGTCGGATCGAGCACTTGATGCGAAAGACGTTCGCGCAGCTGACCGGCCTCCGTGTCGTCGAAGCCGGTGACACGGTGGCGCCGCAGCGTAAACGGAGGCACTTCAGCCAAAACCTGTTGCCGGCCATCACGCACCACCGCCCGCAACATGTCATGTCGCGCGATTAACCGATTCCATGCCGCCTCGAAGCGTTGAACGTCCAAGTCCTCAACCTCGAACTCGACGAAGAAGTGGGAGCCCACACCCCCGAGCGGGAATCCCGGTTGACGCCCCACCAGATAGGCCTGCTGAACGTCGGTGAGCGGGAACGGTTCGTAGCGGGAGGCGGGATCGGGCCGCAAGGTGTCCGCGTTGCGATCGACAGCGGAAACAAGCGTGGCCGCGAAGGCGGCGAGCGTCGGATAGTCGAACAAATCGCCCAGATGCGCCGCATAGCCGGCTTGGTCCAGCCTGCCTATCAGACGGGTCGCCAGCAGGCTGTCGCCGCCGAGCCGGAAGAAGTGGCTGTGCCGGTGCACGGTCGGTACACGCAGCAGCTCGCGCCATATACCGGCAACGGCGGTTTCGACGTCGCCACTGGGGGACTCCTGAACGGCCTCGGTGGGCTGTGCCGGTCCGTAACAACGCGCGGTGAGCGCTTTGTGGTCGATCTTGCCGTTGGCGGTAAGCGGCAATGCTTCGAGGAAGTGCAAGCTCTGCGGCAACATATAGGCAGGCAGTTGGCTGGCCAGCGCAGCAGTGAGTTTGCGGGGGTCGGGACAGCTGACCTCGTCGGGCGCACGCAGCACGAAACGCAGTTGATCGCCCGCCTCGTCGGCCAGTTCGCAGCGCAGACCACGCGTCCGAAACCTGTCCAGCCAATCATCGGCATTGCGCAACCGGGCGGCAATGCCGTCCCCGTCCGGCGCGAGGAGATCAGCACTGACCAGGGCCAGGCGGGAAACACGACACAATTCCAGCACGTGAATCAGGGCGGCGGGACCCGCCAGTGTCGCGAGGGCATCCAACGCGTTCTCGTCAGGCCGGTGCAGGGCGTTATTGACCCACACTACATCCGCCTGGTGGGCCAGCGCTTCCCGCGAGGCATCGTCCCAGCGTCGAACGCCCGCATGGGGGAAGGCGGCAAGACGTTCCGACGCACGCAGAACCATCTCCTGCGATGCATCCAGTGCGATGTAGTCCAGGCGGCCGGCATCCAGACGACGCAGCACTGTTTCACCGCCGAGACCACTGCGAGCACCCAGCTCGATGAGGCGCACAGGACGGCCGAGCACGTACGAAAGCTTCGTCAGCACCTCGACAAACGCATCGATGGCGGTTGCCGCACCCCGGCTCTGCAACAACAGGTGTTCGGGAGACCAGAATGGATGGTCGAGCAGCGTCTGTGCCGAGCGTTGCCCCCGAAGAATCTGCGCCAACGCGGTGTGGTGCGCGAGCAAGGCCTCTGCTGTTGCGTGAAGCGGATCATCGCTCGCCGGCACCCATGGTGCGTCGCCGTGTCGTGGCCCACGGACGTAATGATTGCCGTCCGCCTCACGGGCCAGGTACGCCTGGTCGACCAGCAAATCCAGCCAACGGAGAAACAGGGCACGCCAACACGGCTCGGCGGCATAGCGCTGCATGGCCGCGTCGATATCGACCGGCACGGCGAAATCCAAGCCCTGCTGCTGCAAATGGTCGTACAGGAAGTCGGCGACGAGTCGTTCGAAATCCGCCTCGCGGTCCGTTTCGTCTGCCACGGGCGCAAAGAGGGCACCATAGTCCGATGGCAGGGCGACATCGGCATAGCGGCGGTCGTGCAGCTTGTCACCATGCACAACGACAAAGGCGACCAACGATTTCTCGCGCTCACCCAGCGCCACGGCGACAGCATTCTTGACCCCGTCGATGCGGTGCAGGGCTGCCTCAATCTCGCCCAGTTCGATGCGGTAACCGCCGACCTTGACTTGCTTGTCGCGGCGGCCGAGAAACTCCAGCGTTCCGTCGGGCCAGTAGCAGCCCATGTCGCCCGTGCGGTACCAGCGACCGTTCTCCGTTTCGACGAACTGCCGGGCGCTGCGCTCGGGATCGTTGAAGTAACCGAGCGCCACGCCTTCACCGCCGATCCACAGCTCGCCGGGCACCCAGTCGGGGCAGTCACGACCCTGATCGTCGGCGACGCGGTAGCACTGGTTGGCGAGTGGGAAACCGTAGGGGATCGAGCGCCAATGCGACGGTACTTCGCGAACGTCGTAGGCATTCGACCAGATCGAGGCCTCCGTGGCGCCACCCATTGCGACGAACTCACCATCGGGCCGGAAGACACGATAGCGGCGTGGCAGGTCGAGCCCGATCCAGTCTCCGGAGAGCATCGTCACCCGCAGTCGACCGGGTGTGTGCAAATCGAGGCCCTCACTGTAAGTGAGCAGCATATCGAAGAGCGCCGGCACGGTGTTCCAGACCGTGACGCCATGGCGCTCGATCACGTCACACCACACCGACGGATCCCGGCGCTGGGCCTCGCTGACCAACACCAGTACACCGCCGGCCGTCAGCAGGCCGAAGATGTCATAGACGGACAGGTCGAAATGCAGCGCCGATAGCGCCAGCACGCGGTCGTCGGCACCGACACGATAGCGACGGTTCAGATCGGCGCAGGTGTTTAACGCGCCGCGGTGAGAGATGACAACACCTTTCGGCGTTCCGGTAGAACCCGACGTATAGATGATGTAAGCCGGCTGGAGGGGATCCCTGGCGACCGGCTCCGCCATCGTTTCGTGCTGGACGGCTCTCTGCCAGTGGATGTAGGGAGGACCGGTGTCATCCGACACGGCATCGTCCGCGACATCATCTGCACAGATCAACACCGCGGCAACACCCGCATCCCGATAGATCGTTCGACGCCGTTCCGCGGGCTGGTCGGGCGCGACAGGCACGTAAACGGCGCCGGCCTGGAGAACGCCGAGCACCGCGACGACTTGTCCGATGCCCTTGGACATGCTGATCGCGACCGTGTCGCCGGCGTGTACGCCTCGTTTGGCCAGCGCACCGGCACAGCGTCTCGCCTGTTCGGCCAACGCCGCATACGTCAACGAACGCTCGTCATGGATCAGAGCGACGGCCTCGGGCGTCTGCTCGGCGGCAATAAAGAACCCGTGATGCAACAATCCTTCCGGTATAGGCCGTGCGGTCTGATTGACGCGCAGACGCACCTCCCGCTGCGCGGCGGGTATCGGGTCCGGCAGGGGTTTGTGCCAGGCATCGACGTCTTCCACCAATAGACGCACGAAAGCGGCATAGGCATCGAACAGGGTATCTATCAGACCGGGCGGAAACAACGCCTCGTTGCTGTCCCATTGCAACCAAACCGATGAACCGTGCTCAAACGCCAGATGATCGATCCACACCTGGGGTGTTTGCGATATTCCCCAGGCCGGTTCACCCAATGTAGGGCCGGTTCCGTCGCCGTAGAGCGGGCGCCCGAGATTGCTGGTAAAAACCACGGGTGCGCCATGCGAGTGAGTCTGCCCCTTCCTCAACTCGCGCAGCAGTTCCACCCCCGACCAGTGGCGATGCTCATAGGCTTCGGCGAAGGTGCTTTGATTGTTCCGCACCAGTTCATCGAACGGCGCACCGTCGCAGGAGAGATCGATCAGCAGGACGTTGGTGAAATCCGCAATCATGCGTTCGACCGTCGGATGCTGCGGCTGGCGGTCGAACAGGGTGAGATTGAGCAGGAGGCGCGGCTGGCCGCTCCAACGCGCCAGCACCGCACCGAAACATGTGGCGAGCGCCATGGTGGGCGTCACACCGTTCACGCCGGCGCCGGTTTTGAATGCCTCCCAGTCGGCGGCGTCCAGTTCCGCGCGTCGGCGGCTGATACAGACCTCGTCGACCTGTTCCGGCTCGCACGCCAGCGGCAGCGCCGGCGCGGCGGGCAGTTCTTCCAGCCTTTCCAGCCAATAACGCTGGGCCTGCTCCCTGGCGGCTCGGGTTTCGTGGCGAAGTTGCGCGAGATAGCTGCGGAAATCGTACTCCTCGCAGCGCCTCTGTGGCGCCACGCCGCGAATCAGTGCGGCGAGTTCTTCGAAAACCAAAGTAAAACTGGCGGCATCGAGGACAAGGAGATCGATATTCACATGCAGACGGTGTCGTCCGCCGGGCAGCAGCGACAGTTGGAAGTCGAAAGTTTCCCCGCGCTCCACGGCGAGCACCCGGTGCCCGAGCCGCTCGCGCAACGCGAGCAGCCAAGCCTCGCATTCCTCGTCGCCCAACTGTCGCAGGTCATGAACAACGAGACCTGACCAGTAAGGCGATTCCAGGTACTGCTGAAAACCGTCGCCGCGGAAAGCCACGCTCAACATGGGGTGGCGCGCGATCAGGGTATGGATGGCGGATTCGAGCGTTTCGGCGGAAAGACCCGAGCCATCGAACTCCTGGTAGAGATGACAACCGACGCCGCCCAGCGTTTGCCGCGGCGAGCGGCCAACGAGATAAGCGTGTTGCACCGGCGTCAGTTCGAAGGCCTCACCGCCGCGCATAACGGGCCAGGCGACGGGCTCGGAGTGTCGTTCGCGATCGATCGTCCCCTTGCGCCGGAGCAATTCGACCCATCCGGCCAGGGTTGGTTCGTCGTACAGTTCTCTGAGCGTGACCTCGTGGCCGCGCTTGCGCAACCGGTTCAACCACGCCATCAGACGCATCGAATCCATCCCCAGTTGGAGCAGATTGGCGTGCTCATCCAACCGTGTGCAGGCAACACCCAAATCGGCCGCGATCTCATTGCGCAGCGCCTCGTCCATGGAGGGAACCGCACGGGGAACAGCGGTTTGCTCTACATCTCTGCAGACAGTTTCAAGATCGGTATCAGACATGGATTAAGACTCATGCAGGTTGTTTCGCGTCAGCCGGGCACGCGCGCCAGTCGATAACAGCGGGAGGAAGCCCTCGGTCGGACAAATCGCCGATTGCGTGTTCATTGCCGCCTTTCCGTGGCTGTCTACGCCGTTCCCGTACCGGATACATCGTGTCCGGTACGCCAGGCTCGCGCCTGCGCCTCGGCCTCCTCGCGGGTGGCGACAATCCGGTAGGGATAGGGAGCGCGGCCCGACGCATTCCACGCTTCAGCTTTGCGCACGTACTCACGCCGCAACGCCTCATCCGCCTCGATACGAACCGCACCCAGACAATAACGTTGTTGCTTGGCGAAACTATCCCGGCTCCATTGCGCATAAGCCGCCATGAAGTGTCCCGAATGCTGCGGGAGTTCGACGCCATCCATCAGCAGGACGAAGGGCTCTGCGCGCGCGTACAGCGACTCGAGCTGAGCGATCAGCCCGCTGGTCTGCTCCTCGACCACTTGCTCCGGCATGTGCAGGCTGACCAAAGGCCAGTGTCGTGCATCGATAAATCCCTTCATAGAAGCTATCCCTTGTGATATCCCACCGAACCGGCATGCGCTGGCGCACGTACAAACCGACTGTACGCATGCTTTTCTTATGTGCAAATGATTATCATTTGCGAGGATAGCGCCACCCCGATCGGCTTTTTTTCAACCCATATCCGCACCCATCCATCCCGGACGAGATATGTGCCGGACACGCCTATCCCCTGCGCTTCATGTGATGCCCACCGGTTCAGAGAGCGCTGGATTCCTCACCACAAACCGTCGCGAGGATGCGCAAGGTGCCGGAGATTCGCAGTGCAAAGGCCCGGAAACGACGAAGACGTGCTCAACGGTCTGAAGAGGTCGATACGGAAGGACACTCCGTGAAGATATCGTCGCACCGACCGGTCGTCGTACATTTGTGGTGAGAAACGAGATGTGGGCCTGTCACACGATCCAACCAACAGCCCCGGCCCAGCAGATTGCAAAGCACACCAAACCGACGTTCGCAGGTTCGAATCCAGATCACTCAAACGGGATCAGCGGCGACGTTTGAAGGCCGAGGGCGGTGCACCAAACTGTTTCTGGAACGCAGCGGCGAAATGACTCGCATTGGCGTAGCCGAGATCCGTTGCCACCACAGTTACCGGGACATGATCTTCTATAAAGCGGCGGCGAGCCTCGTGCATTCTTTCCCGCTGGAAAAGTCCGTAAACGCTCTGATTGAATACCTGTCTGAAACCGCGTTTGAGTTTCACTGCGCTGAGGCCGCATTCCCGCGCGAGCGCGGCGATGGTCGGCGCCTGGGTCAGATCGGCCAGCAACAAATCCCGTGCGCGCAGTAGCTTGCGCCTGTCCGCCGGGGACACGGCGGGTGACGGCGCGTCCTCACCCCGGTTCGCCTCTATCGCCAAGCCGACCAACACCAGCGCCTGTCCGAGCAGCCATGCCGAGGACGGTACGGGCATGCCGTCTTCCCCCTCCCCGCCGGCCGGCATCATCCGCAGCACACCGCTCAGGGCCCCGGCAGCCGCACGCATTTCCGCGCCGCAACGGTGTGTTGCGCAGCACTGCGCGGTATCCAGCATCCGCTCTAAAGACGTATCGAGGTCGGGTACCCAGTCGACGAGGATGTCGGGGCGCACGGAAACGGTTAGATATTCGAAGCTGTCCGCATAAGACGATCGCCCCATGCACCCCGGGGTGTAGCTGATGCAGCCGAGGCCCTGATGCAGGACACGCTCGTCCCCTCCTCCGGTATCGCCTTCTATTGAGAAACCGCAACGCCCTTTCAGCGCACACGAGAAGTGAACCCGGTCCCAATCGTCACGCACGTTCATGGTCAGGGGCCGGGCGAGGTTTCCTCTCCACAAAAGCGCATCCACGCCGTCGCGTAGGGCCAGTTTGACCAGGCGGCAGTTGGCAACCTGCTCGACATGGGGCACCGGCCGGTCCGCAAGCAGGCTTGAAATGACAACCTCGGACGATGAAGTCGATGGCGGATGTGCAGATGACGTCATGTGACTTACCTCCTCTCGTCGCACTGATCCGGGCCATAAACGAACCGAACCGGGCAGTCATGCAAATGAGAATCATTTACGATGCTTATAGCATTTTCTGCCAGGCCCGTCGAATCGATTTGGATAAGCCGAAGGAAACGATGGTGGCAGGAAGTTTGCCGGCAGTTTCCAGGCGTTTGTCGTATTCCAGGTCGGTTGAAGGCCGTGCCGTGCGTATCGATGCCCAACATTCGTCGGCGTCTCTTCAACCGAACCCGTATGTATTGATCCTAAGGAGTACAACGAATGCTGAAACCGATTCTCATGAAGAAGCCGCAAGGCCACCGAGTTCGGTCCCATGCGCCCGGCACCCTGACCTTATTGGCGACCCTGACCTCCCTGCCCGGCACCGCCATGGCGCAGGCCACAGCCAATGACACGACAGCCGCTGGACCCACAGTCGAATTGTCGACCGTCACCGTAACGGCCCGCCAAGGCGAGGAGCGGGCGGTGGATGTCCCCTTTGGTCTCACTGTCATGAGCGGCGAGGAATTGGAGGTCAAGCGGTTGCACACCGTGGAGGAGGCGCTGCGCAGCACCCCGGGAGTACAAGTCAACGCCTGGGGCGACCCGAACTCTGCCAATGTCCTTATTCGCGGCATCGGGTCGCTTTTCCAGGTCAGCATGGATGATGGTTCGGTGGCCTTGAACATCGACGGCGTATCCATGTCCTCACGCAATGTCTCGTTGGGCACTCTGGATGTGGAGCGCGTCGAGGTGTTGAAAGGGCCGCAGGGCACCCTGTTCGGCGGCAATAGCCAGGCCGGGGCGATCAATATCACAACACGCAAACCGACACGCGAAACGGAAGCGTCTATCCGCGGTGAATACGGCCAGGACAACCAGCATCTGGCGGAAGCGGTGGTCAGCGGCCCCTTGTCCGATCAGCTCAGCGGCCGTTTGGCGATTCGTAACCGCGGTTCGGATCATTGGGTCGAGAACGCGCAGGATGGATCACCACTGAGCGAGCCGACCGACCTGGCAGCCCGCGGGAGCCTGCTGTGGAATATCGGCGCGCGTACCGATGCGCTGTTTGTCGCGGAATACGAGAAAAACGAAGCCAGCCCGCCCCTGACGATTCTTCGCCCCTTTAGTGATCCGGCCCAGGTGGATGTCACACCGGGGGCGTTCGACGACAACAGCAAAACCGTGAAACGCTATTCGCTGGAGTTCAATCACGACCTGGACAACAGCCGCATCACCTCGATCACCGCCTATACCACCACGGACCTTACTAGCGTCAAAGGTTATGGTCGGCGAGTCATGCAGGCAGTGTATGGCAACCCGGTTGAAAATCTGCCAACAGACACCGCGGACGAGACAAGGTTAAGCCAGGAACTGCGCCTGTCGTCGCTGCCTGCCGCTCCGGTCTTTTGGGTCGCCGGCCTTTATCTTTCCAGCGCCGAGCGTTCCTTCGATACCCTTTTCCCCAGCGGCACACGCCAGGAGGATCGTGACTACGAGACCGACAGTTATGCGGCCTATGGCGAGCTTACCTATCCGCTCACCGATGCCTGGAAGGTCACCGGCGGCTTACGCCACACTCGCGACAGCAAGCATTACGACGCCACCTACACCGGTGTCACAGTGGTGCAGGACAGCCGGGAACTGGACGACAACTACACAACCGGCCGCATGGCGCTATCCTATGCCCTGGCGCCCAGCACCAACGTCTACGGCGCCGTCTCGCGCGGTTATCAATCGGGCGGATTCGGCGATTTCACCACCCAGGTGGCCGACAGCGTGCCCTACAAGCCCTCACGTTCGAATGCGGCCGAGATCGGCTTTAAAACCGAGTCTGCAGATCGGCGTTTTGCTTTGAACGGCGCCGTGTTTCTGACCAAGGTGGAAGACGCCCACCTACTCGGGTACGACTTTACCACTTACACCATCAGCACCATCAACGCGGACACGGAAAGCAAGGGTGCGGAACTGGAGGGCACCTGGCGCACCGGTAACGGCTTCGAGCTTTCCGGGGGAGTGAGTTACATCGACGCCAAGATCACCGGCAATGCGACCGGTGTTATGGGCGGGGACGTGGAGGCAGGTAACCGCGCACCCGATGTACCGCGCTGGAGCACCAACCTGGGACTCTCTTACAGCAGGGCCATGCCTGAGTTCATGGGACTGTCCGCACCGGTGCTGCACAGCCGCGTGGATTACCGGTATGTGGGCTCGCGCGCCGCCAATGCGCAAAACCATTTTGATCTCGATAGCTACCAGAAAGTGGACACCCGTGTCGGCCTGGTAACCGATAACGCCGAGATCTATGTCTACGCCGACAACCTGCTGGATGAACAATACGACCTTTACGGCCACTACTTCACACCGACGATCAGCGCGGGCGCACCGGCACGCGGCCGGACCGTTGGTTTGGGTATCGCTTATTACTTTTAAGAAGGTTGTGATGACGCCAATCGATCCCGTCCCATGCCGCTGGGGCGGGAGTCAGCCATGACCCGCCTCAACAAGGCCGATAACGCCTGTCCGGATGCGCCGCCTGGTTTGGACACCTGGGCCATTATGGCACCGGTGCGCGGCAGGATCCGTCTGGCCCTGGCCGGCGATGCTGGGCGTGGCGGCCTGCAGCATGGCCGCCTATCTACTGCGCCTCGCCACCTTTAACCAGTCCCACTACGCCGCCTTCCGGCTGGAGACCCTGCTGCGCACGCGTCTCAGCCAACATTTGGCGCAGGTGCCCCTGGGTTATGTGCAGGTCAAAGGTGCAGGGGCACTGGCCAAGATCATGCATGACGACGTCAAGGCCCTGCATGTTTTCGTTGCCGATAGCACGCCGCTCTATGCCCGCGCCTATGCTGTGCCGGCGATCACTTTTCTGGTCCTGCTGGTTTTGGATTGGCGCCTGGCGTTGACGGCAACGGCATTGCCGGCGCTCGGCTACGGCATCATGATCCTGGCCATGCGCAACCGCACGGAGACGGTTCGGCTTTACCACCAGGCCCGCGAGCGGGTGGGCGTGGCGGTGGTCGAGTTCGTTCAGGCCATGCCGGTGGTGCGCACCTTCGATAGCGGTGCGGCCACCTTCGGCCGCTATGAGCGCGCGCTGCGCGAGTATCTGGCGGTGCTGACCCGCTGGTACCGCGAGGCCGGTTTCCCAATGCGCTTCTCCATGGCGGTTTTCAATCCCGTGCCGACCCTGGCGGTGCTGTTGTGGCTGGGAGCCTGGCTGACCTGGCATGACAACCTGTCGTTCAGCCACTGGCTGGCGGTGCTGTTGATCGGCATGGGCATGGCCGAAGCAATGATGCCGTTGATGGCGCTTAAAACCCTGATCGACAAGACCCGGCTGAGCATCGTCCGCATACAGGAAGTATTATCCACGCCGGTGCTGCCCGAACCCGATGACGGACGCATGCCCATGGACGCCGGCGTGCGTTTCGAGAACGTCGCTTTTCGCTACCGCGAAGGGGATGGCGATACGCTGACCGATATCAGTTTCACGGCAGCGCCGGGCAGCGTCACCGCACTGGTTGGCCCATCCTGGTGCTGGACGAGGCCACCGCCCATGCCGACCCGGAAAACGAGGCCGCTCTGATCACTGCCTTGTCCGAACTGATGCGGGGCAAGACGGTGATCATGGTGGCGCACCGTCTCGCCACCGTGCGCGACGCCGATCAGATCCTGGTATTCGAGCGAGGACGACTGGTGGAAAACGGCCGCCATGACACACTGCTCGGTCGCGCGGGCACTTATGCCCGGCTCTGGCGCAGCTACGAGCAAGCTCAGCATTGGGCCATGGGCGGTCGAGTTTAAGGACGCGAGACATGCAGATTGAATCTCCGCCCCGCATCACCCCCTGGCGCGAAACTTATCGCCAACCGATGCGCGCCGCCGGTGAGCAGGCGCCCGCGTTGCGTATCAGTCTGATCGGATTGCTACTGGCGGCAGTCGCCCAAGGCCTGGCACTCGCCTGCATCGCGCCGCTGTTTGCCGCCATCCTCAACCAGCCGAGCACCGGCGCCACATTGTTTTGGCTGGTGGTCATGACCGTACTGATGACGCTGGCCACGCTGCTGCGCTGGCGGGCACAAAGCTTCGAATTCAACGGCGGACTTGCAGCGGCCACCCACGCACTGCGCACGCGGCTGGGCGAGCAATTGCGCCGCATGCCGCTGGAACGGCTGCGGGACAAACGCACGGGGGAGATGACCGAACTCCTGCTCGGCAATGCCGACGAAAACTTCAACTACACCCTGACCGTCGTCGACCTCATCCTGGTGGCGGTAATCACGCCTCTGGTGACCGCCCTGGCGCTGTTGGTAGTGGACTGGCGCCTCGGCCTGGCGCTGTTGCTGATTTTTCCCGCCATCATTCCTCTCTACCGCTGGCGGCGACCCGCCTTCGGCCGAGGCCCACGCACGCACCAACGCGGATATTCTCGAATACACCCAGGGATTGACCGCGTTGCGTACCGCCCGAGCAGCGGGTGAAAAGGCAAGGCGTCTGCATGCCGGCTTCGAAACACTGGAGCGAATCCGAACCACCGCTCATCGCAATAGCGCCAAACCCAACGGCGTGGTCACGAGCGTGGTGGAGACCGGACTGCTGTTGATCCTCGCCGCCGGCGTGGTCTGGGTGGTCGAAGGTACCCTCGATGTGGCGACGCTGGCAGCGGTATTCATCATTGTCGCACGTTTCTCCGAACCGCTTTCCACATTCGTCATGTATACCGCCATCCTGGAACTGATCGAGACGGCGCTCGAGCGCATCGAGGATTTACTGGCCATTACGCCCCTGCCGGTGCTCGAGTCCGCCCCTCGACCGAATCGTTACGACGTGCGCTTCGACAACGTTACCTTTCAATACGCCCAGGCCGACGAACTCAACGCCATGATCTCGGTGGTCTTCCAGGATGTGTACCTGTTCGACGACACGGTGTTGGCCAATATCCGCATGGCCCGTCGCGATGCCAGTGACGCCGAGGTGGAAGCGGTGGCCCGCACCGCCCATTGCCTGGAGTTCATCCAACGTCTGCCGCAGGGCTGGCACACCCGCCTGGGCGACATCGGCGCAAACCTCTCCGGCAGCGAACGTCAACGGATTTCCATCGCCCGCGCCCTGCTCAAGGACGCCCCCATTGTCATTCTCGACGAACCCACCGCCGCCCTGGACAGCGAGAACGAGGTGGCGGTGCAGCGGGCTATCGATACCCTGGTACGGAACAAGACCGTCATCGTCATCGCCCACCGTTTATCGACCATCGTGGGCGCCGATCGTATTCTGGTGTTCGACGACGGTTGTCTGGTCGAACAAGGACAGCACGACGATCTGTTAGCACGCGCGGGACGCTATCGGGCACTGTGGGTAGCCGCCATGGCGCGGGCTGTGCCGAGACGGCATGCACCCAACCGTGATCCGTGCCACCGCGCTCAAAGCACGTCGTTATCCTCAGACCGCGATCATAGGGCGGATCGTGCCGCGTTCCGATGCAGCGGCACCCATCCAGTCCTGATGGGTTTTGAAAACACAAATCGCTCGACGGTTACCGAACCTCTGTGACTTGAATGGCGCGCCCGGAAGGACTATCGGCTTTCAGCCGATCTGCGCGCCTGCGGCGCTTGTCGAACGATTCTTGGTGTCAGCGGTTCGAATCCGCGAATAAAGTTGCGATAAACAAAGATCCCACAACTACCGAAGCTTTCGTTGTCGTAATCGACTTCTCACAAACAAATGTCCTAATAGGCAAAGAAAGCCTGTCGAAAGCAGGCGTATCGCTGACCGGAGTGGAGGACCTTGCAGCCATTCTTTAACTGTGTCGGGATATGCGCAGGCAAGCAACCACAACAAGAGCATTCAAACGGATCAAAAAATCGTCGGGCGTTTTTGTGACCGTTGATACCGATCGCCGGGGCTGGAAATGAATTCGCAAGTGGTCGAGTTTAAGCAATGGATGAAAGTGGCCATTCCACTTGGAATCATCGCGTTCGCAGTTGTCGGAGTTTACGTTATCTGGCTATCCGTTAGCGCCTTTGAACAGTCTCTTCAAGAAGGCCTCATGCTGGCCCTTTCGGGGGTTTTCTGTTTGTATATGGTGTACTCGGTATTTCCTCTGGCCCGCTATCTCTCACATCGCGTGGTTGTATCAAATAATGGTTTGAGTATAGAAGGCCCGCGTTCACGTAAGTTTTACGGCTGGGAGAATCTCGGCAAAGTAAAGGACCACTCAATATTCGAGGTCGTAAAAATCTATGACACTTCGGGTCGTTTAGTCTATGCGGTGGATTACCGAGCGCCGAACGCGGGTCTTTTGCGCGTGATGTTAGGAGAGTTTCTTGGTGCATAGTCCTGACACGCAACTGTGTTGGGTGGTCAAGATACGAGAGCTCCGGCCTTACACACACGCCGGGCTGACCGCGTTCGGGCAACTCCGCCAAAAAAGTTCAGGCGATCACTGGCTCCAGGCCAGGGGCAGCAACCAGGCCTTCGACATACGGATGCCACGGCTGCCTGATACGGCATCGACCGCTCTCAACCCATCGCTGTCTGACGTGCACATCAAGGTAAACCCATGATCGACACCGGCATGCGTTTGCGAAACGCCACGCCACAAGACGAAGGCAAGATTCATCAGCTTTTTTGCGTGCCCGAGGTCTTTGAGTATTTGGCTGACGACAAGGAACCGCCGCCAGGAATTGCATCCGCTTGGGTCAATTCGGCGATGACCGATCCTGCTGAATACGGCGGAGGGCTATGGGTACTTGTTGACGAGGCCGATGCGCATGTGTGTGGCCTGGTCAGACTCACCGGTGACGACAACACTGCATCCGACGCTATGGGGCCTTGGATTGGCAACCCGTATGGCGCACACCGTCATGAAGCGAGCCTTCGGTGCGGGATTGATATCGACAATTTGGGCAGGTGCTGATACCCCCAATAAAGCATCGTTTGCCGTTATGGAACGACTCGGCATGCAATTTCGGCGTGAGGTTCGGTATCCTTTGGGCACCGGCATGGAATACCAGATCAAGGCCGAAACATTCGACCCCGAAGGAATCGAACCGCTACCGATCGCTTAAGCACCCACTGTTGGGCGAACGGCAAGCCACTGGCGTACGATAAGGGGACTGGCTCAACCATCGGAGCATGACATATGCCTCGCAAACGTCCGCGAAGCCTCAGTGTCGTGCGCAGAACTGCTGCGGAACATATATGAAGATTTATGCGATTAGAGTGCTGGTGAACGATTGGTCGTCAGCTTGTGAGTTCTATGAACATACACTGAACTTACCTTTGGAATTCAAGAACGAAGCCTTCGGTTGGGCGGAGTTCGATGCCGGTGGCGCAAAGCTTGGTATCGAAAGAGTGGATGACAGCGCAAGCCCCGAAGACAAAGCGCTTGTCGGTAGGTTTCTGGGTGTATCTCTCCAGGTCGACGATGTTGAAGAAACATACGGAAGACTGATTGAGAAGGGCGTGAAATTCACGGGTCAGCCCGAAAAACAGGCATGGGGTGGCGTACTCGCCCACTTTAAGGACACCAGTGGCAACATCCTTACACTGATGAGCGAGAATACGTAAGGCTCACATCGATTCGCCTTTCGGGCCGGCTGAGCGCTCGGCTTCGCTCCGCCCCCGCAACTTGGGTGTCATGAGTAAAAAAATGGTCCGCATCATCGTTCTATTGTTGGCCGTGGGGCTAGCGGGTTGCAGTCAGACACTGGATGTCCCATTAGAAGCCGAAGTGAACGTGTTCCTGAGCGGCGACAGCAACAAGCCAATACGTCTTACCCGACAAGATACGGCATACGTGGAGCTCAACGAATGGTTACGTGACAACAGATCGGAATGGTATGCCACTTCTGGTCGTTACCCCGGCGGCGTGTACATAAAATCCGGAACCCATGGCATTCAAGTTACGGAAAGACACGTTGTCATATACTCAACTGCCGGATCTGAAGCAAAGGCAATGTACATCCAAGACATCAACAAAGACGAGCTGCCAAACATCAGGAGCCTCGGCGGGTAAACGTGACGACACACACGTGCCGGCAACCCGGTCCGCAGCGGCTTTTTTCATCGGCGCGTGCCTTCAGCGTTTCATCCGACACCCTCGCTTTTCGATCGGGCCGGATCGACCAACAATGTACCCTCGGACCAACCTTCAGTACGGCAAACCAACCCAGGCAATCCGCGATCCAAACAATTGCTACCGCCCTCGCCGTAGCTTGCCAGGGCTTTGTCCGGTTAGCTTTTTGAATGCCTTGGCAAACGCAGCCGTACTGGCGTAACCGACCTGCTCGGCAACCTGATCCATGCTCAACTCGCCCTGTCGTAACCAACCACTGGCGACATCCATACGGTAGTTTGCCAAATACGCAGCAGGCGTCATGCCGAGCAATTCATGAAAGCGCTGCGAAAACGCCGTACGCGATATCGCCGCCACACCGGCCAAACTCGATACCGACCACGGCTTCTCGGGATGTTCCAACATCGCCGACAAGGCACGCGTAATCGCCGGATCCGAAAATGCACGCAGTAGACCAATGTTCAACCGCTTATCGGCAATCAACGCGCGCAGTATGTAAACCAGCAGTACATCGGCAAGTTGATCGATCACCATGCCGGCACCGGGCGAATCGGTTTGCGCCTCGTACCGCATGAAACGCAGCAGCGTATCCAGCCAGCCGTCCTCCGGACGATCTTCGGCATGCAATACGACAAAGTCCGGCAAGGCATCGAACACCGGATTCATACGTTTCGAGCAGAACTCGTAGTGACCGCAGATCAGGCTGACGAAACCATCTCCAATCTGCGGAAGGCGATTCGGCGGGTGCGGAATCAGTTGGTGCCCGGCATCACGCGGAAAGACCACAAGATCGCCGGCACGCAGCGGACGGGGCTGCACATCGTCGCCAAGCCGGAGCCAGCACTCGCCTTTGGCAACCACGTGGAAGTGAGCATGCCCGTTACCCGACGTATCGATCGCGTAGTCCCCACAATAATCACCGCTGAAAAATATGTGGCCCCGCACTTCGACGTTGCGCAACAGCAATGTCAATGCATCCATAATGATGTACTAATTAGCATAAATACAGTTCTATTTATCATAGATTGAACAACACGACTTGCCCAGACTTTGCCTCAGGGAAGACGGACGGACTCCCAAGAATCTTTTCATCAACCTGAGGAAATTCAACATGAAAGCACTTCAAGCACTTTTCTTCGTCGCACTCGCAACCATCGGACTCGCCGCAAACGCCGGTACGCCGCCGACGGAAAACGGCGTGACCACAATCGTCCTCGACGAGTACAACGGCTACTTCGCCGCACGCGACACATTGGCCGACCTGAAGGCCGGCACGTACGAATTTGTCGTGACCAACAAAGCCGACAAGCTGGTTGGTTTCTTATTGCAAGACGGTGTCACGCATGAGCAGCTCGACGTATTCCCGATCGAACCCGGGCAAACCAGAACCACGCGTGTGAAAATCAGCAGCAACGGTTTTCGCTATCGCTGCCCGATCAACCCGACCCCCTGGTACGACATCTCCGTGAAGTGATCGGCGACCGGCTCGGCGCGTTGCGCCGGGCCACTTAAAACCGAAGTAACCTCTGACATCGTAGTCGTTTCGGGACTTCGCGGAACCGGACTTGCCGAACCACTTGGCGCTGTTTTCACGTCCAACGGAAGGCGGACATAAGAAACCCCGCCGAAGCGGGGTCGCGTTGCCATTACCCCTAGGCGTCTTATGCCAATGCCACCTTGATCTGTCTGCGCGTTCGGTAGCCGATACCGGCTAAACCTATGCTCAAGAGCGCCAGCGTGGCGGGCAACGATACCTGCCCGGGTCCAGGCCCACCAGGACAGGTTGCGCCAAGGCATCCGTACTGGAGGTGGTCCGTTTCGATAGGCGCAAAGTTTTCAATGCGAATCCGGGAAATGCCGGTCACGCCCACAAAACCGGATGTATCCACGCCGTAAAAACGATCCTCGTCGGTACCGCCAAAGAATCCAGCACCGTTTCCGACACCGACATGATTGCCGGTCAGGAAGCCCAGGGAGTTGTTGGACTGATCCCACGCTTCGAAACGAACCGTGTTACTGCCATCTGTCCAGACGACACCGACGTGAGTGGGTAAAGCTCCCAACACGGCAGCGTTGAATGTGTACTCGATGGCACCGCTCGCCCAATGACTTTTGGCGAAAAGGCCGCTTCCATCGACGACCCCGTTATCCGCATCGACGGAGTCGCTGATTCCACCGCTGACAAAGCAATCGAGGGCGGTTACACACAGACTAGCACCGGATCCCGAGACACCCGGTGTGTTGAATCCGTCCTCGAAGTCTTCGAGGTGAAAGTACGAAAATCCGGCAATGCCCGAAAAGGGACTGTCGGTGGCTTGTAAGTAAGGTGTCGGGCCAATGAGCCCGGCGTTTGCAGCGGTCGTTGACAGAAGTACTAATCCAGCGATTCCAACTTTTATCGATTTCATCACTTGATCCTCCGTTGGGAGTAATCGACTACATGCAAGTTACACACCAGTAAAAAAAGAATCCGGATTTCAAAGTCTTGCCCCGCAGTGCCTGCACGGCTGTAAAAAAAACCGACACCATCTTCCTTTCAATGACCAATGAAAACACACGAGTTGCTGTCAGTGGACGGAGTAGTTCATGCCTGCGTTGGTGTTGCCGTGCCAGCGAACCTTTTGCTTCCCCTGTGCCCGAGCCGATGCCAGAGATCCTCGTTCAGCATGTAGAGGCAAGGCAATAGCAACAGGGAGATCAGCGTTCCGAACAGCACGCCCCACACCATGGCCATGACCATCGGCGCGACAAAGGGATTCTCCCCGCCCCATCCGTAAGCGGTGGGGAAGAGACCGACCAACGTGGTCAACGAGGTGATCACAATAGGGCGAAAGCGTGTTGCGGCACGCCGGGCGATAAGCGCTACATCGAGGCGGTCTTGTTCACGGTTCAGCGTGTGGATCATCACGACGGCATCATTGACCAGTACGCCGACCAGGCCCAGTACACCGGTCATCGCAAGAAAGCTCATTGCCAAACCTTGCGCGGCAAATGACACCAGCACGCCGGCAATACTGAATGGAATCACCGCCAGTATCAGTAACGGCTGACTGAATGAGTTGAACAGCACCACCAGTACGAACAGAATCATCAAGAGACAGGCAACAAAGGCGACACCGAGGTTGCCGTACGACTGCTGTTGCTGCTCCAACTCCCCGCCCTGGTGAAAAGCGACGTCCGGATACCGATGACGCCAATCCTGATCGGCGAGGTACTGCCGAAGCTGCCCATTCACTTTCACAACATCGGTGACACGGGTGTCGATATCAGCGTAGACGGTAACGGTTCTGCGGCCGGCGTAGTGTTTGATGTCGCTATCGCCCGGTCGCAGGCTGAAGCCGGCAACGGCGGTAAGCGCCACGGCCTCTCCCAGTTCATTGACAATGAACAGGTCCTTCAACGTACTGAGCTTCTCACGTCCTGCGCGCGGGAACCTGAGTCGGAAGTAGGTGCGTTCCGCAGCCAGCTGCTGCTCGGCAATGATCAGGCCATCCATCGCTACGCGGACGGCATTGGCCACCTCTTTAACCGTCAGGCCGTAACCGGCGAGGTTGTGGTAGTTGAACTTCAGATCGAGAATCGCCTTGCCGGTCTTCCGGCTGTCCCACACCTCGGTGACACCCGCCACCGTCGATAGGAAGGACTTCACCTCGGTCGCCACGGCGAGCTTCTCATCGCCGTCGGACATGATTTCCAATTCAACCGGCTTGCCCATGACCGGTGTATCCTTCAACGGTTCCACCCTTATCGATGCCAGATCCGACTGTCGTGCCGCCAACGCCTTCAGTTTTGCCAGCGTCACGTCCGGTTTCGTCTGCAACTGCCCCAAGGGTTTGAGATAGACGGTGATCAACGCCCAGGCCTGATTCCTCCCTTCCGACACGCCGTACAGATCGGTATCGTGATGCCCGACCTGGCTGACGACATTGAGCAGATCGTGCGGGACTATTTCAGCCCGTATCGCTCGCTCCAGCGCCGTTACCCGGCTGACGGTACTGTCAAAGGCGGTGCCGTTGGGCAATTCGAGTTGCACATGAATGGTGTCGACCGCCGTTTCCGGATAGAGCTGGAAACGGATCAGCGATGCGCTCACCGCAATGATTGCGACGAACAGCAGAACGATGGTCAGCGCGGCCTTACCGCGGTGTTGCAGCAGCCGCAAGATAACCGCCTCGTAGCGTTTTTGTGCAGCGGCCAACCAGCGGCGCTGCTCCGTCTTGAAAGCGCTGTGTGCCAGGTGGGCGGGCAGCAGAAACTTGCTTTCAAACAAGGATACCAACAGCATCAACGCGATGACCACGGGGATGACCGCGACGAACTCCCCTTCCAGCCCACCCAGCGTCAACAACGGCAGAAAGGCGATGATGGTCGTTAACACACTGACGAAGACGGGCGCGGCGACGTCCCGGGTTCCCATGATCGCAGCGTCCTTGCGTGACAACCCCGATTCGCGTCGTGACTGAATGCTCTCGGCGGTGACGATGGCGTCGTCTACCAACATGCCCAGAACCAGAATCAGCGCCATCAAGGTGATGCTGTTGACGGAGTAACCGGTGAACAACAGCGCGGCAAATGTCGCCAGGATGGAGAAAGGCAGACCGACGCTGACCCAGAGCGCCAAACGTCGTCCGAGAAACAACCACAGAATCAGGAATACCGAAATCAATCCCATCCAGGCGTTGTTGACCAGGGTCTGCAGCATGTCTTTGGTAAAGCGGGACACATCGTTGACCAGCTTCAGCCGGACACCGCCGGGCAGAAGCTCGGACTCCTGCTCGATCAACTCACGCACCCGATCCAGCGTCTCGAATTCGTCCGCAGTCGCCTGTTTTTTGATCTGCAAGGCAACGCTCAACTGACCGTCGGTGCGGAGCTGCACCTGCCAATCCTCGTAGGTCGGCACCACCTTCGCCACATCGCGCAGCATCACTGCGTTGCCGGGTTCACGGCTGCGGATAATCACGTCGCCGACATCCAGCGGATCAGCGAACTGCCCGATCGTTAATACCTTCCTTTCGTGCACCATCGATCGGATGGAGCCACCGCTGTCGCGTACATTGCGTAGTGCAATGGCCTGTTCGATCTCGTCGATCGAGATACCCAGTTGCAGCATGCGATGCTGGTCTAGCTGAATGGCGACTTCCGGGCGACGGTACCCCAGCCGTTCCACACCCGAAACACCGCTGACATTGCGCAGCTTCTGTTGCCACTGCCGTGCCTGTTGTCTCAGCGTCTCCTCGGACACGGCGCCGGTGATATGCAGCTCGGCCACCGGTATGTTGTCCGACCCCAACTCCTCGACCAGCGGTTTGTCGATAAGGTCTTTCGGCAAGCGGCTTTGCGCGCGATCTACGGCCTTCTGTATCTCGGCCAATACCTTACGCTTGTCTGGCGTGTCGGGATCCAGGTTCAGCGTGATCAGCGACAGGCCCTCCATACTGCGCGAGAACACCTTGCGAATGCCGTCGACCTTGAGTAGCTCTTCTTCCAATACCAGACTGATGCTCAGCTCAACCTCTTCCGGTCCGGCACCGGCCTTGGTCGTCGTCACCGTCACTACGCCCATATCGATGTGCGGCGTCACCTCGTAACGGGATGCCTGCAGACTGAGCAGGCCAAGCACCAACACCAGTCCCATGATCAGATTGACCAACTTGGGGCGTTCGATGAAGAAGCGCACCGGCTCACTCATTCGTGACCTCCACGAGGGAGTCCTGCGTCAACTGATTCGCACCGGCGATAACAACTTCATCGCCCACATCAAGCCCCGAGCCGATGAGGAGCCGGTCATCGAAACCGAGGGCAACTTCCACCGGGTGCCGTTGTGCTCGCCCGTCCTCAACCGTGTAAACCACATGCTGACCCTGCCAGGCGAAGAGCGCTGACTCAGGAATAACCAATTGACCCGGGACCACAGAGCTTATGAGTCTGACCTCAGCGGTCATGCCCGGCCTTAAGCGGTTGCTTTCTCCGTTGAGCAGCAGCTTGATTTCATAGTTACCGGTCTGTGCATCCGAATCGGCGGAGATCGAGTAGATTGTCGACTCGAACATGCCGGCAACCGTGTCGATACGGCCGTGGTTACCCACCTGTAGATAAGGCAAATGGTGTTCGCCGACAAACACGGACACCTTGTAGCTCTCGATCGCCTGCAAGGCGATCAACGGCTGGTACGCCGTTATGGATTGCCCGGCTTCAACATGACGACTATCGACAATGGCATCGACAGGACTGCGCACAACGCGGTTTTCCAGGTCACGTTCAATGATCTGCAGTTGAGCAGTAAGCTCGCGGATTCTCGCGGTCGCCTCATCAAGCGTGAAACCCGCTTCGTCATATTGCTGTTGGGAAACCGTATCGCTGTTCTTCAGCGTTTTGACGCGTTCGAAACGTAACGCCGCATTCTCTTTTTGTATTCTGGCCTGCACCAGTACCTGCTGTGTCTGTTTCAAGGTTAGCGTCAGTTTGCCGGTATCAAGAATCAATAGCGGCTGTTGACGGTGGACGGTCTGCCCTTCGTCCACCAGCACCTTTTCCACCGGCGCGGAAAATTCCACATTCAGATCGATTTTCTTTGCTGATTCGACGACGCCAAAAACCTTGATTTCCCCTTGTAGGGTGGTCGCCTCCATCACTTGGGTTTGGACCTTGATGACCGGCGATGCCTGAAAGTGGTTGGGTTGAGGCGCGGGATTGCAGGCTGAGAGAAAGGTAACGATGAAGGCCGCCAGGAGATTTTTCATAGCCTCTCCATTGCCTGCAGCGTGTCGAGCAACATGCCGCTGAACTGCTGCCAACCGGCCAGGCACGCCGCTTCGTCATCGAGCAGGAACCACTGAAATACGGCACCGCCGAAATAAGCGTCCAGTATCAAGACAACCCGGCTCCGCTGCTTGGCTGAGAGTGCCGGAAAGTAGCGCCCGATGACTTCGGTGTACTCATTGAGGCTTTGCATCATCAATGCCCTGATCTGCGGCTTCAGCGCGTCATCGACCAATGCCTGAAAGATGAAGGCGTACAGGGCCTTCATCGCCACAGGCTGTTTTTTCATCCGATTGAATAAGCGCTCTCCGCTGGCATCGAGGAAATCGCCAAAACTCGCCGTGTCATCAGATTCTGCAGCGACGAACATAGTCAGTAGAGACGCCAATGCGCTCATCCTGACGTCATCAAGATTGGCGAAATGGTGGTAGAGCGCACCCTTGCTGATATTCGCGTGCTCGCTCAACCGGCTGGCGGTGAGCGCTACATACCCCTCGCTACCGATAATCTCTATCGTGCTCTGCAGGATTTTCTGACGCATCTGCTGCGAAGCCAGCGTTTTTTTGTTCTGCGGCGCCTGGTCGGGCATGGGCGGAAGCTCCGTGTCGAGTTGCCTAATGAAATAATAATACATACCGACCGTTCGTTCAAAATATCGGCATGACTCGCCCCCCCTGGCACCCGCTCCCTCCCGAGCAACACGATTGCACCAACAATGACCACGCGTGGCTATGGCGTCCGCCGGTGCGGTCAACAAGACAACCAGCATCGAATGATCAGCGTGCGGCCGGAAAAACTGCGGCGTTGAAAAGCCGAATTGCGGCGGGTGACGAAGGAGCAAACGTCCGCTTGAACAATTGGCGGTCCGTAGTTATCGGGAGCACCGCACTGCCCCTTCAAAACTCATGCGCAATAAAAAAGGTCCGGCGAATACCAGACCTTTTGTTGCTGCATGGCGCGCCCGGAAGGATTCGAACCTCCGACCACCTGGTTCGTAGCCAGGTACTCTATCCAGCTGAGCTACGGGCGCAAAATCGAGGCGCGGATTTTGGTTTCTTTTGACGGGCCTGTCAATGCAAAACCAACAATTCGCAAAGAATAATGGCGGAGAGAGAGGGATTCGAACCCTCGATGGAGCTATTAACCCCATACTCCCTTAGCAGGGGAGCGCCTTCAGCCACTCGGCCATCTCTCCAAATCTGTGGTCGGCGCTCCAATGACCCTACGGGTCATGTCGGGGAGCGCGATTATTCGGCACTGTGTGCCTCACCCCTTCGGGGCCGCCGTCACGCGTGACGGCGTTCTGCGATAGCCAAGGCTGTCTGGTCAGCCACTCGGCCATCTCTCCGAATTTATACCTTGATCCCTCGGTGATTCTGGACCATCGAGGGCAGCGCGATTATTCGACATGCGCTGCCGAATAACAATAGCGTCAGCGATTGTGTTCGCCGTTTTCGCGCTTGATACGGTCGTAGATTTCTTCGCGGTGTACCGATACGTCCCGCGGCGCATTGACGCCGATACGTACCTGATTACCTTTAACACCCAGCACAGTGACGGTCACTTCGTCGCCAATCATCAGGGTTTCTCCAACCCTACGAGTAAGAATCAACATGGAACCACTCCTTTCCAAACATATCCCGGTGGCGGTCGCGATCCGTTAGACACCACTGAAATATGTACGTTTGCCAACACTGCCCTTTTTTATTCTGGATCGAGGGCTCAACAATACTAACAACTTCCGAGTCGTAGCAGAAGGCGGCGCATCGCTTCAGGCTGTAGATTCCTCAGCCAAATCGAATGCATCGTGCAACGAGCGCACACCAAGCTCGAGATACTTTTCGTCCACTACAACCGAAATCTTTATCTCCGAAGTGGAGATCATCTGAATGTTGATCCCCTCTTTAGACAAAGTCTCGAACATTTTGCTGGCTATACCTGCATGTGAACGCATACCGACACCGACCAGGGAAATCTTGATGATCTTGTCGTCTCCCACAACCTCGCGGGCACCCAGGTCTGCAGAGATCTTTTCCAAGATACTCAACGCCTTGTTGTACTCGGAACGATTCACGGTAAAGGTGAAATCGGTGGTATCGTCATGCGCGATATTCTGCACGATCATATCGACTTCGATATTGGCATCGCCTATCGGCCCCAGAATCTGATAGGCAATACCGGGGTGATCGGGCACGCCGCGAATAGTCAACTTGGCTTCGTCGCGATTGAACGCGATACCGGAAATCTTTGCCGCTTCCACGACATCTTCCTCCAGACTGATCAGGGTACCTTCGCCGCCGTCTTCGAAACTGGACAGCACGCGCAAAGGCACATTGTATTTGCCGGCAAATTCCACTGCGCGGATTTGCAGCACCTTCGAACCCAGGCTTGCCATCTCCAGCATTTCCTCGAAGGTAATGCGATTGAGCTTACGTGCTTGGGGTTCGACCCGCGGGTCAGTTGTGTAGACACCATCGACATCGGTAAAAATCTGGCATTCGTCCGCATCCAGTGCCGCCGCCATTGCGACCGCGGTGGTGTCCGACCCACCGCGCCCCAATGTGGTGATATCGCCATGCTGGTCTACGCCCTGGAATCCGGCCACGACGACAACCCGTCCGGCCTTGATGTCGGCACAGACGCGGGCGTGATCGATGTCCATGATACGTGCCTTGGAATGGGCGCTATCGGTGAGAATGTGTACTTGGGCGCCGGTATAGGAACGCGCAGCACAACCGATCTCCTGCAGCGCGAGACACAACAGTGCGATGGTCACCTGCTCACCGGTCGACACCAGTACATCCATTTCACGCGGACTGGGGGTATCACTAATTTCTTTGGCCAGACCGATAAGACGATTGGTTTCGCCCGACATCGCCGATACCACGACGACCACATCGTCGCCCTGGTCGCGATGACGCTTCACCCGCTGGGCGACATTCTGGATGCGCTCGACCGAACCGACCGAGGTACCCCCAAATTTCTGGACAATCAGCGCCATATCGCCGCGGATCCTTCGTTTGAAATTAACGCGGCCCGACAACCGCCGGGCCGAAAAAACGCGCGATTTAACACTATTTCGACGCCAAATTAAAGCTTTTCGCCGACCCAAGCGGTCGCGAGTTCGAGCGCCTTGGGTACACCCGCCGGATCAGAACCGCCCGCCTGGGCCATGTCCGGACGACCGCCGCCCTTGCCGCCTACCTGTTCGGCGGCGAGCTTGACCAAATCGCCCGCACGACAACGGTCGGTCAAATCTTTGGTGACACCGGCAATCAAATTGACCTTGTCGCCATTGACCGCAGCCAACAGGACGACTGCACTGCCGAGCTTGTTTTTGAGCTGATCCAAGGTATCGCGCAACGATTTCGGGTCGGCACCGTCGAGCCTTGCCGCGAGCACCTTGGCGCCATTGACTTCAACCGCCTGCGAGGCGAGATCCGAACCGGCTGCGGACGCCAGCTTCGCCTTGATCTGCTCCAGCTCCTTTTCCAGTTTTTTGTTGCGCTCCAGCAGCTTGCCGAGCTTTTCCTCGAGTTCGTCTTTGCCAGCATGAATCAAACCACCGATGCGCAACAGACGCGCTTCATCAGCCTCGACCATGGCCAACGCACCTGCCCCGGTGACCGCTTCGATACGGCGCACGCCGGATGCAATCCCGGTTTCAACGGTGATCTTGAATAGACCGATATCACCCAAAGCCTTCACGTGCGTGCCGCCGCAAAGCTCGGTAGAAAAATCGCCCATACGCAATACCCGAACCTGGTCGTCGTATTTTTCGCCGAACAGAGCCATGGCACCCGCGTTCTTGGCATCCTCCAACGCCATGATGCGCGTTTCGACCATGTGATTCATGCGGATCTGCTCATTGACCAAACGCTCGATCTCGACCAACTCTTCTCGGGTAACCGGCTGATAATGTGAAAAGTCGAAACGCAACCGTTCTGCCTCGACCAGCGAACCCTTCTGGGTGACGTGATCGCCGAGCACCTTGCGCAGTGCTGCGTGTAACAAATGGGTTGCCGAATGGTTCAATGCAGTCTCGGCGCGCCGCTGCGTATCGACCTCGGCGTTGATGCTGTCGCCGACATGCAAACCGCCGGACTTCACTTCGCCGATATGCGCGAACACGGTACCCGCCTGTTTTTGGGTGTCGCGCACCTCGAACGCGGCATCGCCGGAAACCCGCAACCAACCGGCATCCCCGGCCTGGCCGCCGGATTCCGCATAAAAAGGTGTCCGATCGAGTACCACGATACCGGTCTCACCGGAATCGAGCTGATCGGCCGATTCGCCGTCGCGAAACAGCGCAATGACCGTCGCAGAATCCTGTAGACGTTCATAACCGGTGAAATCGGTTTCACCTTCGATATCGAACTCGGCCGATTGCTCGACGCCAAAATTGCTCGCGGCACGCGCACGCGCACGCTGCCCCTCCATGGCCTCGTCGAAACCGGCCTGATCGATCTCCAAGGCCCGCTCACGTGCGATATCGGCGGTCAAATCGGTGGGGAAACCATAAGTGTCGTACAGCTTGAACACCACGCTGCCGGGAATCACCTTGTCGTCGAGCCCGTCGATCGCTTCGTCGAGAATGCGCATGCCCTGCTCTATGGTCTCGGCAAAACGCTCCTCCTCGAGCTTCAATACCCGTTTGACCAAATCCCTGGCCTTGTGCAACTCCGGATAAGCCGCGCCCATTTGTTCATCGAGCGCATCGACCAATTGGTAGAAAAACGGCTGTTGTTGTCCGAGTTGGTAACCATGGCGGATCGCTCGCCGAATGATGCGACGTAGGACATAGCCACGCCCTTCATTGCCCGGCGTGACACCATCGACCACCAGGAAGGCGCAGGAGCGGATGTGATCGGCGATGACCCTTAGCGACTTGGACGCCAAATCGCTCGTACCCGTGGCCTCGGCCGCCGCCTTGATCAAGGCCTCGAACAAGTCGATTTCATAGTTGGAATGAACCGACTGCATCACCGCAGCCAACCGCTCCAAACCCATGCCGGTATCCACCGACGGCTTGGGCAAGGGGGTCATCTCGCCACCGGCGTCGCGATTGTATTGCATGAACACCAGGTTCCAGATCTCGATATAGCGATCGCCGTCCTCTTCCGGCGTACCCGGCGGGCCACCTTCGACCTCGGGTCCGTGATCGTAGAACACCTCGGAACAGGGTCCGCATGGGCCCGTGTCCCCCATGGACCAGAAGTTATCACTCTCGAAACGCTTACCGCCCGGCTTGTCGCCGATGCGGGTAAAGCGAGCAGGATCCACACCGATCTCGTCGAGCCAGATCGCCGCAGCATCATCGTCTTCCTGGTACACGGTCACCCAAAGCTTGTCCGCCGGCAGCCCCATCACCTCGGTCAGAAACTCCCAGGCATATTGGATCGCTTCGCGCTTGAAATAGTCGCCGAAGCTGAAGTTACCCAACATTTCGAAAAAGGTGTGATGACGCGCGGTATAGCCGACATTTTCCAAATCGTTGTGCTTACCACCGGCGCGCACACAGCGCTGTGACGTGGTGGCCCGCACGTAATTGCGCTTGTCCTTGCCGAGGAAAACATCCTTGAACTGCACCATGCCCGCGTTCGTGAACAACAGAGTGGGATCATTGGCTGGAACGAGGGGGCTGGATTCCACGATCGCGTGATCTTTGCTCGCAAAATAATCGAGAAAGGCGGATCGGATTTCGGCGCTGGTTTTCATACAGGGTTAACGGTGAGACATCGAAACGGAAATGGTATGCAGGTTGACCCGAAAAGTCACCTGGACACCTATTAAAACTATGGATAATCAGTTGATTAGCGGCAAAAGAGTTTACCGCCGAGCCCGCACGGCCGGATCAGAACGTTTGCGTGCGGTCGAGATAGCGCCGGATCAGGCTGATCGGGAAACCGCGCTGCTCCAGAAAGCGTCCGCGTTTTGCCGAGGCGCGCCGATCCTCGGCCGCCTGCCGACCGAATTTGCCCTCAGCGGCCTCAAGTAAAATTTCCTGCCAATCGATGTCGGCATCATCGAGACAATCCGCGATCAATTCGCCGGCTACGCCGCGTTCCGCCAACTCGGCGCGAATCCGTAGCGGACCGTAGCCCTTGCGGCAACGCTGTCCGACGTAGTTTTCGGCAAAACGCCGTTCGCTCAGCAGACGCTGCTGCTGCAGCCGATCGAGCACCTCGTCGATCAGCGCGGTATCGTTGAATCGCGCCCGCAGTTTGCGTTGAAGCTCCTTACGCGAATGCTCGCGACCACCCAACAGCTTGACCGCGCTGAGTTCGACCAGCGCGGCCTCGTCGATGT
Source organism: Chromatiales bacterium (assembly GCA_028280505.1). Classification (GTDB taxonomy): domain Bacteria; phylum Pseudomonadota; class Gammaproteobacteria; order Chromatiales; family Chromatiaceae; genus Thiosocius. The sequence continues at coordinate 17,170 of JANQLO010000049.1, read as the reverse complement.
CGGGAGAAATACTCAAGCTTTGCCGTCCGACTCGGATTCGGGCAAATCGCCGTCCGCCGTTTCCTCGGGAATCAAGGCGGCGCGAATCTGGGTTTCAAGCTGACGCGTGATTTCGGGGTTTTCCTTGAGGAAGTTACGCACGTTCTCGCGCCCCTGGCCGATGCGATCGCCGTTGTAGCTGTACCAGGCGCCCGATTTCTCGATCAGTCCCTGACCGACACCGAGCTCGATGATCTCACCTTCGCGCGACACGCCCTCGCCATACAAGATCTCGAACGTTGCCTGGCGGAAAGGCGGCGCCACCTTGTTTTTCACCACCTTCACGCGGGTTTCGTTACCCACCACCTCGTCACCTTTCTTGATCGCGCCGGTACGGCGGATATCGAGTCGAACCGAGGCATAGAACTTCAATGCGTTACCGCCGGTGGTAGTCTCCGGGCTGCCGAACATCACACCGATCTTCATCCGGATCTGGTTGATGAAAATCACCACGCAGTTCGAGCGCTTGATGTTCGCGGTCAACTTACGCAGCGCCTGCGACATCAGGCGCGCCTGCAAACCCACATGCGAATCGCCCATTTCGCCTTCGATCTCGGCCTTCGGCGTCAAGGCCGCGACCGAGTCGACCACCACGACGTCGACCGCGCCGGAACGCACCAGCATGTCGGTAATTTCCAGCGCCTGTTCCCCCGTGTCCGGCTGGGAGACCAGCAACTCGTCCATATCGACGCCGAGCTTTTCCGAGTACACCGGATCGAGCGCATGCTCGGCATCGACGAAGGCACAGGTGCCGCCGGCCTTTTGCGCCTCGGCGACAATGTGCAGGGTCATGGTGGTTTTACCCGAGGATTCCGGACCGTAGATCTCGACGATGCGCCCTTTGGGCACACCGCCGACGCCGAGCGCCAAATCGAGACTCAGCGAACCGGTCGAGACGGTTTCGATATTACGAACCGCATTGGCGTCACCCATGCGCATCACCGAGCCCTTGCCGAATTGCTTCTCGATCTGACTGAGCGCGGCTGCCAGCGCCTTTTTGCGATTCTCGTCCATCCGAAATCCTCCGCGAGCGGTTATGTTGGCTTGTGATGCCGAGTGTAGTTCGTTCTCTTTTTGTTTTCTAGTGGAAATTTCAACCCGACTGCGAAACTAAGCCAGAAACCAGCGGCGCAGAGGCCGGTAATGCGGCGCATTGCCGGGCCGTGACTCGACCAGCGCGAGTTCCTCAACGGACCAGGTCAGAGACGACAGCGGGCCGTGGGTTTCATCGGCACCGACCTTGCGCGCGAGCGTGACATGCGGCCGATAAGGCCGGCTTTCTCCGGCGAAACCTATTGATTCCAGCCCTTCCCCAAGCGCCGTATGCAATTCGGTCAATGGTGCCGGCACCGAACTCGGCATCGCGCAGAGCACCCGCGACTTTGGCCAGTAATCGATTTCGTCGAGCACGAGACTGAACGATGCCGACCGGTGTTTTGCACCGACCGCAGCGATCTCCTCCAAACGGCCACCATCGATCTGCCCGAGAAAATGCAGGGTTATGTGCAGATCGTCGCGATGTTGCCAACGCACGGCGGCGGAAAGATTGTGGGTCTGCCAATGCAACAAGGCGTGGCGGGTGCGGTCGTCCGGCCACAACGCAAAAAACAGGCGTCGCGTGACACTCATCGTGCGCGTTCGAGCAGGCCGCGCAATGCCGTGTCGATGGTCGCCTCGCGTACCGCGGCCCGGTCACCCGGATACCGCTCACACAGGCTGTCGACAATCTGCTCGCTGGCCCAAGCGACCCAAACGGTCCCCACAGGCTTGTCCGATGTCCCACCCCCGGGACCGGCGATGCCGCTGACCGCGACGCTCAAGTTCGCCCGGCTGCGCAACAAGGCACCGCCGGCCATCTCGATCACGGTCTCCCGGCTCACCGCGCCATGACGTTCCAAGGTCTCCGCCGACACGCCGAGCATGTCCTGCTTGGCCTGGTTGCTGTAGCTGACGAAACCGCGATCGAACCACGCGCTCGATCCGGCGACATCGGTCAGCGCGGCGGCGATACCGCCGCCGGTGCAAGACTCGGCACAGCTCAACCACCAACCGCGATGCCGCAAACAATCGGCGAGCTGTTGCACAAGCTTGATACGGTCCATGAAGACTCCGCTTTCGACAGACGGCAGTGCGTTACACTGCGGCGAACATCGATCAAGCATAACCTAACGGAAACCCGAGATGAGCGATCAGCAAATCCTTCTGGAACGTAACCCCTCACCAATGAAGCTCGAGGTGATGGGCGTTTACGACTGGCCGATCTGGCGTAAAGAGGCATCGACCTTTCCCTGGACCTATCAGCAACAAGAGACCTGCTACATCCTGCGCGGCAAGTTCAGCGTGACGCCGGACGGCGGCGAACCCCAGCACTTCAAACGCGGCGATCTGATCATCTTCCCCCAGGGCATGAGTTGCACCTGGCAGATCGAGGAAGATGTCGAAAAACACTACGACTTCGCCTGAAACCGAGTTTTGATCGAACGCACCTCAGCTTGATAGCTGTTGTTTGAGTTCGCCCATGCGTCCGATCAATCGACCCGGCAACCGCGGCATCGCACTCAGCAACGACACCAATACCGCCGCGGCATAAGGCACGCCCTGCACCAACAACATCAAGGACCAGACGCGCACATCCAGCAGTTCACCGTCGATGCGCATCAACACCGCATAAGCCCCCAAAGTCAGCGCAACTAAGAACACCAGTTCCTCGCGCGCATCCGCCAAGGCACGCCAGAAACCGTGTGAGGCGGCCTGCTTGGGCGTACGGAAAAAACCGATGCTGCGGGTGATGAACCCGGTCAACATGGCGCGGGCGATCACATGCGACAGCGCCAAACCCGCCAAGCCGGCGGCCAGGCTCTGGCGCAGACCGGCCTGCACCCGAAGCTGGTAAAGGAAAAACAGCTTGAGGATCTTGAACACGAACAGCGCCAGCGGCAACGCGGCAAAAATCAAATGCGGCGGCGCAAGATGCTCGGGGAACAACACCATGCCGACGGTCCACATCACCGCGGCGACATTGAACGCCAGATTGAAACCGTCGGCCAACCAGGGCAGCCAACCGGCGATGAAATGGTAGCGCTGTCCCCAGGTGAGCTTGGATTTACGCAAACCGAACAACTGCCCCAGATGCTCGCGCAGAATCAGTACGGCGCCATAGGCCCAACGAAAACGCTGCTTCTTGAAATCGAGGAAGTTGTCCGGCATCAGACCGCGACCATAGCTGTGCGGCACATAGGTCGCGGCGTAACCGCGTTCGAAAATCCGTAGCCCGAGTTCGGCATCCTCGGTGATACACCACTCGCCCCAGCCGCCGACCTCGTCCAACACCGAACGCTTCACCATGGTCATGGTGCCGTGTTGGATGATGGCGTTGCGTTCGTTACGGGTCACCATGCCGATCTTGAAGAAGCCGCGGTACTCGGCCTGGCACATCGCCTTGAACATACTCTCGTCGCCATCGCGATAATCCTGCGGCGCCTGCACGATCGCCATCTGCGGATCGTCCAGCAAGGGCACCAGCTCGCGCAGCCAATTCGGCTCGACCAGATAATCGCTGTCGATCACCGCGACCACCTCGGCCTTGGGATCGGTCCTGGCCAGGGCGAAGTTCAGAGCCCCGGCCTTGAAACCCGATAAAGGATCGACATGAAAAAAGCGGAAGCGCTCGCCCAGCCAGGCGCAATGCGCTTCGATCGGTTTCCACACCGCAGGATCCTTGGTGTTGTTGTCGATCACCACGACCTCGAAGTCGGGATAATCCAGCCGTGCCAGCGCATCCAATGTCTGCCTCAGCATCGCCGGGGGTTCGTTATAGGCCGGCACATGAATCGACACCTTCGGCAGGCACTCGTCCGCTGCCGCCTCGGGACGCGGCGAGCGTCGCCACTGTTTCAGCCACAGCGCCTCGGCCCATTCATGCGCCTCGGCCAACAACACCACCGCGACACCCACCGCGGCCAGACACAGGGCAATGGCCACACCGAACATGAGCGGTGTCATGTATTGCTGCGTGAAGTCGTAAAGCAACCAAACCACAAAGGTGGCGATCGTGTAGGCGATCAGCGCAAGAAAGCCCCGGCCACCGGACGACAGACCGCGACTGTCGCGAAACAAGACCGCCAGCAGCAATACCGCCAGACCGATACTCACCGCAGCCAGAGCCGACCACTGCGGTACCGGCACCACCGGTGAGGTAAAGGCGAACTTGGGCTCGCGTGCCTCATCGAACACGCCCCAATGACTGCCGACCTCGCCTTCGATCTGTCGCTTCCAGGGTTGATCGAAGGCCTCCATCAGATAATAAACAATGTCTTCCCGCTCGGCCGCGGCCAAGAAACGACGCAGAAAACGCGCCTGATTCGCGGGGCTGGCGATCGCACCCAACCGGGTACGACCGTTGCTCGGCCAACCCACCTCGGTAATCACAATCGGCTTGTCGGGATAGGCCTGTTGGAGCTCGCGATAACGTTCGAGTACGTGCGCCACCGCATCGTCGACCGGGATACCCTCCCAGTACGGCAGCATATGCACCGCGATGAAATCGACCTCGTGCACCAGGCGAGGATGCTTGAGCCAGATATGCCACGGCTCGGCCGTACTGACCGGCGCCCAGATTTGCTGCTTCGCCTGTCGCAAATAGGCGATCATCTCATCGACATCCCGATCCTCGCGCAGGATCGCCTCGTTACCGACGATCACCCGGACGATGCGGCGGTGGTTCTCCAGAAACACCTGGGTCAATCGTTCCATCTCGACGGCGTTGTCGACCGACTGATCGCTAATCCAGGCACCGAGCGCGACATTCAGCCCGTGCGCCGCGGCCAAGCGCGGCACCTCGCCCATGGTCGATTTGACCGTATAGGTCCGCACGGCATGCACGTCTCCCGCGAGCAGCGCAAGATCCTCGTCGATCGATGCGATACCGGGGTATTCGTCGCTCTCCGGATTCTGTTCGCCGCGCATGGGCGAAAACGAAAAACCGTCGACCTGCGCCGGCCACGGCGGCTCGATGCCGGGCCGGTTCACCAACCACCACAGCAACACGGACAAAGCCCCCATCAACAGGGTCACAAAGAGGCTGGCACGATTCATTCGGGCACACTCGGCATATTAGAGGCTGCCGATTTAACCGCAGGGTTCGCAAGGTCGTATAGAACGACGAACGGCATTCTTGACAGGGTTCACAGTCGGGGCCTGAGAGAAAATCCGACGACATTAAAGAGAACTTACCGACAATCAGACCAAGCCGAGGATGGTAAGATGCCGCCGCACGAAAACCGTGTGAGCGCACAACGCGCCGATCCAAAACGCCGCGACATCACACCAAGTCACCATGCCCGCAAGCACCACCGAACACACGCCGATGATGCGGCAGTACCTGGCCATCAAGGCCGAGCATCCGGACCGCCTGGTGTTCTATCGTATGGGCGATTTCTACGAGCTGTTCTTCGATGACGCGCGCCGGGCCGCGGCATTGCTCGACATCACGCTGACCCATCGCGGCAAGTCCGCCGGCGAACCCATCCCGATGGCCGGCGTACCCTATCACGCCGCCGAAAGCTATTTGGCGAAGCTGGTCAAGTTCGGGGAATCGGTCGCGATCTGCGAACAAGTGGGCGACCCGGCGACCAGCAAGGGGCCGGTCGAACGTCGGGTAGTTCGTATCGTCACCCCCGGCACGGTCAGCGACGAGGCCTTGATGGACGAGCGTAGCGACAATCTGCTCGCTGCGTTGCTGCAAACGAACGACACCTTCGGCCTGGCCTGGCTCGACCTGACCGGCGGGCGCTTCCATGTACAACAACTCGACAACGCCACCGCATTGGCCGGCGAACTCGAACGTCTGCGCCCGGCCGAGTTGTTGCTACCCGAGGATCAGGCACCACCACCGAACCGGGAATCCGGCCTCACCCGCCGGCCGCCCTGGCATTTCGACCAGGCCAGTGCCGAACACCTGCTCAAGCAGCAGCTCGGCACCCACGATCTGGCCGGTTTCGGCTGTGCCGACATGCCGCTGGCGATCGGCGCCGCCGGCGCGCTGTTGCAATACGTCAGCGACACCCAGCGCAGCGCCTTGCCGCACATCACCCGCCTGCGGGTCGAACAACACGACGACGGCATCGTCATCGACGCGGCTACCCGGCGCAATCTGGAGATCGTCGATGCCGCCTCGGGCAAACGTGAACACAGCCTGGCCGGGCTGCTCGACACCACGGCCACCCCGATGGGCGGTCGGCTGTTGAGGCGCTGGATCAGCCGGCCGTTGCGCGACACCGGCGAAGTCCGCGAGCGGCATGCGGCCATTGCCGCATTGCTCGATCGTCGTCTGGTCGAACCATTGCAAGAACAACTGCGCGCGATCGGCGATATCGAACGTATTCTCGCGCGCGTCGCGCTCAAGAGCGCCCGGCCACGCGACCTTGCAGTGTTGCGCGACAGCCTGGGCGCACTGCCGCGACTGCGTGCCGCCTTGGATACGGAACAAGACCCGGCGCTTGCACCCTTGCTGACGCAAATCGCCGAACACCCGGACGCCCACGATCTGTTGCAGCGCGCGGTTATCGACAATCCGCCGGTGGTCATACGCGACGGGGGTGTACTGGCCGACGGCTACGACAGCGAACTCGACGAACTGCGTGCGCTATCGCAAAACGCCGACCAATTCCTGGTCGATCTGGAACAACGCGAACGCACACAAACCGGTATCGATACCCTGAAGGTCAGCTACAACCGGGTCCACGGTTACTACATCGAGGTCAGTCGCAGCAAGGCCGACCAGGTACCCGACAGCTACATCCGGCGCCAGACGCTCAAGGGCACCGAGCGTTTCATCACACCGGAACTCAAAGCCTTCGAAGACAAAGTGCTGTCGGCGCGTGAACGCGCGCTGCAACGCGAAAAGGCGCTCTACGACGGTCTGCTCGAACGGCTGATGACGCCATTGCCCGAGCTGCAACGCAGTAGCGACGGCCTGGCGCGTCTCGACGTCCTCACCTGCTTTGCCGAACGCGCACAAAAACTCGATCTGTGCCGACCGGGCTTTCGCGACGAGCCCGGTCTGGCGGTTGTCGGCGGCCGCCACCCGGTGGTCGAACAGGTCAGCGACACGCCCTTCGTCGCCAACGATCTGTTGATGGACGAACGGCGCAACATCCTGATCGTCACCGGCCCCAACATGGGCGGCAAATCGACCTTCATGCGTCAATCCGCACTGATCGTCTTGATGGCCTACGCCGGTTGTTATGTGCCCGCACAAAGCGCCGAACTCGGTCCCTTCGATCGCATCTTCTCGCGTATCGGTGCATCCGACGATCTCGCCGGCGGCCGTTCGACCTTCATGGTCGAAATGCAGGAGACCGCGAACATCTTGCACAACGCCAGCGATCGCTCACTGGTACTCATGGACGAGATCGGGCGCGGCACCAGCACCTTCGACGGCCTGTCGCTGGCCTGGGCCAGCGCGGTCGAACTCGCCACCCGTATCCGTGCCTTCACGCTGTTCGCAACCCACTACTTCGAACTGACGACCCTGCCCGACGAATACCCGGGCATCGTCAATGTGCATCTGGATGCCGTCGAGCACGGCGACGGCATTGTCTTTCTGCACGCGGTACGCGAAGGCCCGGCAAATCAAAGCTACGGATTACAAGTCGCCGCGCTGGCCGGCGTGCCGCGGAAGGTCATCGACCTGGCACGGCGACGACTGCGCGAACTCGAACAGGCCGCACAACGCCATGCCGAGGCCGGCGCCAATCAGCTCTCGCTGTTTCAGCAGCCCGCACCGCCAAAGAACGAAGACGACCCGTTGCGCGACTACCTCGAAACGCTCGATCCCGATCAGATGACGCCACGCGATGCGTTGGATGCGCTGTATCGATTGCGGGCGTTGGGTGATGACGAGACCTGAGGCTGCCCCAACTATTCCAGTCGCGAGCTAATTGCCTGGGCGTGTTGCAGTTCGCACTTGTTTCTGTTTTCGGCCAAATCCGGATGTCCCGCTGAGACTCCGCAAACGGCTTTTGCTCGGTTGAAACGGTCGTTCATGATCCGAGCCGGCTATGACCGCAGTGGGCTGGTTAGCGGTCGTAGGCCGGGAGGCTCGCCGAACGGCCGCTTTCTGATTTCCCGGCGGGTAGGAAACGACACTGAACTGCATTAACGCAATAGGGTCTCATCCATTGAGCTCCGACATGACGCAAGCAGCCGAAATGCCTACTCCAATCCAGACGCAGCGGCCACTACCGCGACTTCCTCGCGCACCTGACACTCAGCCGCAGACACTCTCTGGATGGTGGTTCGGTGGAATGATAAGAGGGTTTTGCGCGTTAGCGATCTTGATTGGGCCGACCCTAAAGCTTTCTGCATTGGCGGATCCGCCTCCGGGCAATCTCGGGCATTTGCAGCAGCTCAACCGGGCGAGCGAGGCCACGCTAAGAAACATTCGGCGTCCATCGGCATCATCCCCGACTGTGACGAATCAAATGAATCGGCAGAAATCTCTCGACCGCTGGCAGCGGGCTGATTTGCAACGCTTGCAGGAGAGACAGCGACGCGAACTGCTACTGTTGAACCATCGCGCCAGGACCGGAACCACCTCGGGTCCGGCCCACTCGTTGCGAGGAATCGACATGCAGCGTCGATTTCAGCGACAGCAGCAATACCGGCTGAATCGTTACCGGCTTCAGCGGTGAATGGAATCAAACCGACTGGGACGGCAATCGGTCATAACGGCGGCACTGTCTCAGGCTGTCGAGATTCTTTACTGCTCCCGGCCGATCGCCCGATGAGACAGGGTAATGTTCTGCGAAAGGATAGAGCGCCCAATACTCGTAATCACCTTGTGAGATTGTCATTGATGAATCTGGTTGCTCGCATCATCGCGTCCTGAGCAGCGAGATCGTCAGCCAGCGTTCGCACATGCGGCGGACGGAAGTCGAATCCTCGTCCAACGCCAGGATAGATCACGAACCGCGCGTCCTTACCCGCCGCCTGCAGTGACTGTATTGCGGTTTCTATGGAGCGACGACGCTGGTACTGCTCTTGATCGCCGATGAATATCAACGTCGGGATCGATAACTGATCAACTTCGGTGGCGTAGCGATACACCTGCATGGGCTCGGGTGCGTTGGGGTCCTGCATGTGTGGGTACCAGGCCACATAACAAGCGATGCTTTGACGCTGCTTTCCATGGGTGGTGACTGCTTTCAGTGCTATGTAGCCTCCGCGTGTCTGAGAGGCAATACAGGCTTGCTTCGTACTCACGTTATCCAGCGCCAGCAAAACATCGATCCCGGCAGCGGCGTCGGTTTCCACGAGATAGTCATGCTCGATCGGCAGCTTTTCGATAAAACGACCACTAAACACATCCGGAGCGAGCACCACGAATCCACGTGCCGCCAACCGCCTGACCTGCGCCTGAATCAGCTCATCCAGCCCACGTCGGCCATGCTGATAAAGCACTGCCGGGTATTTCTTTCCATCGGCCGGATGCGCGATCATGGCCGGTACCGATACATCACCGTTCGGATACTCGATCCAGCGGGTCTCGACGCTATGGTTCACCGGTAAGGGAATATGGCCTTCTTCCCACCATGCGTTGTCCCACCACCAGCTCTGCGGGCCGACAGGATTCTCCATGGGTTGATAGCCGGGGCTTGCGCCCCAGGCGGGCAAAACCGGCAGCAAGGCTATCAGGCAGATTGTCCAACAACGCTTCATACGATGTGTCCTCAATGTTAGGCAGTGTCGGTGTACTCGAAAAGTTTACCCAAACGGAAGACCGACCCATATACAACTATCGCCAATACCTGGTTTCCGGCCCTTGTCAATGTGTCGCGCAATGTCCGGAGTGTGTTTGGTTGCTGCCGGCCATTGAATCAAAAGCCGGCGCGGCATGGGCCGAACATCCGCAAAGACCGCCTTGCAGACCGGACACGACAAGATTCCCAGGATTTGTTTCAAGTCACCACACCTTAAGACCGATTACCCGCAACACCCTCAGGACATACCCTATTCGAATCCGCCACGAAATGGTGCAAACTCGGCGCTATCCACACAGGAGGGTTGGGCGATGACGTTCGTGGTGACCGAAAACTGCATCAAATGCAAGTACACCGATTGTGTCGAGGTTTGCCCGGTGGATTGTTTTCACGAAGGGCCCAACTTTCTCGTGATCGATCCCGAGGAATGCATCGACTGCGCATTGTGTGAACCCGAATGTCCGGCCGAGGCGATCTTTGCCGAGGACGATGTGCCGCCGGAGCAACAGCACTTCACTGCGCTGAACGCCGAACTGTCGGAGAACTGGCCGGTGATCACCGAACGCAAGGACCCACCGGAGGATGCCGAGGAATGGGACGGCAGGGAGGACAAACTGCCGTTGCTCGAACGCTGAATCAATCGATACGCGGCCGCGCCAGCACCACGCTGATGTTATCGTTGCCGCCGGCCGCCATCGCGGCCTCGATCAGGGCATCGGCCTGCGCATCGAGATCGCCGTCGGGTTCGCGCAGGATGCGACCGATCTCGTTATCGGAAACCAGACCGTGCAGGCCATCGCTCGACAGCAGATAGGTATCGCCGGGCTCGAGCAAGGCCTCGCCGACATCCACCTCGGCCTGACGCTGCATGCCGAGGCTGCGCGTGAGCACATTGTCGCGAATGCCCGCCGCGCGTGCCGCCGCACGATTCATGAAGATACCGTCGTCGATCATGTGCTGAATGAGTGAGTGATCGCGGGTCAATCGCCGAATCCGGCCGAAACGCACCCGGTAAAGACGCGAGTCGCCGACATGTGCATAGTAGACGTGGCGACCGCGGAAGATCGCGATCACCAGCGTGGTGCCCATGCCGCTGAGTTCCGGACGTTGGACACAGGTTTCGAGCAGAGCCTGATTGGCCTCTTCGACCGCGCGTCCGACCCGTAGCATGCATTCCATGTCGTCGGCGGCCGACATGCGCTGAGCAGGGATCAATTCGGCGAACACGGTATCGACCGCGATCCGGCTGGCGACTTCGCCGGCACGATGCCCGCCCATACCGTCGGCCAGTGCGATGATGCCCCGCCCGGCGTCGGTACGCAGCCAGTCCTGATTGTGCGATCTGACCCGGCCGATATGCGACCGCGACGCCAGTTGCAGCGAATGTATCGTCATCTCAAACCTGTCGCACCCGACATCGTGACGACGTCCGACCCGGTCACTGCATTCAACCCCCGGTTTTGGCGAAACGCTGTTCGAGTGCCCGGCGCAAACGGTCGGCCGGCACGTAACCGGGCACCATTTCGCCGTTTTCCAGCACCAATGCGGGGGTGCCTTGCACCCGCATTGCCTGCCCCAGTTCGTGATGGCTGGCAACCGGGTTCTCGCATTTGCTCGCAGGCACAGCCTCACCGGCCTTGGCCTGATCCATCGCCGTGTGGCGATTGTCGGCACACCACACCGATACGGCCTTGTCGTAGGAATCGCTGCCGATACCCGCACGCGGATAGAACAGGTAGCGAATGCGGATACCCTGTTTGTTGTATTGATCCATTTCCGCATGCAGCTTACGGCAATAGCCGCAGTCGATGTCGGTGAACACCGTCACCGTGTGCTTGGCATCTTCGGGGCCGTAGATCACCATCTGCTCCTCGCCGACCGCGTTCATCGCCGCGAGCTTGAGCTCGGACAGGCGCTCTTCGGTAATCTCGGCGCGGGTTTCCAGATCGATCATCTTGCCCTGCAAGAGATAACGACCGTCCGGCGTGATGTAGACGATACGCGCACCGAAGGCGATCTCGTAAAGATTGTCGACCGGCGTCGTGCGGATACTGTCCGGCGTCAGGCCCGGCAACAGTACGCTGAGAGAATTACGGATCTTGTCGGCGGTGGCCGCATCGACCTCGGCCTGCGCAACGGCTAATTGTGAAACGGACGAAAGCAACAACGCGCCCGCCAGTGTGACCAACTTGTTCATGGTGAAAACCTAATCTCGAAAATTGATGTATTGCAGCGGCAAACCATAGTCGGCCTTGCGCAGCATGGCGATCACGCTTTGCAGGTCGTTGCGACTCTTACCGCTGACCCGCACCTGCTCGCCTTGAATCTGCGCCTGGACCTTGAGTTTGCTCGCCTTGATGTCCTTGACCATTCGCCGGGCGATATCGGTATCGATGCCCTGCCTTATAGTGACCACCTGACGCGCACGATTATTCGCAGTCTCCGGATCGGCGAGTGTCAAACAACCGATATCGACGGCGCGCTTTGCCAGTTTCTTGTTCAGCACATCCAGCATTTGTTCGAGCTGGAACTCGCTTTGCGCGTGCAAGGTCACTTGTGTGCCGTCGAGCTGGAATTCGGCATCGCTTCCCTTGAAATCGAATCGGGTTCCGACCTCGCGGTTGGCCTGATCGGTCGCATTGCGAACCTCTTGCAAATCGACCTCGGAAACGACATCGAACGACGGCATATAGCAACCCTCCAAAAAACCGTGCAAGGCTATCACAGCACGGCCTCCGCGCCCTCCCTGGAAGAGGGCTAAACACGCTCAACAACACCCACCTTGATTTATGCCAAACACAAGGCGCTGAACCGAAAAAACCGCTTGACTCAAAGCACTAACTGTCTGCGGTGATTACGAACTCGATCTCGACCGTATCGCGCACCGCAAGCGCGCCACCGAAAACCGAAAACGGCTCCATACCGAAAACGCTTTGTCGTACATCCAAACGGCCTTGCACCCGAATCGCGCCGTTTCGGTTTTCGATGCGTACCGGTACCTGCATCAAACGGCCGTTACCGCGCAGACTGAAGTAAACCCGGGCCTCCGCGGCACCGACATCCAGGCTGGCGACCCTGGCCAGCACACGGATCACCGGCCAATTCCCCGCGTCCAGGACCCGCTCGCCGAGCATATTGCGGCGGGTGCCGGCAATCGCGCGCTCATCCGGCACTTGCTCGAACCCTTCACCCGCACGGGCACGTGCGGCCGGGTCGTCGATCCGCAGCGCATCCGGTCGAAATCTCAAATCGGCAACCGCGGCACCATCGGCAAAGCGCCGGAGTTCACCGGTCAGACCGGTTACCTCGATGGCATGATTGTGCCCCAAGTTGGCGAGGCGGCCGGCACGATAGACCCGGATATCGATACGGCTGGCGGCGGCGTTCAGTGCCACGGAATCGCCCGGATCCGTCAGCCAGTCTGTCGGGAAGGCGGCATCCTTCTGCGGTTCAACGGTTTTCGGCGGTACGGCACAGGCAGCCAGCAACACCGCCAGTGCGATCACGAACACTCGTTTCAACATAGGCTCAGCCATCGTCTCGCGCCCAAACGAACTCGAAGCTAACGACCACCATGGGTGCCACGGCATCCTCTTCGTTGGGACCAATCCCAAACCAGCGTCGATCGACATCGACGGTCCCCGTCATCCTCAGTCGATTGTCGTTGGCCTCCCAAGTGAACGGCACCGCCAATGCCCGGCTAACGCCCTTGAGCATCAAATCGCCGCGCGCGAGAAAGCCACCGTCGGCGATCGGCTCGACCGACGTACTGGTAAACCGCGCCAGCGGATGCGCTTCAACATCCAACCAATCCGGACTGCGCATCTCGATATCGCGATCGGGATAGCCGCTGTCGACCGACTCGAGTTCGATCTCGACCTCGAAGGCCGATGGCGATGTGCCGTCCAAGTCCGGACGGATGGTGAACGCATCGAACCATGCCTCGAAAGGCTCACCTTCGGCGACGGCACTAAAACCCAGACGGCCTTCAGCCAATCCCCACGCCGACGCCGATACGGGCAGACAAACGCATAGGACGACACACAGTCGCAAAAAGAGGTCAGACATCAGCGTCAGCCCCGCGGGTGATGTTTCGCATGCAGCGCCTGCAGACGTTCACGCGCCACATGGGTATAGATCTGCGTCGTCGATAGCGAACTATGGCCGAGCAGCAATTGCACCACCCGCAGGTCGGCGCCATGATTGACCAAATGGGTGGCGAAGGCATGTCGAACCGTATGCGGTGACAGGGCCTGGTCGATGCCGGCGCCCAGGGCGTGCTTTTTGATGCGGTACCAAAAGGCCTGCCGGGTCATGCCGCCGCCACGCCGGGTCGGAAACAAGGCATCGGCGGGCTGACCGGACAACAGCTCGGCCCGCGCACCGGCCAGGAAGCGCTCGACCCAACGCTGCGCCTCTTCACCCAGCGGGACCAAACGCTCTTTGCCGCCCTTACCCATCACCCGCACCAATCCTTGGTTCAGGTTGAACTGATCCGGCTGGAGACCGACCAGTTCCGAAACACGCAGACCGGTTGCGTACAACACCTCGAGCATCGCGCGATCGCGCAAGCCTTCGGCGGTATCCAGATCGGGGGCTTCCAGCAGAGCCTCGACCTCGGCCTCGGTCATTGACTTGGGTAGCGGCCGGCCCAGCCTCGGCGCCTCGATCTGCGCGGTCGGATCCGAATCGAGATGCTTGTCGCGCAGCGCCCAACGATAGAACTGCCGCAAGGCGGACAGGCGACGTGCACTGGTGCGCGGATGCGAGCCGGCATCGACTTCGGCGGCCAAATAGCGCAACAAATCATCGCGGCGGACCGTCAACAGACCGTTGACACCGTCGCCCAGCAGCCAGCTCGCGCAATGGCGCAAATCGGATTGATAGGAATTCAGGGTATTTCGGGACAGACCGCGTTCCAACCATGCGGCATCGGCAAAGGATTCGATCAGGGCGATGTCCTCGGACCGCAGGCCGTGCGCGTCAGGCATAGGGGCTCGAGCAGTTGTACATGACAGGGGTTCCAATGGCATTGGCGCTTGGCTCGTGCAAGGATAACCCGAGTACAACAGCGACAGGAGACGACGTGCGCGATGAATTGACCGAGCTGCTGCACACGCTCGAAAGCGAGATGCGGGCCCAAGAGCGTTGGGAAGAACAGCCGCCGAGTGCGGAAGCGCTGGCCAGCACGGAACCCTTCGCGGTCGATACCCTGGACTTCGACCAATGGCTGCAATGGATCTTCTTGCCGCGTCTGCACCAGATGCTCGCGATGCAGCTGCCCCTACCGACGAACTGCGCGGTCTGTCCCATGGCCGAGGAAGTCTATGGCACCGAAGACGTCGGCGGTGAACGCCTACGGGCGATCATCGCCCAAATCGATGAGTTGTTGACCGAGCATGGCGGCGACCTGAATTGAGACGCAAATGTTTGTTGGAGGGAACACCAGCTTTTCCACATTGCCTGTGGAAAAATCTGTGTGAAAGTTGAAGAGAACGGCGTCGAGGCCGCATGGTAACGTTAGGGTCATCAGATTGACCAAAAAGTATCCAAATTCGTTATTTCTTTTTCGTAACAAATACTTAAAAAATCATTCTCAAGTAACGCTTGTCAAAACTCCAGCAAACCTCGACCATTCGAGCACACCTTTTTTGGCCTGTGCATAATCATCTTCTAATTTACCTGACCCCAATGGTGGGAAAACCCAATGTCAAGCCGGACCATCCCATTCTGGAAACGAAAAAACCTGACGGAAATGACCCCGGCTGAATGGGAATCTCTGTGCGACGGTTGCGCCAAATGTTGTCTGTACCGGCTCGAAGACGAGGACACCCGCGCTGTCTACTACACCAATGTGCATTGCCGCCTGCTCAACACCGATACCGCCCGCTGTACCGACTACGCCAATCGTTCGACCCGGGTGAGCGACTGCGTCACCATTACGCCGAAAGTACTCGAAGATCCCTATTGGCTACCGGCAACCTGCGCTTATCGCCTGCTGGCCGAGGGCCGCGACCTGCCCGACTGGCACCCGCTGATCTCCGGTGATCCTCAAAGTGTGGTCCGCGCGGGACAACGCGTCTGCGGCCGTACGGTGTGCGAGGACGACGCCGATGCGCTGGAAAACCACCTGATCGACTGGATCGAATAGAATCCGCCGCTTCGATCAAACGGCCCCGTCGCCAGCGAGCCCCCCTTGTCAGACTACCCGACACTGCTGCAATTTCTCGAACAAAGCGGTCTAAGCGTGCACGTTTACGACATCGGCCGGCGAATCGGTCAATTGTCGCATGACGACTTCCAAGGCTTCGAAGACGGCGTACTGCCCTATCCTCGCCCCATGCAACGCAAGGCCTGGTTTGCGTTGGTCCAACTGTCCGAAACACAAGCCGATCAACCGGTGATCTGGTTCTTGCGTCTGGATCTCGATGAACAAGGCCTGCTGGTACAGGCCGAGCGCGATTATCTGCTCAGCCGCTTGCTGGAATCCGCCCAGGCCCAATCCCGCGGCGCAGACCCGCAAGTGTTCCTGCAAGACAACCCGTACGCCTTCAGCCCACGCGAAGATCGCATGGCGTTGTTTCATGCCCGGCTCGGCGCCGACCTGGGGCTACCGCCGTCCCGCTTCTACGATCATGCCGTGGATTATTTCCTCGGCCGCCCGGGCTGGGATCAATGGAGTTTCGTCGGCTACCAAGGCATCGCCGACGTCGCCTGTCGCCACAGCGACGAACCGCTTACACAAGCCATCACAGCACTGCCGGACGAACCCTTGGTCGCGCTGTGTCACTGCCTGGAGAGCGGTCGCCCCGATGTCCGTCTCCGGGATGCGCTCATCACGCGCTTGGAACAGGCACTGGCTGCCCCTGATCCGAACATTGCATTGATCGCGGCACTCGTGCGGGGCCTGTCCAACGTCGCCGACGACCCGGCGGTCACCCGGGCCCTGCGACGTCTGCTGAATCAACCCAGCGCCAAGGGTATCGAACTGCTGGCCGCGTTGGCCGGCCGGGCCTGGGAGGTTCTAAAAGACTCCGGGTTACTGGACAGTTTCCTTCTCCGCTTGGCCGAAAACGACCATGGTCAGTCAGCATTCAACCAATGCGTTGGAGACTTGCTGAGCCTGCCGTCGATTGCTGAACATGTCCGAGGGCGTTTGCGCGATCCCGCGCAGGCAGCGCAGGTACGAGAAGCCTTCGGTCGCATGCTAGCCGGTGATGACAGCTCCAAGCTTGATGACTAATTGCTTGATTTGCTCTTCGAGCGGTTGTTTTTGAAAGCGCTCGGCGGAGCGCGCCCGCGTTTCTTTACTCGTGCCTTCCCTGGCACTCGCCCTACGGGCCAGCCTTCGGCTGTTAAGGCCGCATCCT
>JANQLO010000078.1 GCA_028280505.1 Chromatiales bacterium | reverse complement strand
ACCATATTGATGACCGAAGACCAGGTTGGCGTCGCTGGCGCCGACCCGGTGTTTGAGCTCGGCCAGGGTGCCGTCGGCGTTCCAGTCGTAGCTGGCGGTCAGACCGTTGGGGTAGCTGATGTCGGTGAGGCGGCCGCCGGCATCGTGAGTGAAGCTGAAGGCCTCGTCGTTCGGGGCCCACAGACCGATCAGGCGACCGACCGGATCGTACAGATAATCGGTGCGATGACCGTGGCTGTCTTCGGTGCTATCGAGCAAACCGCCCGGACTCCAACTGTAATCGAGCGAGACATTGCCGCGGCTGTCGGTAAACCGAACCAGGCGATGCGCGGTATCGTACTCGTAGCGATAGCTGACCTCGGGCGCGGTGACGCGAGTCGGCTGGCCCAACGCGTTGCGCTCCCAAACCGTGGTGTGGCTTTGGCCGCCCTGGGTGACGGTGCGACGACCGATCAGACCGCCGTAATCGAAGGTTGCGGTCTGGATACGGTTGTCCGGATCTTCAGCATAGGTGCGATTACCGTGCTTGTCGTAGCGATAGCGCCAGGTACGCCCCAGGGCATCGGTTTCGCTCAGGCGGTTGCCGAGATCGTCGACCGCGTAGCTGGCCTGCAACTGCACACTGTCGGTCGCACAACTGCCGCCGGCCGGGTTGACGGTATGCCCGGCATCGACCCGGGTGAGGTTACTCAGCGGATCGTATTGGTAACAGGTAACCGGATAGACCAAGCCGAGCGCGGGATCGTCGACCGCCGGCTCGGCGACACGGGTGACACGACCGAGCGCATCGTATTGACTGTAGGTAACCTGCGCCTCGACGCTGGCATGAAACTCGGACAGCGCGGTGACCAAGCCGGCAGCATCGTAGGCGAAGTGGGTGCAGCGCTGGCCGCCGCCGTCGAGCACCTGGCACTGGCGTTCGAGCCGCCCGTTTTCGATCGCGCCGTAATAGTGGAAACGTTCACGGTTGCCGTTGGGGTCGATAATGACGCGCGGCCGTCCCAGGTCGTCGAGACCACGCTCGACGCTGTGACCTTCCTTGTCATAGGCCCGTATCCAATCGTTGTCGGCGTCGTAATCGAAGCCCAGGGTATAACCGTCGGGATCGGTGATCTGTAACACATTACCAACCGCGTCATACTCGTAACGCATCAAATGACCACCGGCATCGAGCTGGCTGCTCATACGATCGAGTTGATCGTAGGTTTCGGCGCGTTCGTCGAGTTGTACGCCGTCGACCAGCAGGCGTTCGAGTATGGGATTGCCGTTGGCATCGAAGGCATAGTCGCGCAGCCGGCCAAGCGCATCGGTACCGCGTGTCGCCCGGCCCAGGGCGTCGTATTCGAAATGGACGATCTCGAAATCGGCATCGACGCCCTCGGTGAGACGACCGAGGGGATCATGCGTGATGCTGGCGGTATCGCACACCGTGCCGGTGGTGCCGTCGCGGTTGGTACGAATACAACGCTGGATCTCGATGGCGTAAAGGCCGTCGGCATCGTAGGTGGTGGTCGAGACCGGCCCTTCGGCGGTGGCGATGTCCCGCATGTGTTGGGTTTCGGTGCGATTGCCGTGACTGTCGTAGCGATAACGAGTCCAGGCGAGGACATCGACCGCATTAGCCTGCGGATCATAGCCGGCGACGTTTAGACCACTGGCGTCGACCCCGGCCTTGAGGTGGATCTCGTTGGTCAGATTGCCGTTGGCATCGTATTGCAACAAGGACCAGTTGCCACGCGCATCGCGGATCTTCTGCGCTTGATTGAAGGCGGTGAAATCGCTGTAGGTAACCGTAGCACCGGACGGCTGTGTGACCCGAGTGACATTGCCGTCGGCGTCATAACTGTAGTTGGTGTGATGACCGAGCGGATTGATCGCCGTGGTGCGCAATGTCGGGTCGGTCTCTTCGTAACGGTACGAACGAATGCCGCCACCCTCTTCTTCGAGACCGATCAGATTGCCGTTTTCATCGAACAGGAAGCGCCGCTTGTGACCACGCGGGTTGGTGACCACGGTCTGCCGACGGTATAGATCGTAGTTGAAGGTGGTGACGCCATCCTCGGTATCGGTATGGCGGAACACCTTACCGTTGGGGTAATACTCGAACGTCATGCCGTTACCGCGCGGCAGCGTGAACGACGCGATGCGGTGCGCCAGCATGACGCCGTCGCTGCTGCTGTAATAGCTGTAAGCGCGCGGGCCGTGATCCGGCGTCGAGCCGGTCAACGGATCTCGAACCTCGACCAGATCAGCGTTGCCGTCGTAGACATATTCCCATTCCCGCCCGGTCCAGTCGCTGATGCGCTGAATACGGCCACCGGCGTTGGTGAAATCGAGCGTTCGACCGGCCGTATCGACAATACGATCGAGTCCGCTGGCGTCGTAATACAGACTGATGGTGTTGCCGTTGCGGTCGGTGATCGCGGTCAGACGTGCCTGTTGACCGACCGTGCCGGCAACGTTTTCGAACACATAGGTCAGACCGTTCTTCTGCCGGATACGATAACTGCCGTCGGCCGCGCGCTCGGCACGCACGAAGACACCGGGCGCGTTGCCGAACAAACTGCCCGAAGCGATACCGCCGGCCGAGCCGCTGGCAGAAAAATGCTTGCGTCCCCCGGTACCGTCGTACCAACTGACATTGGAGGTCAGCCCGTCGCTGTCGCCGGCATCGGTGGAACCGTTGAAGTTGTCGTCGTCGAAGCCCAGGTAATGGTTGAAGCTGTGCGTCCAACCGTAGCCCAGGGGACCGTCGACCGGATCACGGCTGTTATAGGTACGCTCGAACACGAGTGGGAAACCACCACGGCCGTCGATCGCGATGTCGACCTCCATGGTGTAGAAATTACCGGTCGCGACGTTGACCGGATCACCCGCATAGGTGACATTACTGTTGTAACCGTTATTCAACGCCGTCGCATTGAAAGGCTCGCCCGACGCGGTCGGTGCCGGACTGTTGAAACCCGTATCAAGAACCGGATCGTAGGTGCTGGTCGCGGCAGGCTGGCCGGTAGTGATACCGCCGGCGTAGTCGCCACTGATGATATAGCCCGCTCTCGCCCCGGTCGGGAGGTTGTTCAATGCCGCGACGAACACCTCGCCCTGCCAGTTGTCGTACAGGATCTGGCTGCGTGGCAACGTAACCTCGTAGCCCTGATCGATGTAGACGGTCTTGATGTTGTTGACCCGCGCCGCGCTGTAGTTCAGCGAAGGATCGCTATTGCTCGTGAGCTTCGCGCTCTCGGCCGCCCAGTTGGCGCTGGTCAGGGTCAAGACCTCGATGCCGGTTTCATTGGCGAACTGCAAACCGCGCACCGTGCTGACCGCATCCAGGCGCGACATCTGCTGCCAGATGATCGACTCGTGCATCGAGGCGGCATAACCACCGAGCAGAAAGGTGTCGAAATCGAGTTGGCCGGTCGTGAGATCCACATTGCGGCTCTGTCCGCCAGGCATGTCGATCAACAGCCCCTCGCGGTACACCGCCAGGGGCAGGTCGAAGATGTACTCGACCTTGGCCTGCGCCGCGGTAATACCCATATCGTGGCCGCGCTGACCGCTACCACCCGTCTTGCCGGCGATTTCACGTTGCGCATCGGCTGTCTGACGCGAGTAATACAGACCGGCGATGTTCAACAACTCGCCTTGGGTGGACTCGAGATTCAGATTGGGATCGGCATTGGCCTGCACCGCATCGTTGAGTTGTTTGGTGCGATCCGCCAGATGGGCATCCGACCACTGGAAGGCACTGGCGTGTAGCGCATAGAGGCTGGCCGCCTTGATCGAATCGAAGCCGGTTTGATTGACCGGTTCTACAAGGTTGCGCGATTCGTCCATGACCAGGGCCATGTCGAGCCGGTTGTTTAACGAGCACAACCCCACCGCGGCACTGCCGGTAGCATTGACGACACCTTCGACCTTGATCACCGGTACCACATTGACCGAACAGGGTGCCGCGCTATCCGGATTGCCGTCGCTCAGCCACACGTCGAGTTGCGCCTGATCGCCCGCGGTCGCGCCACTGAACGACAGGGTGACACGGTCGTGCACGATCGACGGCATCGGCAGATCGACCGCCGCATCGCCGCTGTTGACCGATGCCGTCAGCCGGTAACGGTGGCCCGCCGGTAACGCTGACGTCTGCGGGCTGGCGGAGTTGCTCCAGTCGGTGAAGATATCGACCTCGTAAGGCAGACCGGCGGGTAGCACTTCGATCTGCCAGTCGCGTTTTTTCCCGCGGTACGGCACATCGTTCAAAGTGCTTTCGGGATTGCTGACCGCGAGATCTTCGGCGACCTGACGCGCAAAGGCCTCTTCCACCGGTTCGTTCGAACGCGTGGCCAGATAACCGTTGTAATCGAACACGGTGCTGATACCGATGCCGGCCTGGTAATCCGACTGCTCGAAGCTGGGATCGAGCGGCACCCAACGATAGCCGGCGGTATCCTGTGCGTTGCCGCGATAGTTGGCATAAGGCACGCAGGCCTCGACCCAGACATGCGACAGCTGCACACCCTGATTGCCGGCCAAAGCCCCGGTCACGGGGTGTTCACCCTGACTCAGGACCGCGACGGCCGCCGTCGCGGTCTTGGTGCCGAGCCATTTGGCCGCCCGCCCCTCGGCACCGAGGTCGCTGGGATCGACGACCCAGATGTTGCCCCGTACATAACGGGCCGGCACATTGGAGGCACGCAACAAAGCAATGAGCAAAGAGGCCTGGTCGGTTCCACCACCCGCGCCCGACTTCAGCGTACCCAGTGCACCTTTGAGCGAGCCGTAATACGGTTCGTAATCGATCTCGTTGGCGACGTATTCGAAAATACGCGCCGGGGAATAACCCAGTTCTTCGGCCAAAGCATGGACGTCGGCCGACAACTGCACATCGATACCGTCGGCCGCCAGATCGGCAGCCGTATAGCCACAGCTCGCCGCCTCGGACGGCAAACCGGGCGGCGCCGCATGCGCCTCGCCGATGAGCGGCAGCAACACCCATTGCAGCACGTCCGGTTCCGATGCGTTGTCGGTCAGATAGGCCGGCAAAGACTCACTGGCCGGCAGAATTCTCGACGGTGCCGGCTGTCGCCAGCGCTCGGTCGGCATGGGTTCGGACGGCAAGGACTCGCGACGCGGGGGTTTGAACCCGTCAGCCAGTGTACCGAGCCTTGCAAGTTTGTCGCCGAGGCTCGCCGCATCGGCCTCCAGCGCGTCGGCGAGGGCGTTATCCAGTTGCCGGAAACGTTCGTTGACCGCCTGACGCAAAGCGCGCTGACGCGCGGGGAAGCCTTTGTCGGCCCAGGACCGCGCGGTCGGCTCCCAATTCGCCAGCCGCGCGTCGATCGTCGCTTTGAGTTTGCTCAATTCGTGCCGCTTCGCCGCCAACTGGCCTTTGCGCGCCGCGCGCGAACCGCTCCCGCGCGCAACGTCACGAATCTCGGTCAACGACTGATTCAGTCGATGCGCGTCGGTCTGCCGCACCAAACGGTGTTTGCGCTCGAACCGGTCGATCACATGGGGCGCGATCTCGTTTTCGATCGCGATATCGGGCTTGGCGGCCGCAATACCGGCCGAGAAAAGTCCGGCGCAGGCGATGGTCAACAACCTGTGCATCAGGCCATTCGTAGTGGCGCGAATGATCATGAGTCTCTCCGACCTTGGTGAGCGGGGTTAAACGTCCCGGTGAGCTTTATTTACGGATCCGGAAGGCGCCGAAAGCGGCCAGCAACGCGGCCAGTATCAGCACTCCGATAGGTGGCAACATCGGCACCTTCACGGACGGCGGCGGGCTGGCGACCGAAAGCTGCGCCACCCGGGTCTCCGACGTGCCATCGGCGTAGGTCACCCGATAAGTCAGGTTGTACGTACCCGCTGTCTGTGCGAGACCGGTAAGTTCGCCGGTCGACGCGTTAAAGGTGACGCCGGCGGGTAGATTGCCCGACAACAACACCCAACTGACGGCATTGGTGCCCGCCGGCAGAAACTGGCCCGAAACCCCATCGCCTTTGACGCCGAGATCGAGCATGCTGGCGGTGGTGATACCGGTCACCGAGCGCCCGTTGCCGGCGATGAAGTCCCGTGAATCGGCAACATTGGGATTGCTGCCCAATTGCGTCTCGACAGCATCCGGCAGACCGTCCTGATCGGTATCCGTCAGCGATGCGCTGGGCAACGCGGCCAGTGCGGCGGCCGTCGCCAGCAGGCCGCCCGGCCAACTGCCGTCCGTCGCGCGGGTGTTCACCAGAAACTGTTGCGCCTGGCCGATCTCGGTCGTCGCCGAAACCGCGCCGAGCGCCTGCGCCTTTTCCAACGCCTGCAGAGCCAGCGCGGTCTCGTAGGTCGAACCGTTCGTCGCCGCCGGATCATCGGCGAATCCACCGTCCGCAAGCTGCCGGTTCTTCAACCAGGTTGCGCCATTGCCGAGCTGGGTATCGACACCCCAGCCGTTCTCGCGTGCCGCGCTCAAGGCGATTACCGAATGCGCCGTGGGAATCACGCGGCTTGCCGGCGTACTGGTCGACGCCTTCAGATAGGCCCAACCGCCGTCGCCGTTTTGCTCGCCATTGAGATAGCCGAGAGCCGCACCGGCATCGCCGTAATTGACACCGGCCTCGAAGATCGCCTGCAGGGCCAGCGGCGTATCGGGGAAACTGCCCTGGAAATGCCGATAAGCGCCCCAGCTCGGACCGATACGCCCCGTACTGCCGACGCTGAAATTGACCGAGTTACCCCATTCCAAAAGACGCTGTGCGAAGGTACCGATATCACGACCGTCAGCAGCCAGCGTGATCATCTGACGCGCCAGGCTGTCCGTGCTACCGGCCTCGGCATTCGCCAGCCAGGCCATCGCGGATGCGTACATCGGACTGGACTGCATACCCGCGTTGCGCAACGCTTCGGCGACAGTGGCCGTGGTCGCGATACCCAGGGCATCGCCCTGCCAAGCGCCATCGCCCTGCTGGTTCTGAATCAAATGAGTCAGTGCACCGACACGCGCATCGTCAATGGTGGCGGACACCGCACCGGCAACACCCAGGCACACGATCATCACCGCAACACGGATCCGTCTCGGCACGCGAACGTCCATGTAACTTCTCCCCGAAATACAACGACTTTTCGCGCAATATTCCCTGCAAATATTGCGTGATCATGTCGACGGAGTGACGCTTTTCGAAAACGTCATCGCTTTGTATA
Organism: Chromatiales bacterium; assembly: GCA_028280505.1. Taxonomy (GTDB): domain Bacteria; phylum Pseudomonadota; class Gammaproteobacteria; order Chromatiales; family Chromatiaceae; genus Thiosocius. Next base: position 92,895 of record JANQLO010000078.1, on the reverse strand, counting down.
CGCGCGCATAGAGACCACTGTCATCTTTATTGAATCAACATCTGAGAGCATGCGACGGTCCAACGGACGGGAACTTTCAGATGTCGGAAAGCCATTGCATGGAAAACGCTGTCGACGACCAAGATAGCGTTCGTTATCCCATCGTATTTCTGCTGCTGTTCACCGTGTTCTATATCGCCATGTACGGCGGTTATTTTCTTCTGCCCGATGCGGTACTACGCGACATCTTTTACCACTACGGTATTTGCGACATCAGTGCCATGGCGATCAATTTGATCGTGCCCGGCGAGAATGCCGTAGCCGTCGACAATACGATCAGGTCGCAACGCGCCATCTTGGAAATCGTACGCGGCTGTGACGGGGCGGGGGCGATGTTCCTGCTGCTGGCCGCCATCCTGGCTTTTCCGGCTTCCTGGAAACGCCGGGCAATCGGGTTGTTGCTTGGCGCGCTACTCGCCTATGCCATCAACCAGGCGCGTATCGTTGCGCTTTACTTCGTTGTTGCGGAGCACCCCGCTTGGTTTACCGCACTGCACACCTTCTATCTGCCGACCTTTGTGGTACTGCTGTACGCGGCCCTGTTCGGGGCCTGGACGTTCGTGCTGACGAGATACCGATGACAGGACGAGCACTCGCCTGGACCGGCGCACGACTGTTCGTCGCATGGGTCGTTGTCAGCCTGGTGGCGCTGCACGGCGGGGCGGAGCTGATACGGGCCATCGAACCCTGGCTGGCGTTCGTCGTGGAATTGGCGCTGAACGGTTACGACGCCCGTATAGGGCTGATCCAGGAGGAACAAGACATCCAGATCCAGCTGCTGGCACGTGCAATCGAGCCCATTCATATCAGCGGCCCCTTTGGTTTACCGCCCGGTGCCGAGATACGCACGAGCACGCATCTGAGCCATGCGATGATCCCCGTGGTGCTCCTGCTGTGCTTTCTTCTTGCATGGCCTGCTGCGGGACTGCGGTCGTGGTTGATACGAGGGACAGTGGCCGCACTGATGGCGTTCGTCCTGATTACCGCCACCACACCCTTGCTGCTGGCCGGAAAACTCGAGATGTTCTATGTCGAACTCGCCTCGCAACGCGGCCTTTCCTATACGCCGGGGCTGCTCGTCGACTGGACTTTGTTCATGGAAATGGGGGGACGCTGGCTGCTTCCCATCCTCGCTGCCGGCATTGTCTTGATTCCCTCCATACCAAAGAAGCCTTCACGACTGACCGTCGATACGGCAGACGGCATACAAACCGCGCACGAGACCGTTCATCATCCCGGCACAAAGACGATGCGCTAAGGTTCACGGCAGCCCGGGTTGTCCGGGAGCCGCTATGCACCACGATCACGGGAGATCGCACGACGCGACTGTCGCCCCAACACCCAGCCGGGTCGGTCGCCGTCGACCTCTGTACCGACACCTGAAGTCGATGCTCGGGCCATCAACGCCGGATGCGGCATTGGCGTATTTCGGTCAACAACAAACGGGTACTTGAAATGCCTGTTTGTAGGACTGCAGTTCACAAAAGCAGCCTTTAACCCCCCCGGACCTCGTCCATCAGCCAAAGGCAACGCACGACCGAACCCCGTTGGACAAAACTAAAGAACTTCTCCGGCAAGTCGACACTGCTCTCTAAGAAACCCGGCAGCAACGGCGTTTTGTGTTGACCGGACACGAGAGCCGACCGACTGCCAAGTCCGTTCTTCGTATAAAAACATAAGGACTACACAAGTGCTGAAAAAGAAACTGAATTTGATCGGCGTCCGCGTCGGTCTCGGCATCGCAGCCACACTGATCGTGCTACAGATTGCGTCGCTCTATATGTCTGCCCAAGACGAACGGCAGCTACAGATCGAGGGCGAAGTACACGGTGCCCGCAACCTCATTCTGATGGCCGAGTCGGTGCGGGAGAACATGGAACGCAAATGGGAACTGGGGCTTTTCTCCCCGGAATCGATCAAAGCCATCGAAGCCGGTTCCCCCGCGGAGAAAAAGGCCAAGATCCTTGCGACGGTACCGGTAGTGTCTGCATGGGAATCGGCCAAAGCCAAGGCAAAGGAAGGCGGCTTTGAATTCCGCACCCCTCGCGTCGGCGCCCGCAACCCGAACAACAACCCCGATGCCGTCGAACAAAAGGCGCTTCAGTACTTCCGCGATAACGCCAACGCCACTGAACACTACGTCATCGACGAAGACATGAACGCGATCCGCTACTTCCGTCCGGTGCGTCTGGGTGCGGTTTGCATGAACTGTCACGGCGATCCCGCTACTGCCAAGGCGATCTGGGGTAACGATGATGGTCGCGACATTACCGGCTTCAAAATGGACGACAAAAAGGTGGGGGATCTGCATGGCGCCTTCGAGGTGATCCGCCCCTTGACCGCAGCCGATACGAGGATTCAGCACGCGGTTAACGTGGGTGTAGCCGAAACCGTCATCGGCCTGATTATCGCCTTGGGCGTTATCTGGTGGACGATCAGTAAACTGGTGAGCCAACCGGTTAAAAAGGCCCTGGCGACGATCGCCCGGGCGGAACGGGAAAACGACCTGACCCTGCAGTTGGACGAGGGCAGCAAGGGCGAGGTCGGCGAACTGGCCCGAGCCTTCAACCGCTTCAGCGGACGCTTGCGCAGTTTTATGGGCGATGTCGCAAGCGCCTCTGGCCAATTGGCCGGTTCTGCGGACCAACTGAACGACATAACACACACCACGACGGATGCGGTACAGGCCCAGCAGGCCGAGACTCAGCAGGTTGCAACGGCCATGGAAGAGATGACCGCCACCGTTGCCGAAGTGGCACAGAGCGCCGAAGCGGCCGCTCATGCGGCCAACGCCGCGACCGAGGAAACACAACGCGGCGAGCGGGTTGTCAGCAGTTCGCGTGAGAACATCTCACGCCTTGCCACCGACACCGGCGACACGGCCGACATCATCAAACAGCTGGAAAAAGACAGCGACGCCATCGGCTCTATCCTGGACGTGATACGCGGCATCGCCGAACAAACCAACCTGCTGGCGCTCAATGCCGCCATCGAGGCCGCCCGCGCCGGTGAGCAGGGGCGCGGGTTCGCCGTCGTCGCCGACGAAGTACGCACACTGGCTCAACGAACCCAGAAGTCCACCGCCGAAATTCAGGAGATGATCGAAAAGCTGCAGAGCGGCGCCAAGAACGCCGTCGGCGCCATGAACCGCGGCACGGATCAGGCCCTGGAAAGCGTGACCCAGGCGGAAAAGGCCAGCGAGGCACTCGCCGCCATCGCCGATGCCATCAACACCATCAACGGGATGAACACCCAGATCGCAACCGCCTCGGTGGAACAGAGTTCAGTCGCCGAAGAAGTGAACCGCAATATCAGCAATATCCATCATTCTTCACATCAGACTGCGGACGGCGCTGTAGAGCTCGGTAGCGCATCGAATGAGCTGAAGACCCTGGCAACACAATTGCAATCCTTGGTCGGCACCTACAAAGTCTGACGCCAATCGTATCGCTACACACTCGGGCGCCTTTCGGCGCCCTTTTCGTTCGCCCGGCCGGCAACGCGCCGATCGTGCCGCATTTGTTCCCACCGTCCGGGAAGGCGAGACGGTGTCATATTGCGCGCGGGAAATGCCGGATGCTGCGACCTCGTCCTTAGAAGAGTAAGCTGCGCCACTATTGGGTGGCAGTCGGCGCTACTTCGCTGCAAGGCCGGCAGCATACAGCCTGTCACAGATATGCAGTCCATTGGCTTTTCAATATTCAGGTCCATCAATGAAATTCGATGCCTCTGCTTTACAGCGAAAATTCATCGCACTACGCGAAAACAAACTGTTCGAAACCTTCGTCATTTTCGTCATCATCTTCTCGGCGCTGCTGATCGGTGCCAAGACTTATGCCATACCGTCCGGCACCCTGGCGTTCCTGAATATCCTCGACTGGGCCGTGACACTGTTCTTTCTGGTCGAGATCCTGGTAAGAATGGTCGCCGAAGGCAGCCTCCGGGCGTTCTTCCGCAAGGGTTGGAACGTATTCGATTTCATCATCGTCGTGGCAAGCCTGATTCCGGTCGAAGACAGCGAGGCGGCCTTGCTGGGGCGTTTGTTGCGCGTATTCCGCGTGTTACGGCTGATATCCATCATCCCGGAACTGCGCGTCCTGCTGAACGCCTTTGTCCACGCCATCCCACGCATGGGCTATGTGTCGCTGTTGATGTTTGTGATCTTTTATATCTATGCCGCCATGGGCAGCATGTTCTTTCACCAGATCAACGAAACGCTTTGGTCGAACATCACGATATCCATGCTGACGCTCTTTCGAGTGGCGACCTTCGAAGACTGGACCGATGTCATGTACGAAACCATGGCGGTCTATCCGTTCAGCTGGGCTTACTATCTCTCGTTCATTTTTATCGTCGCATTCATTTTCCTGAACATGATGATCGGTATCGTGTTGGAAACGCTACAGCGCGAACATGACGCATACGACAAAGAACAGGGTGAGGGTGTAGCCGTCGAAGTCGACTCGATCGAACAGCGCACGCGAGAGATAGATGCCCGCGTTCAGCGCATCGAGACCATGGTGGAAGCGCTGCATCGACGCGGTCCGTCAGCATAGCGGTTACGACATTGACCGAACACTCATGGCCATGTACCAGTGTAAGACGCCCGTTCCGATAGCCGCATCGAGAGGATCGCCAAGAAAGTCTTGCAACCGTGACAGTCACCGGGGAGTAACCAACGCCGGCCTCGACCCAACGAACCCGCCATAGAAAAATTGCAGTGCAGCCCATCTGGCGCATAACTACTTTTAAATAAATTTCAATGAGTTACACTGAACGAAACTAAAAACATTTAGCCGATTGGTACGGAAATGGGTAGGTTGCGAACATGCACCTTAGGCGTATTCCGGAGGGTGGTTTTAACGTTCACCGGCTTCCTTGGCTTTCGGCCGCCTACCAGGGTCAGCGACAAATCCGGGCCACTGCGGTTCAGTCATGGAGTGGATTATGGAATGATCGGGAGGCAAACTGACCAAAACTGAAACCAGCGGCAAAACCCCTAATAAAGACGCCACAATGAATCAACCAACGTGCCGCTCATGCCAAGCGCCATTACGCCATACTTTCGTCGACTTGGGCATGTCGCCCTTGTGTGAGTCCTATGTCAGGCCAGATCAGCTCGATCAACCCGAGGCCTTCTACCCGCTACACGTTCAAATCTGCGATCAGTGTTTTCTGGTACAGCTTCCCGAACACGTTAGCCCGGACCATATCTATAGCGAATATGCCTACTTCTCTTCCTACTCCGACAGTTGGGTAGCGCACACGCGACGTTACAGCGAAGCGATGATCGACCGGTTCGGACTGGATTCGGACTCGATGGTGATGGAAATCGCCAGCAACGACGGTTACCTGTTGCAGCACTTTGTCGAACGGGGGATTCCCTGTCTCGGCATTGAACCCGCGGGCAATGTAGCCAAGGTGGCATTGGAACGCGGCATACCAACGACCATCCAGTTTTTTGGCAATGAGGTTGCGCGCAACCTGACCGGGGAATCCGGTCAACCGGATTTGCTTGTCGGCAACAATGTCCTCGCCCATGTTCCGGATCTGAACGATTTCGTCGCCGGCATGAAAACCCTGCTGAAGCCCGGCGGTGTTATCACCATGGAGTTTCCGCATTTACTGAGACTGATAGACGAAAACCAGTTCGATACGATTTACCATGAGCACTACTCCTATCTATCGCTCTACGCCGTCGAACAGGTGTTCGGCCGCCATGGTCTGGAACTGTTCGACGTGGAGGAAATACCGACACACGGCGGTTCCTTACGCATCTACGGCAAACACTCGGATGATGGGCAACATCCGATATCGGAAAGTCTTCTCGAACTGCGCGCCAGGGAACGCGCCTTCGGTGTCGACACGCTGGAAGCTTATGCCGGCTTTAAAGACCGGGTTACCGAAACCAAACACAAACTGCTCGAGTTCCTTATCGACACCAAACGCAAGGGAAAACGAATCGCAGGCTACGGTGCGCCGGGGAAAGGCAATACGCTGCTGAACTACTGCGGCATCCGCACCGACTTTCTCGACTACACGGTGGATCGAAGCCACTATAAACAGGGCCTGTTCACCCCCGGTGCTCGCATACCGATCCTGGCCCCGGAAAAAATTCTTGAGACACGCCCCGATTACGTACTCATCTTGCCCTGGAACCTGGCCGATGAAATCAGCCGGCAAATGGCCGTGATTGCCGATTGGGGCGGCCGGTTCGTGGTACCTATTCCCGAGGTACGCGTGCTGTCAGCGGATTTGAATTAACCATTCGAGACGAAAACGCAACGATGAACGTCCTGATAACCGGAACGGAAGGCTACATCGGTATAAGGCTTGCGGCATTGTTAACCGCACACGGCCATCAAGTCATGGGCCTGGACTCAGGCTTCTATCGCGACGGCACCCTGTATGTGGATCCCTTCGAAACACCGGAGATACCACGAACGCTGTTCAGGGACCTGCGCACCTTGACGGTCCAGGATTTCGAAGGCTTCGATGCGGTCGTGCACCTCGCCGAGCTATCCAATGACCCCCTGGGCGAGCACCGCCCGGAGGTCACTTTCGAAATCAATCATCAGGGGTCGATCCGGATCGCGGAAGCCGCGCGCAAAGCGGGGGTCACACGTTTCGTCTACGCGTCATCCTGTAGCGTATATGGGGCGGCAATGGCGGATATCGTCGACGAAAGCTCTCCCACCAATCCGCAAACGGCTTACGCGGAATGCAAGACACTGGTCGAGCGAGACGTCGGATCCATGGCCAGCGACGATTTCTGTGTGGTGTTCCTTCGCAATGCGACCGCCTACGGACCCTCGCCGAGGATGCGCTTCGACATCGTGCTAAACGATCTCTGTGCCCTCGCCTGGACACAGAAAAAGATCGCCATGATCAGCGACGGCAGCCCCTGGCGGCCGATCGTGCATATCGAAGATATTTGCGAAGCCCTCCGGTGCGCTCTCGATGCGCCGGCCAACACCGTCAACGGCGAAGTATTCAACGTCGGCGCAACCGACGAGAACTACCGGATACGCGAAATCGCCGAAATCATCGCCTCGGTGTTCCCGGACTGCGAGGTGACCGCCGGCCCGCCCGGTGGCGATAACCGCAGCTACCGCGTGTCATTCGACAAAATCGCCAATCAGTTGCCGGGATTCAAGACCCGCTGGACGGCCAAGCAGGGCGCCATCGAACTGAAACAGCTTTTCGAACGTATTCGGATGCCTCAGTCCGCTTACGAATTCAGGGCATTCAAGAGACTGCGCCAACTGACCTATCTACAACAAACGGGGCAACTCGACGATAACCTTTACTGGAGCCGCCGTTGAAGATCATCCCGACCGATCTCAAGGGTTCCTATCTGATCGAGACCGACCCAATAGAGGACTCTCGGGGCTTTTTTGCCCGACTGTGGTGTAAGCGGGAATTCCGGCAGCACGGCATCGATATAGAGATGGTGCAGGTGAGTCTTTCGCACAACACCGCAACCGGCACCTTACGCGGAATGCACTTTCAGTGGCCGCCTTCTTGCGAGGCCAAGCTCGTGCGTTGCGAACGCGGTCGCATACACGATGTCATCGTCGACCTGCGTCCGGACTCGCCGACCTTCGCTCGACATGCGACATTCGAACTGGATAGTCGCACACACAATGCGTTGTACATTCCCGCAGGGTTTGCACACGGCTTTCAGGCATTGGAGGCGAATACCGATATCCTGTACATGATGTCCGATTACTATCGCCCTGATCTTCAGGATGGGGTGCGCCACGACGACCCCGCCTTCGGCATTGGGTGGCCGTTACCTGTATCCTCGATCACACCCCGAGACCGTGACTATCCGGATTTCGATCCGGACAAGCACTCACGGCGGTACTACCAAGCACTCGATGCCGGAGATTCGAGGCGTACCGTTGAACAAACCGTTACGGAGTGACGTCTGAATGATGCCTCTCTTGGATCTACGTCATGTAAAGAGACTGCTGTGTATCGGTGCGCATCCCGATGACATTGAACTGGGCGCAGGCGGCACCGTCATGCGCCTCGTGGAGCAGAACCCGGATCTGCACATTCGCTGGTTTGTTCTGACCGGCGCGGAAACCGAACGCGCTGAGGAGGCACGCAAGGCAGCGAGCCTGTTCACTGCCGGCGCCGGTGAGATCAAAGTCGAGATTCATGGATTCCGGGACGCCTATCTGCCTTGGGAAGGCGAGAAGGTCAAACTGGCCTTTGAAGTACTCAAGAACGACTTTTCGCCGGACCTGATCCTCACGCATCACGACGATGACCGCCATCAGGATCACAGACTGATCTCGGAGCTCACCTGGAACACCTGGCGGGATCACAATATTCTCGAGTACGAAATCCTGAAGTGGGATGGCGACCTCGGGCGTCCAAATGTCTTCGTTCCGCTGACGGAAGCGGTCTGTCGGAGAAAAGCAGATCAGATACTCGATGCCTATGTCACACAGCGGTCACGTTCCTGGTTCAAAAAAGAAAACTTCCTGGCATTGATGCGCCTCCGCGGCGTCGAGTCCAATATCGACTATGCAGAAGCCTTCTATGCGAGAAAGATGCTCTGGTAGGGTCGACAGGCCCGACGAAGGACATTCTTGTCGTTTCGACGTTCACTTTGCCTGTATCTCGACCGACGGGCTATGATCATGCGCTATGCGCGAACGCACGGCCTCCAATCAGATAACAAGCGCAGACACGTCTCAACGCGCCGTGTCCGCGTCTCCGCTGCTGAGCGTCGGCATGCCCGTATACAACGGCGAAAAGTGGATCGAAGAGTCCATTGGATTCATTCTCGAGCAGAGCATGAGCGATCTCGAGTTGATCATCGCCGATAATGCCTCGACCGATAATACCGAGAAAATATGCCGTCACGTTGCCGAGCAGGATTCACGTGTCCGCTATCATCGGAACGCCACCAATATCGGACTTTACAGAAATTTCGATCGGGTGTTCGAGTTGGCAACCGGCAAGTATTTCAAATGGTCCGCCGACAGCGATTTCTGCCTCGACGGATTCTTCGAGAAATGCGTTGCCGTTCTCGAAGCCAGACCGGACGTCGTTCTTGTCTATCCGAGGGCCTACCTCCTGCTCAAAGACGAGAACGGCGAAGAGGTAGCGATGGAGTACTTCGATGACTTCAATCTCGAAGACGAACGGCCCTCAACGCGATTTCGCAAATACCTGAACCGTGAGCGCATCAACAACATCATGCACGGCGTCATCAGAGCATCTGCGTTACGTCAGACGCGCCTGATCCTGCCATGGGCGGGTTCCGATATCAGCATGGTCGCCGAATTGTCACTCAGGGGAAAATTCGTCGAGGTGCCGGACCGCTTGTTCGTTCGCAGCTTCGACGCCGAAACCTCCAGCATGTTGATGAACCGATCGGTGGCTGCCAAACGTGACGTGCCCCTCGGCCGCACGTTCAAGCAACGGTTCCTGTTACACGCTTACCGATACTCCACAACCCTTGGCGCGCCAATAAGCTGGAGCGAGAAACTGCATGTCTGGCTTTATCTGTTGGGCGATCATATCAAGCTGCCTTTTAAGCTCGTCCGCAAAATTGCCGCGCTGGTTCTTTGGCCACTCAATCGGCGACGGCGTGCGTCGCTCCACCATTAAGACTTGTATGTTGGGTGTGGTATTGGCATGTTCCAAATAACGCCTGTTTAAATGGTTGCAGCGAGGCCCGATTCCGACTCGCCCTACGAATCAGCCCCGGTACTGGTTACCGGAGCCAGCGGCTTTATCGGCACCCACCTGTGCCGCCATCTCAACAAGCTGGGCGCCAATGTAACCGGCGTGTATTTCAGCAATGAACCCCTAGGGGATGACGCCGAATGGATACGTCTCGATTTGACGGACCTCGATAGGGTTCGAAACACCATTCGCGAAATCCGGCCGGACTATATTTTCCATCTTGCTGGCAGCGTCCAGGGGCGTCGCGAACTCGACGCCGTTCTTCCGACGCTCGAAAACAACCTGATCGGCACCGCACACGTTATGCTGGCCGCGCAGGAACTGGGTTGTTGCAAACGCCTGGTCATCACGAATTCACAAGAAGAACCCGGCCGGGCCGACCCGCAACCCGTGCCGGCGTCGCCCTATGCCGCATCGAAGTTTGCGGCCAGTGCATACGCTCGGATGTTTAACGCACTCTATGGCCTTCCCGTCGTTATCGCCCGCGTCTTTATGGTCTACGGACCCGAGCAGAAAGATCACAACAAGCTGGTTCCCTACACTATCCTGAGGGCCTTGGATGGAAAAGCCCCCGAACTTTCCAGTGGCGTGCGAAAGATCGACTGGGTCTACGTAAGCGATGTCGTCGAGGGACTCTCGCGCTTGGGCAACGTATCCGGTGTGGAGGGACAAACAATCGACCTGGGCACCGGCCATACGTACACGATCAAAGCGATAGTGGAGAAAATCTTGACGCAGATCGACCCTGCACTTGAAGGCAACTTCGGCGCGATTGCCGATCGCGCGATGGAACAAGAACCGGTCGCCAACGCGGAAGAGACAAGGAACAGAGTGGGTTGGCAGGCGAAAGTCGCGCTCGAAGAGGGCCTAGCCCGGACCATCGCCTGGTACCGGGAACATAGACTCGTCAACACACTGTCCGATTGAGGCCCATCGGCACCCGGCTCACGTCACCGGCGTCACCATACCTGCCAAGGTCTATACCCCTCCTTGTCCATGTCATCAAACGCCGTTTTGTCCTTGAACGTGTCCATACAGGCCCAGAAACCTTTATGCGGATAAGCCAGCAGCTGATCCTCGGCGATCAGTCGCTCGAACGGCTCGTTCACCAGATCCTCACCTTCGCGAAGATAATCGAAAATCTCTCGCCTGAACGCAAAGAACCCGACATTGATCCAGATGCCCGCATCGGCGGCAGGCCGAACATGGCGAACAAGACGATCTTCCCCGAACTCGACCGTGTGGAAACTCTGGGCCGGATGGGCACAGACAAAACTGGCCACTTTGTCTTCCTTGGCGAAGAAATCCAGGTACTCGTCGAGCGGCACATTCGATAAGCCATCACTGTAATTTGCCAGGAAAACTTCGTCGTCGCCGAGATATCGCTGCACTGACCGCAAACGCTGACCGATGCAGGTATTCAACCCGGTATCGGCGAAAGTGATTTTCCAGTCCGCAATATCGCGGTTGAACAAGCGTATCTCACCCGTTGCGCCGGACAGCTCGAAGTCATTGGAAACCCACTCCATGTAATCAATGAAATACTGTTTGATCTGGTCCCCCATATGTCCCAGGCACAAAATGAATTCATTGTGTCCAAAGTGCGAGTAATACTTCATGAGGTGCCACAGAATGGGTCTATACCCAATATTCACCATCGGCTTCGGAACGGCCTCGGTATGCTCCCGAAGCCTGGTCCCGAGACCACCGCAGAACAAAACCACCTTCATCGTCTATGCCATCCCCTGTCTTTCTTTATTAACCAACCTGAGCGGAAAACAATACCGGCCTTGAGTGCGAGCGACCGACCGGCGCCTCACATCTCCTTCAACAAACCCTTCGCGCAAAGGGCGTCTGCGGCAAGAGCGACCTCTTGGAAATCCAATCCCGAACGCTCGGCGATATCCAGCAGGCCGTGCCGCCCATCAGAGAGATTGAGCACCCACAGCAGGGCCATGCGAAACGCCGGAGAATCGGTGCCCCCACCGATCGAATCATAAAGCCCATACTTCGAGAGCTTTGGCTCACCTTTGGGTTTCTGGTTCAGATACACGCGCTCCTGTTCAAGCGCCTCGAATATCTCCAGACAGGCCAGCAGCGAACCGGCCAGCTGAACCGGCTTGACGAAATCCAGGTTGTCGGCCGATGTGTGGTACTCCGGAAAACGGCCATGGGGCGTCCGAGACAGCCGCCCCACCGGCAGGTCGAAACCCGGAGAACAATACTGACGCTCGTCATAGCCGTAAGGCGAGAAATCAAAAAGCTCGCAATCATCCCGTTGCTTCAGAATGTGCGCGGCCACGCGGTCAATCATCGCATTACCACGTCGACTTCGCTTATAGGTCAGCGGGCCGGAATCGCCGAGACACGCCAAAACCAACCCGTGTCGAATCCTGGAGACGCTTGATTCATTTCGGGAAAGCCACACCAACGAACCGATCGTGGCGGGAATGAACAGAAACCGATAAGAGTAACGCGTCGACCGTGATTGCAGATAACGCGCCGCATAAGCAGCGACCGCAACACCCGACAGATTGTCATTGGCCAACGACGGATGGCAGATGTGGCAGGAAATCAACACCTCCTCGGCCGATTCGCCGGGGATCAGTAACTCACCGTAAGTCAGCGCACCCGGCCCGAGGGAGGAATCGATGCAGACCTCGTACTCTTCTTCTGGCAGGGCATCGAGCCGGTTCTGACTGAGACAGAAACCCCAGTTTTCCGCATAGTAGGAGGTGCGATAGGGAACCCAGTCCGGCTTGTCGGGCAGCGTGAACAAATGGGGCCGCAGTTCGGCAAGCGACATCGTCTCGCCGATCGGTCTGCTGTAGTTCAGGACGTGGAGGCTGGAGTCGTGGAAGTCGATAACGCGTTCACCTTGCGCATTCTTCACATAGGCGTCGCGTATGTTCCACTCATTCGGCACCACCCAATCGAAGGCGGCAGTCCCACTCGGCACTTCGCTGACGGTGAGCGGCACGATCTGTTTCAAGTGTGACAGCGTCTCGCGGACGCCATCGCCGGTGATACTGCGACATATCGGATACAAATCGGCCACGCAGTCATAAAGCTGCCTGCCGAGCAACTGTTCGTCCAACTTCACGCCGGGCAAATCACCGGACATAGACAATCACACCTGTGCCGATTATCGACGGCATAGCCTGGGGATAAATCGGGCGTTCCGGGCATTGAGCCTGATTACGGTTAAGGGAGTTGCTACTCACTCCGGACAAGTCGGATCGAGAGGCCGAATGAGTCACGAGGCGCGGGCCACACGAAATAGGCCGCGAGTGCGAAGGTTTGCAACGAAGCGCTGGCGCATTTGGTGCTCGAATTGTCCGCCAGAGTGATTAGCAGTTTCCTTAAGCCCAAAACATAGCACACGGACTATCGGAACCGCCCCACCACCTCAGACTGATCGCGCGCGAGTTTTTTTCGCGAAATTTTCGGAATCTATAATACCTGGGGTCAGCGGCCGGCGTCCGAGATCATTTAAACTCCGTGCAAACGACCAACCATAAAAAGAATGCCGTGATCGGCCCAGGCAATACTTCGACCACTACGGATTTCCGGGTTTCCCGGCTTACGACCGGCGCGGAAAGGCCGCGCTGGAGTATTGCCGTCTTTGCACACAATGAAGCCAAAACCATCCGGGCCGCACTGCAAAGCATCGTCGTAGCCGCCGGCGATCATGCCGTGTCAGTCTATGTTCTCGCGAACGGCTGCACTGACGCCACTGTCGACGAAGTACGCGCCTGTGCGGCATTCCTGGCCAATCTGTCGCTGGTAGAGATCCGGAAAGCCGACAAAGCAAACGCCTGGAATACCTTTATCCACGGCTTGATTTCCGATGAGCAGGCCTGCGATATTGAAACCTGCTTCTTCATGGACGGCGATGTCACGCTAACGCCGGATGCCATGTCACGTCTGGCATCTTCCCTTGATGAAACACCGGATGCCGAAGCGGCGGGCGGCATGCCGGGTTCCGGTAGAGACATGGACGCATGGCGCCAACGTATGGTCGTAAACCGCATGCTGGCGGGGAATTTCTACGCATTACGCGGCCGCTTCGTTCAGCAACTTCGCCAATCCCGGATCCGTATGCCCGTAGGGCTGATCGGAGAGGATTTCCTTGTGTCCTGGCTGGTCGCAAACACTGCCTGGCGAAATACGAAACACCCGCATAAATCTCGCAGTGTATTTAACGCCAGTGCCGAATTTTCGTTTCGCTCCCTATCCTTCTGGCGCCCGGCTGATTACCGAACCTATCTGCATCGTAAATGGCGGTATACCCTCCGGGGCATACAACACCAGATGTTGATCATGTTACTCACGGTCGAGGGCGTTTCGTCTATGCCCGCCAGCATTGGCGAACTCTATCTCCGCGGCCCCCTGCCTTCGCGCTTCCAATGGGCGGGGATCACGCAGACGACACTCCACCTGCTGGCCATGCTGAGGATACGATCGTTTCGTCGGGCAGCCGGACTGGACAACTAGACACTACCCGCGCTACCCGTCACGGCGCGGTTTCACTCGCGATGCGGGACTGTTGGATACCGATAATCACCGTGGACACGTCAGGACCAGGCCGAAACACGATGTCGTGAAGCACCATGGGGCTGGGGCGCAAACCCATTCAGCCCAATCAAAAATTCAAATCACAGCTCGTTCGGTTGACCGATTTCACTGACCTTTCGACTGACCCTTCGGAAGAATGACCGGGGCTGACCCAACCATCCCAACCGAGCCAATCGGATTCCTGAACGACTTCCACTGGACGTTCGGTGCGCGATGCCCGCTCCCGAGTCGTCTCGACTGGTCGCCTAACGCGCGGAAACCAGGATCTGCTATTCAAATAGGACACGGCTTCCTCCTGCTTGGTTTCACAGGCTGACACGGAAAGGACGCAGCAACATTCACGCCACACTAGACAATTCAAAGACTTAGCATGGCATGACGCCGCGGAAGGCCGTCGACTGTAAAAATTTTGGTCAATCGACAAGAAATCGAAGACATCAAAGGCCCCGAGCTAGGGAGATGTTCGTGGATCGGTCTGTGTCGCGGCATCACTACACGCAACCAGACCGACCCGCGACCTCGGTGATCAGCGCGGAGACTGCTGCTCGGACAAATACAGATCCCGCATGGCCTGGCGCCAGTGCAGCGGCTCATTCGCCATATAACCGTTCGTGCTCCCCACCTCCCAATCGAGCGAATGGTTGTTTCGGTACAATTGCACCATGGCTGCCTTCCAGGCCTCTTCCTTATTCGCCTGATACAGTTTCATCGCTCGCTCCTGCCAGGTATCGGCGGCGTTTGCCAGCGGAATCGCCATTGCCAATACTGCAAACAAGGCAATACGTTTCATCGTTTCATACTCCCAGAATGACGTTACAACTAACCCTCTGTGCTCCTTAACGGCGGATAGCCTTGGATATTTATAAAATTATGATTTTCTTAAATATCAACAACCCAAAACCATGTCATTGCGATTCCGCAATCGGTCTGCAATGCAGAAGCCTTTAACGTCATCGACAAATACGTGAACCCAGTTGCTATGAGAGCAGCGACCCATTGAGGACCGCTCGCCGGCAAACGGTCCCACCGAAACAATGCGCTTGTGATCGACCCGGCCTGCATCGGGTAACGAACCATCTCCGGTACACCCGTCAGCGCACAGGTCTTGTCGAACACCGGCTCGATGGGATCGCTATTTACCGTTAAGACCGACCCTACCCCGCGCCGGTAATTCTGCGATTCCTCCGGAAGATACGAATCTGCCCCCTCCGAATACAACGTATGCTTAAGCCATGGCATTAAACGACCAGCCAAGACAATGCTCGCAGAAACAGGTTCGGATTAGCCTCGATGTCCTGTTGGAGCAGGTTCGCTCGTTGGTTGCGGAACTCCACCCGGAGCGCAAAGGGCCCGTCAAGGTCTCACTCGACAGTGCGCTTGATCACGACTTGGGACTGGACAGTCTCTCTCGGATCGAATTGGCGTTACGAATCGAGCGTATCAGCGGGGCCAGTCTACCGGAGCAAGCGCTTGCGAGTGCAGAGACGGTGCAAGATCTGTGGAATGCGCTGGGAGCCGAATCAGCGCAATTGCACCGATCAACCGATCGCGCACAGACGGTACCGGTGGGGGAAGCGGACGGTACGCCACGTGCCGCGACCACACTACCCGAGGTACTCGACTGGCACGTTCAGCAACATCCGAATCGCCCGCACATATACCTGTATGGCGACGCCGATGAACCCGAGACGATCAGTTACAAAGCGCTGAATGATGGCGCGTACGCGGTTGCGGCCGCTCTGCAGACACTCGGCCTGTTGCCAGGCCAGTCGGTCGCGATCATGCTACCGACGAGTCGCGAGTATCTGCACTGCTTCGTCGGCATCATGCTGGCCGGCGGCATTCCGGTACCGATTTATCCGCCGCTACGCCCGTCACAGCTCGAAGATCATCTCCGTCGGCATGCTCAAATCCTAAACAATGCCGCGTCGGTTCTGTTGATCACGGTACCCGAAGCCAAACCCATCGCTCGCCTGCTACAAACACAGGTAGCGGGATTACGGGACATCCTGACCGCCGCAGAGTTGAATAATGCCAGCCGGTCGTTCAGCCGCCCGCTGGTGAAGGCGGATGATATTGCATTTTTACAATACACCTCGGGCAGCACCGGAACACCGAAAGGGGTAATACTCAGCCACGCGGATCTGCTGGCGAACATCCGCGCCATGGGGGAGGCGGTACAAGCGGATTCGCGTGATGTCTTTGTCAGTTGGCTACCGCTGTACCACGACATGGGCCTGATCGGTGCATGGCTTGGAAGTCTTTACTTTGCGATGCCTTTGGCGCTGATGTCGCCGTTGGCATTTCTGACACGACCGCGCCGTTGGTTGTGGCTCGTCCATAAACATCATGGAACCCTGACTGCGGCGCCAAACTTCGCCTACGCGTTGTGCCTGAAGAAGCTGCAGGATACGGATATCGATGGTCTTGACCTCAGCAGCCTGCGCATCGCCTTCAATGGCGCCGAACCGGTCAGCCCGAACACCTTGCGGCGCTTCGCCGAACGATTTGCCGATTTCGGTTTGCATCGGCAGGCACTGACGCCAGTGTACGGTTTGGCGGAATCTGCGGTCGGCCTGGCGTTCCCACCCCTGGGACGTGGACCGTTGATCGATACGGTCCAGCGCGAACGCTTTATGGCAAGCGGCGAAGCAAGACCCTTCCACGAAAGACAGACAGATGCGCTCGAATTCGCCGCCTGCGGAAGACCGCTACCGGGTTACGAGGTGCGCATCATCGATTCCAGCGGGCTGGAGTTGCCCGAGCGGCGTGAGGGACGATTGCAGTTTCGCGGCCCTTCGGCCACGCGCGGTTACATGAACAATCCGGAGGCAACCGCCAGGCTCCGTGACGGCACGTGGCTGAACACCGGTGATCTGGCTTATATGGCAGGAGGAGACATTTTTCTAACCGGACGTGTAAAGGACGTCATCATCCGTGGCGGACGCAATATCTACCCTCACGAGCTCGAAGAGGCGGTGGGTAACCTACCGGACGTACGCAAAGGCGCTGTTGCCGCAATCGGCATTACAGACCCCGCGACCGGCACGGAACGACTGGTCGTTGTGGCCGAAACGCCAAAGACGGAACCGGAAATCCTGCAAGCACTGAACGACGGCATCCAACACCGTTGTACGGATCTGCTCGGGATACCGGCGGATAAGGTGGTACTGGCTCCACCGCATTCGGTATTGAAAACGTCCAGCGGCAAAATCCGGCGCGCCGCCGTACGCGAGCTGTTTGAACAAGGCTTGCTCGGGCATCGACCGCGCGCCGTATGGCTACAGGTGTTGCGTATTGCACTGTCCGGATGGCGGTCGCGTCTGCGACGGATTTTCAGATGGACTAGCGATCGCGCTTATGCCGGCTACGCCCATTTTCTGTTTTGGCTGTTGGCCGTCCCCAGCTGGTTAATGATCGTATTGTTGCCGGGCAAAGGCATGCGTTGGACCGTCATGCGCCATGCCGCACGCCTACTGTTTCGTCTTACCGGCGTGCCCCTGCAGGTGCAAGGACTCGAGAACTGGCCACATGACGGACCTTGCGTGATAGTCGCCAACCATGCGAGTTACCTTGATGGCGTAGTGCTCGTAGCAACCTTACCCAAACCATATACATTTGTTGCAAAACGTGAACTGTTTGACCAGTTCGTCCCCCGGCTGTTCCTGCAGCGTATCGGCACCGTATTTGTCGAACGCGCCAACCAACACAGCACCGTGAGCGATGCGAACCAGACCCTAAAGGTACTGCAAACCGGAAAACCCCTGATGGTCTTTCCCGAGGGCACTTTCACACGCATCCCCGGCTTACGCATGTTTCACATGGGTGCATTCGTCGCGGCAGCAAAAGCAAATGTGCCGGTCGTGCCGGTGACAATCAATGGAACCCGGTCGATACTGCGAGATGACTCCCGTTTTCCGCACCGGGGAAAAATTCGGATAGCGATCTCAACACCGATCAGGTCGGCGGAGAACGACTGGGATGCCGCGGTCCACCTACGCAACGAAGCGCGTAAGTCGATGCTGAAGACGTTGGACGAACCCGATCTATTGCAAGACCCGGGAATCCGTTGAACATCTGTTGGCACCACCCCTCAACCATCCCGACCCGTTTCCGCCGTTTTATCGATGAAATCGAATGCACAAAGGTGGGCTTACCTCAATCTCGCACCTCAATCTAATGTCGAAACGATTCAAGGTCTGGCCATGGCATCGCAATTGATGATGACCAATAAACCGGGGCAATCAACATCTCGTTACAACTGGGTCATTGCACGTGCCCGCTGGGTGTCGGGCAATACGAAGCGATCATGTTGCAACTGCAAGAGCCCGCTGCGACGCAGATGGAGCAGATTGCGACTCAGCGTCTCGGGCGTCATACCGAGATAGCGTGCGATATCCTGCTTTTTCATCGGCAGAGCCCGTTCAATAGGGCGCACATCGCTGTCCTGACAAAGACGATCGTATAGTTCGAGAAAGAAACGCAGAACCCGCTCGTGACTGCTTAAGCCGTTGGACCAGCACAGGTCACTGTCTTTGCGTCGCACATAAAAGGCAATTCGTGAAAGCATCCAACCATGTAGATCACGATCGCCGGCACAGTGCGTCAACAAATGCTCGAAATCCAGTTGACACACCTCGGTGTCCATCGTGGCAATCGCATCGGTCGGGTAAGCGCAGTCGGCAACCGCCTCAACACCGACGACATCACCGGGCAGGAAAAAGCCGGTTACGATCAGCCCGCCCTCCGGTGTCTCACGTTGGGTCTTCACGGCCCCGTCGCATACTTGAAACAATGACGTAAACGGTGCGTTGCGGCGATAGAGCCTGTCGCCGAGCCTGACGGGATAACGGCGCAATACGGCGCCGGCACATTTGCCGGTTTCACTGGGCAGCGACTGGGACAGAAAACACCGATCCTGCAATGTGCAACCATCACATGCTTTTGCTACGCGGGGTTGCCAAGCGGCGGCGACGGCGGCATTTGTCATTCCTGCTCCTCCTCAATCTCTCTGATTAGTCACGGATTGAGCAACTTGCCATCGCTACCGCACACAACGTTCCACCTAGATAGCGACACCAAAAGCAAGCAACAGTGCATCGCGCAACGCAAATGCACCCATGGCGCAACGACTTGGAGCCGGCAGTCAACATGCTCGTTTCCGGCGCCACGGTTTGCACCATCCATACGCGTACGAATCGCGTCGGCCGTACCGACAATTCTCGATCGAACACGCTTACTGTCTATTGGTGGCAACCGTTCTTACGGCCGCAAATTGGCAACCACTTCGCTCAAATGGTTTTGGGAGAGCCCGAAAACGGCTGGAGATCTCACACGTTTGATCTATCTGTCCGCATCCGGCGCCAGATAAATCAGGCTACACAGTCGGTAGCGATGTGCTGAATACGCCACACGCTGTGTATTTATTGTTAACAAGTATCCTTGTATAGCAATTCTGTCGTTTCTTGCCGCGCGGATTTACACCCGGTTGATCAGCATCAAGCGAAAATTAATTTTTCTTTTACGTCCTTGATTTATTCACGTCCGATGCTTGCGCCTCAAAGGCCGGGTATCGGCCCTCGAGCGCCCCTCGTCCCTTTGCGACAATCCGGTCCGAATCGGTCGCGCCACCGGACTGACGGTACGTCATACCGGGACATGCGACACCGGTTTTACGAAAGAAGTCGGCGGGCGTACCGGTCATATCCCGGTACACGCCAAACACGAACCTGAGCCTTCGCCAAGGCGTGTCGGGTGGAATACGCCGCACCGGGAGAATCTATGTTTACTGCTCGCGATCGTTTCAACCCGAACCGTCGACGCACGCTACAAGGATTGATGGTCTTACCCTTTCTGCCACTGGCAATCACCGCGGTCGCAACCAAGCGCGGCATCGTCGGACAACCCGCGCCCGAACTCCATGCCGATTTCTGGATCGCCCCCGACGGCGAACCGACCCGATTCAGTGTGACCGAGCAGCTCGGCCGTTGGGTACATGTGAAATGCTGGCAGAGTTGGTGCCCCGGCTGCCACTCGCACGGCTTCCCTGCCCTCCAAAGGATGGTCGAGGCCTTTGCAGGGGATCCCCGCGTCGTCAACGTTGCCCTGCAAACCGTCTTTGAAGGGCATGGCATCAATTCCGCTGAAAAGGTGCGAAAGACTCAGTTGCAATACGACCTGCCGGTAATCTTCGGACATGACCCGGGCGAAAACCAACCGCACGGCCGCCCGAAGACCATGATCGACTTCCGCACCGGCGGAACACCCTGGCACATTCTGATTAACCCCCGGGGACAGGTGGTATTCAATGGATTCAGCTTGGATACGGATGCGGCCATTGCGCATATTCGATCAGAGCCGGTCTGACGCCGGCACATGCCCCAAGGACTACCAAATTAAGCTTTCGGTCAAAAAACGAAGCGACCGAACACCCGTGCCAACCATGCTCAACCACTCGCAACCCACGCGCCCCGATGCGGAAGAGATTCAACGAAACCTGTCTTAGGCACCCGCCCAAAAACGCCCCGGTATTTGGCCCCGCCAGTAACACGACACCATAGTCGCTTCCAAAAAGCCCTCCTCAAGTCGCCAAACGGCTAATTGTGCTACACTAGAAACCAATCGGTATGTAAGTAAGACCACAGGTTGAGCGATGCGTAACCCCGCTGAAACGAAGCAAAAGCTCATGGATACAGCGACTCAGCTGATTTGGCAGAGCAATTACTCAAGTGTCGGCGTGGCAGAGATATGCAAACGCGCGGGACTCACAAAGGGCAGCTTTTATCATCATTTCGAGACGAAAGCCGACCTTTTCTATGAGGCTTCGCGGCATTATTGGGAAGATCTGAAAAAGGATTTGGACCAGATCTTCTCACCCAGCTATTCACCGCTGGAACAGTTGGAAAACATGATCGAGTTCATTATCACCCACCAGGAAAACGAAGACCTGAATGAGGACAACCCGGTATCGGCCTGCCCATTCTTTACCGCCGGCAGCCAGGCCGGCGTCGAAGAGGAGAAAGTCAGGCAAGCTGCCATAGAAATGTCCGACAAGGCAGGGCTTTACCATACCGCCTTGGTACGCGGCCTAATGGCCGAAGGCGTAATGAACAGTGACGCCGACCCGGTTCAGCTCGGCCGGATGCTTCACAACTACGTGATGGGTTTACTGTTGTACGGACGCGTTTACAAGAGCCTCGACACCATCAAAACCGATCTGCGGGAAGGGATTTATCGGCTGCTGGATATGAAACCCGATTTCCGCAAAACCCGTGGTCCTGCCGAACAACTCGAAGACAACGCCATCCCCGTCGCAGCCGGCCATAGCGCTTAACCGTCGGCAGCAATCCCCCATCCGTCACCACCCTTTGAGCCGCCCGGAAGGCATACCCTTTTCTATTAAATACCGTTCGCCCCGTAAAAAATCCCAGTAATTTAGTCAGTTAGCCAGTTTCAAAAAATTGGCACCAGCATAATAACTGTAAAAACAATGCCTTAGCGTCCTCTAAAAATATTTAGATTTTATAGATTGACACATACCGATCGGTATACTAACGTTATCCTCAATACAAACCGGTTGGTATGCAGTTTCTCCCGGAGAGAACCTTTTGAGCATCCCACCGCTTCAGCTCTTCAACCGCTTCGGAGCAAGAACATGGCTAACGACAATGCACGGAACAACCACCGACTCACCCTCACTGGTGTCGCGGCGGCAGTCGCGCTGATCATCGGAGGGGCAACCCTGCACTACTCGCATCAGGTCCGTGCCGAACAAGGCCCGGCACCGGTCGAAGAGGCGACACCGCAGCCCGTCGACGTCGTGGTGGTTGCACCGACCGAGATCCGGGTCTGGCACGAGTTCTCGGGACGTCTTCAGGCCGTAGACCGTGTCGAGATCAAACCGCGTGTCAGTGGCATGATCAGCGACGTGCATTTCCGCGAGGGCGGCAAGGTGAGTAAAGACGATCTGCTGTTTGTGATCGACAAGCGCCCTTATCAGGCTTCATCGGACCGTGCAAAAGCGGCGCTGCAAGAAGCCGAAGCCGAAGTCGCCTTGACCCGTAACGAACTGACCCGTGCCAAGCAACTGATCAAGAAGAAGAGCGTGTCGAAAAGCCAGTTCGACTCAGCACAAAGCGCGCACAAAGCGGCGCTGGCCAAAGTCGCCGCAGCCGAGGCGGAGCTGACCCAGGCCAAGTTGAACTATGAGTACGCACATGTCCGTGCACCGATCTCCGGGCGCATAGACCGCGCGGAACTCACGGTCGGCAACCTGGTAGAGGCCGGACCCGGTGCGCCGACACTCACGTCCATCGTCTCGACCGATCAGATCTACGCGACCTTCGATGTCGACGAGCAAACCTACCTGGACAGCGTGCGCCGTCAACGCGACGGACAATTGCCCGTTGAGCTGCGCCTGGCCGGCGATGGGGACAAGGTCTATCACGGCGTCATTCACTCGTTCGGCAACCAGATGGACGCGACGACAGGCACGATCCGCGCACGTGCCATCCTGGACAACACGGACGGCGCGCTGCTGCCGGGCATGTTCGCCGACATCCGCTTGGGCGCCGCCGACAAATCGAAATTGTTACTGATCAGCGAACGTGCGGTCGGCACCAACCAGGACCAGAAATATGTGTATGTCGTAACGGCAGACAACGAGGTCGCGTATAGAGAAGTGAAGCTGGGACGTTCCGTCGACGGCCAACGCGTCGTGCTTTCCGGTCTCGATGCCGGCGACAAGGTTATGGTCAACAGCCTTCTGCGTGTTCAGCCTGGTACGAAGGTGCAACCGGTAGCGAATGTCGATACGGGCGGCACCGAACCCGGCGACGCACAAAGCTAAACGATTTCATCTCAACACTGTTTCACCCTCAACAGGGTCCAAGCGCATGAATGTGTCTTCGTTTTTCATTGATCGACCGATCTTTGCCGGCGCCTTGTCGATTGCCGTGTTCCTCGCCGGACTGATCGCGATGTTCCAGTTACCGGTGTCGGAGTATCCCGACGTCACGCCGCCGTCGATCATCGTGAATGCGCAATTTCCCGGCGCCAATCCGAAGGTGATTGCAGAAACGGTAGCGACGCCGCTCGAGGAGCAGATCAACGGTGTCGAAGGCATGTTGTACATGTACTCGCAATCGACCACGGACGGTCGCATGACCTTAACGGTCACCTTCGAAATCGGCACCGACCCGGACCTCGCGCAGCAACTCGTACAAAATCGCGTATCGCAGGCGCTGCCCCGACTACCGGACGTCACACGTCAGCAGGGTGTCACGACGATCAAGAGCTCGCCGGACCTGACCATGGTCGTGCACCTGAAGTCGCCCGACGACCGCTACGACATGCTGTACCTGCGCAACTATGCGGTACTCAACGTCAGAGACGAACTCGCCAAGATAAAAGGTATTGGACAAGTACGGCTGTTCGGTGCGGGCGACTACGCCATGCGCCTTTGGCTGGACCCGGAGAAGCTGGCGGAACGCAACCTGGTCGCCGGTGACGTCATCGACGCCGTACGTCGACAAAACGTACAAGTCGCCGCCGGCATCATCGGCGGCGCACCCTATGCCGACGTCGTTTCGCTGCAGCTTCCCGTCAACGCAAAGGGACGCTTGGAAACGCCGGAGGAATTCGAAGAGATCATTGTACGCATCGGCGAACAAGGCCAAGTCACTCGTCTACGCGATGTCGCCAAAGTTGAAATGGGTGCCTCGGAATATGCGCTACGCTCCTTACTGAACAACAACGATGCGGTCGCTATACCGATATTCGCCTCACCCGGCGCCAACGCACTGGACATCTCAGCCGATGTGCGCGCACGCATGGCCGAGCTGAAACAGAATTTTCCCGACGGCGTCGACTATAGCGTCGTGTACGACCCGACGGTCTTCGTGCAAGGCTCGATCAAGGCTGTGATCACGACCCTGTTCGAGGCCGTCGCATTGGTCGTACTCGTCGTTGTGGTGTTCCTGCAGCGATGGCGTGCCGCCATCATTCCATTGCTCGCCGTGCCGGTATCTATCGTCGGCACATTCGCACTCATGTACCTGTTCGGGTTCTCGATCAATGTGCTGTCGCTGTTCGGCCTTATCCTGGCGATCGGTATCGTCGTCGACGACGCCATCATTGTCGTCGAGAACGTCGAACGCAATATAGAAGAGGGCCTCGAACCACGTGCGGCGACCGTCAAGGCCATGCAGGAGGTTACCGGGCCGATCATCGCAACGACGCTGGTATTGCTGGCGGTGTTTGTACCGATTGCCTTCATCAGCGGATTGACGGGACAGTTCTACAAACAGTTTGCGCTGACCATTGCGATCTCGACCGTTATATCGGCATTCAATTCACTGACACTCAGCCCTGCGCTTTCACGCCTGCTACTCAAACCCGAAGGCGAGGGACGCGACTGGCTGACGCGTGGCATGGAGGCCGTACTCGGCGGTTTCTTCCGCTGGTTCAACCGTTTCTTCAAACGGCGTTCGAACAATTACGCGAATGGCGTTGGAGGATTACTCAAACGTCGCGGACTCGGCATGAGCGTGTATGCGCTGCTGCTGGTCGCAACCTACGGCATGTTCTCGACGGTACCGACCGGCTTCGTGCCGGTGCAGGATAAACAGTATCTGGTGAGCTTCGCCCAACTACCCGACGGTGCCACGTTGGATCGCACCGAGGACGTCATTCGCGAGATGTCCGAAATCGCACTCGACTCACCCGGGGTCGAAGGTGCGGTGGCTTTCCCCGGCCTATCCATCAACGGCTTTACCAACTCATCGAGTGCCGGCATCGTATTCGTCGTCCTCGACGATTTCGGCAAACGTACCGACCCTGCGCTTTCCGGGCTCGCGATCAGCCAACAACTGCAGCAAAAGTACAATGCGATCGAAGAAGCGTTCATCGCTATCTTCCCGCCACCGCCGGTACGCGGCCTCGGCACGATCGGCGGCTTCAAACTACAGATTCAAGATCGTGCCGACGCCGGTTACGAGCGTCTGAACGAAGTGTTGACCGAAGTCATGACCAAAGCAAATGCGGCTCCCGAGCTGACCGGTGTGTTCTCCAGCTACAAGATCAACGTGCCACAGCTCGATGCCGACCTGGATCGTACCCGCGCGATGCAGCTCGGTTTACAGGTCGATGACGTATTCGAGGCCATGCAGGTCAATCTCGGTTCGCTCTACATCAACGACTTCAATCGCTTTGGTCGCACCTATCAGGTCATTGCCCAGGCGGAGAAAGAGTTTCGCGACACACCCAACGATATACTCAGACTGAAGGTACGCAACAAGAGTGGTGAGATGGTGCCGTTAGGCTCGGTCGTAACGGTCAGTGAGACGTTCGGACCGGAGGCTGCGCAACGATACAATGCCTTCCGAACAGCGGATCTGAACGGCAACGCGGCCCCCGGTTATTCGACCGGACAGGCGCAAGACGCCATCACACGGATTTTGGACGAAACGCTGCCGACAGGTATGCAATTCGAGTGGACCGAGCTTACCTATCAGGAAATCCTGGCCGGGGACACGACTACCTACATCATCCCTTTGGTGCTGTTTCTGGTGTTTCTGGTACTGGCGGCGCAGTATGAAAGCCTGACCTTGCCGTTGTCGATCATCATGATTGTCCCGATGAGCATGCTATCCGCATTGATCGGCGTATGGTGGAGTGGCGGCGACAACAATATCTTCACTCAGATCAGTCTGTTCGTTTTGATGGGCCTGGCAACCAAGAACGCTATCCTCATCGTCGAATTCGCCCGCGAGCTCGAGCGCCAGGGCCATGATATCGTTGCTGCCGCGATCGAAGCGAGTCGCTTAAGACTACGGCCGATTCTGATGACTTCTTTCGCCTTCATCATGGGCGTATTACCGATGGTGATCTCACAAGGCGCGGGTGCGGAGATGCGTCAGGCACTGGGTATCGCCGTGTTTGCCGGCATGCTCGGCGTAACTTTCTTCGGCCTGTTTTTAACACCGGTGTTCTATGTTTTGCTGCGCAAACTCGAGACGCGTAACACCAATAAGCGGACGACGGCGGCTTTGGCGACGGCGGAAAACCGGGAAGGCTGAAAGAAGGCATAACGACGCGTCTTAATCGACAACACTACAGAGCCTTTCCCAACGGGCTGCCACCATGCGATACCGGTGAAATGCCGCTTCTACACGAACGAAGGACTCGCGCCATTGTAGGCTTCAAAGCCCTGCAATGGTCGAGGCCCTAGCGGTGTGTACGCCGAATTGTTCACGCAACGTCTTGAGGAACCGGCTTTGAGCCTCGCGCTGGCCATGATCCCGCGGGAACGTGGTTTGCGCTTCTTTCCGTAGCCGGACATCTTCCTGCATAAACCGGCCCACCTCGGCACTGCTGCATTCGGCACCGGGCTCGTGCATCAGTTCGTAACCCAAACGCTGCAACGTCTCGCCCGCCGCACATTCAAACAAGCGAACGTTTTCAGGCTCATCTTCCCGGAACTTATTGAAGTTACCGACCATGAGCGGTTTGTCGATGTTGCGCCACAGTACGCTTTGATGAGCGGTTCGCTGCGCTTCGGAGGTCTTCTCCGGCGACAGCATGCGATCTTCGAACGCCACGCCGAGAAAGTCGCAGATCCTACGCACTTCGGCAGCCTGGTTTTGCAGTAAATCCTCATATCGAATCCGCAGCGAGCGCTCGCCGACGCGTGCCTCCCAGGCCAGCAAGCTCTGTTGGATGCGTGCCCATTGCGTGCCGGCGACGTAGGGGTGTTTAGGACCGATCGGCGCCTTGCGGAACGACATCGCCACATCTCTGCCGTCACGAATCAGGAACAGGTATTTCGCCGTTGTACCGTAAGCCCGCTCGATATCCTCGAGATAGTGAATATTGTCGTTGCTCTTACAAATCCAGCCGGATTTGCCTTCTTCGTTCATTGCCTCGCGGTAGATCGCATCTTGCAAGCCTGCCAGCGAGCGCTCGACCGACTGGCGTGCCACGGCCTGAACGGACAACGGTTGCTCGGATGCCAGCAGCCGTACCGGGCTCAGATTCACACAGTGCACGACATCCTCGACAAGGCGCTGCCAGTTGGCGTTTTTGTGCAGGTCACCGTAGTGGCCGGCCAAGTCATGGAAAGTGTGGATGATATGCGGCGGATGTGGGGCGGCGATCTGTGAACAGGCATTCAGTGTGGTGCGCAGAAAGTTTGAGCCGGAGCGCCTTTCTCCGAGAATGAATGCACGAAAGCTTGGTGATGTTTTGTCCATGAATGCTCCCTTTTTCGTCCGTTTCGTGGCCGGCGTTTCGCAACTCGGCTTTGCGCGCGGCGCACAGCATCTTGCGCCATGCTCGGCAATGTTCGCGGCACGGACGACCCGAGAAATCGCTGAAGCGGTCATCCCTTATCCCGTGATCATCGCCAAACCGCAACACGCAAAAACACTGACACCACCGTGCCACCATCATGCCACTGTATCGTCACAAAGTATTTTTACGTTACGTACCGGCAGCGCTGTTCTTACTCTCTAGAGAATTTACCGAGGTTTTTCAGCTCAACACCTAACTATCTGTAGTGAAGGAAAGGCAAATCTAATGAGATGTAAAAATACGCGCAAGCTGGCGCGCTTGACGTTATGTAGCGCGCTTTGTATCGGCGGCGGTTTTGGTAGCAGCGCTTACGCCGATTCAAGCACGGGGGTTCCGCATAAACTAGTCGGATGGGCCGCACTGGATCAAGCCGAACGCACTGCCGGACCGACTTCCGGCCAGTTTATCGGCCCGAGTCTTGGTGTAGTACCGCCATTTATTAACACACAACCGATTCCGGGTTGGTCCGGACTGTTGAAGAATACCGACGGTACCTTTACCGCCCTTCCCGACAACGGCTTTGGCGCCAAAGGTAATTCCGCCGACTATGTGCTCGGTATTTATTATGTCAAACCGAACTTCAAGAAACGCGGCGACGGCACCACAAACCCGGGGAAAATAACGAACAAAGCATTCATTCCCTTTAACGATCGCAACGGCTTGCTCAAAAATGGCAGGGGCGTCGATCTGCTGATCACCGCGGACCTCGAAAACTATCGCAGCGGTGGCGGCTTTGGTGGCAATTCCGGCATTCCTGTCGATGCCGGGATCCGCGAGAGACGATTGCTGACCGGTTATGATTTCGACGTCGAGTCAATCGCCCGCGCCGAAGACGGCACCTACTGGGTAGGTGAGGAGTTCGGACCCTTCCTACTGCACTTTGGCGGCGATGGCACGCTGTTGCAGGAACCCATTGCGCACCCTTTCAAAGTGAGCCCCTTTCACCCGAGCGCACTGGCCTTTCCCGGCACCAACACCCATGGCGCCAGCCGCGGCTTTGAAAGTATCGCTTTCGACAAACGGGGCAAATATCTCTATGTCGTCCCCGAGGCAGCACCCGTAGACGACGAACTGCGCCCGGTACCCGGCGATGAGCGCGTGGTCGAGATTTTCCAATTCGACCCGGAAAACGCGGAGTATACCGACGTCACTTTCAAATACCGAAAGGATGGCCCGGCAAGCGATAACAGGATCGTGATCGGCGACATGACCAATGTCGGTAGAGACAAATACGTCTTGATCGAACGCGACAGCAAATTCGGTGAAAACGCCGAAGTAAAACGTTTGTACATTATCGATCTCAATGTCACTGATCACGAAGACGTACTCAGAAAGCGTCTGCTGGTGGATTTGCTTGATATCGAAGATCCCCGCGATATCGGCGGCCCGCTGCCCGGCCTGGCCGAGAAGACATTCAACATGCCGCTCGACTCCATCGAAAGCGTGGTTGTCTTCAACCGCAGAACGCTCGGCGTGGCCGTCGACACCAATTTCCCCTTCCAGGACGGTCGTGAAACCGGTGTACCGGACAGCACCGAATTCATAAAACTGCGTTTCCCCAGACCGGTAGCCGCCTACGCACCGCGCTGGTAAGCAAATCGGCACTGCCCCGCCTTTTTGGCGGGGCGTTGTCGACAAAACCAAACGTCCCAGCACCCCTTTCCAAGAAGCTCTCAGTATGCCTTCGATACGTCGAGCGACGGCCCTACCGCCAGCGATACCAGCCAGTGCAACAATGCCGTGCTTTGAATTGAGCGGGCTTGTTCGTCATCTCTCCAGCCGATACCACACGCACCCGACGCGCACTGAAAAGCCGGTCACAGCAGCTCCTGAATGATGGCTCTTTCTTCCAGCAACTCTTTCTCTGACGCTTTGAGCCGGGCTTGACTCAAATCGTCCAGTTCAAGCCCTTGCACGATCTCGTATTCGCCGGCTTTGCAGGTCACGGGGAAGGAAAAGACAACGTCCTCAGATACGCCATAGCTACCGTCGGACCTCACGCTCATGCTCACCCAATCACCGTCGGGGGTGCCAAGCGCCCAATCACGCACATGGTCGACCACAGCATCCGCTGCTGAGGCGGCAGAAGACAGGCCGCGCGCTTCAATAATCTCTCCGCCCCGACGCTGAATCCGTGGAATGAAGTGATCGATAGCCCAGTCCCGCGTAACCAACTCCAGCGCAGAAGCGCCCCCGATGCGGCAGTTACTGATATCGGGATACTGGGTCATGGAATGGTTGCCCCAGATGGTCATCCGCGTGATATCGGCGACCAGCTTGTTCGTCTTGTTGGCCAACTGGCCCAATGCGCGATTGTGATCCAGACGAGTCATGGCCGTGAACTGTTTGTTCTCCAAGTCCGGCGCATTGGCCGCCGCAATCAAGGCGTTGGTGTTTGCCGGGTTACCCACCACCAGCACACGCACATCGCCCGAGGCGTGGTCGTTGATCGCTTTTCCCTGAGCCGAAAAGATCTTTGCGTTATCGCTGATCAGGTCCTTGCGCTCCATCCCCTTGCCGCGGGCTTTCGCACCGATGAGAATCGCATAATCGGTCTCGCGAAACCCGATGCCCGGGTCGTCGGTGAGAACAATGTCGTGCAAAAGCGGGAGTGCGCAATCCTCCAGTTCCATGCCGACACCGTTGAGCGATGAGAGTGCCTGTGGAATCTCCAACAGACGCAGAATCACCGGCTGATCCGGTCCGAACATCTCACCCGATGCAACCCGAAATGCCAATGCATAGCCAATGTGTCCGGCGGCTCCCGTGATCGTGACTTTTATTGGTTTAATCATCCTCAACGCTCCGCAGATTGTTAGTTGGAGAAATGGAAGTATGCGATTGCCCATTCAAAAAATACAAGCCAGCTTTCCATCGCTGAGCGGCTAATTGGACGTCATGACGGTTACGCTGATACCCCGCACAGGAAAAGTCCGAAAAAACAAAACACTTAGGAACTCACACGCTCGTGGTTGCACGACCGACATATTGTTGAGTCAATCATAAAAACGCTGGCTGCGCGTCCCGGTTCGGTTTTGCTCTCATCTTCACGGACGAACCCGGTATCCATTCAATCGACCAAACTCGCCCGGGAACCGCATACCGCCCAAAGCACCTGTCTTGATCGGCGCCTGCCCGCTCAGGACGACCCTGCCATCGACTTGCCCGCCGACGGCCGCCGAGAAGCAGCACGAGTTATCGCGACACTCAACTCCGGCGGCATGGTCCGTTACCGTGCAAACTGGGTTGTTTCTTGCCGGCAATGTGGCATTTCATCGCATACCGGGCAGCCCGAACCCGATCTCACGTCGATGCTACGACATATTGTCGCACTTTCCTGTCAAGTGCCGCAGAACGTCTGATACACCCGCTCATCCGGGCGCGGCGGTTCGGCATAGGCCGCAAAGCCGGGTTGTTCGGTGAAAGGCTGCTGTAGCACCCGGCGCAGTTCATTGAAAATGGACAAATCACCCGAGATTGCCGCATCGATCGCACGTTCGACCTGATGATTGCGCGGAATGAACAGCGGATTGACTGCATTCATACGCACCTTCAATTGCGTCGGCGATTCGTCCTGTTGACGCACTCGCGCTTTCCACCGTAACTCGATATCGCCGAACTTCGGTTCGGTATCGTCATCGATCCGATTGGCCAATTGACGAAAGCTCAATGTGTAATCGAGCGCATTATCCTGCAAATGCTGCAGCCATTCGTTGACCAACGTGGCATCACCGGACTCAACCGACAGCAGACCCAGCTTCGCCGCCATGCGACCCAGATAATCTTGATGAAACAGGCCCTCGAACTTCTCCAACTCCGCTTCGAACGCTTCCTTATCAATGCCCAGGCGCATCAGACACTCGGCAAGTCGTGCAAGATTCCATTGCGCAATCGAGGGCTGCTGCCCATAAGCGTAACGGCCGTATCGATCAATGGAACTGAATACCTTCTGATAGTCGAACTCGTCCATGAAGGCACAGGGACCATAATCGATCGTCTCGCCTGAGATCGCCATGTTGTCGGTATTCATCACACCATGGATGAAACCGATATCCAGCCAATGCGAAACAAGTTTGGCCTGCTTCCCGACCACCGCTGCAAAAAACGCGACCGGCGGCGAATCGGCCTCGAGCGCTTCCGGAGAATGGCGGGCAATCGCGTAATCGACCAAGGCCTTCAACGCCTTGATATCCTGCCTTACGGCGAAGTATTCGAACGTACCCACGCGAACATGGCTGGAAGCAATCCGGGTCAGCACACCACCGGGTAACATCCCGTCACGCCGCACGTGTTCACCGGTCGCCACCGCGGCCAATGCGCGCGTCGTCGGTACGCCCATGCGATGCATGGCCTCGCTGAGCAAATACTCGCGAATCACCGGTCCGATAGCGGATCGGCCGTCGCCGTTGCGCGAATAGGGTGTCTGGCCGGAACCTTTGAGCTGGACATCGTAGCGCCGTCCATCCGTTTTGCTCACCAGTTCACCAAGCAGCAAGGCACGTCCGTCGCCGAGCTGCGGCACGAAGTTACCGAACTGATGCCCCGCATAGGCCAATGCGATCGGTTCGCTGCCGGGCAACAATTCATTGCCGCCAAACAATTGTGCCAACCTGGCCGGATCACTACCGAGATCCCCCATGCCCAACGCCTCCGCCAAGGGTTCGTTCCAGGCCAGCAATCTCGGATTCGGCGAACCGGCCGGTTTCACCTTGGCATGGAAGTGTCCAGGCAGGCGCGCGTAAGTGTTGTCAAATTGCATGAGTCAAACAGCCGAATTTCCTAAAGAATGAAACGAATGAAATACACCACTCCGCGACTACTATTCCGCGGTACGGGGCATTCATAGAAAGGTTTCTTAAGGGGTTATTTGATCGGCAACGGGTTTTGTGTCGCCGGCGCCCTGAACAAGCCGTTCATTGCCCTTCAGCACCGCATCACATCCGAGCTTTACGTATGGCTCAAATGCCGCGTTTGTCGGCAGCCCGTCGCCGATTAGAGAATTGAATCATCTTCAGAAAACCGGGGTATTGTCAGGCATGTCACTGCACTCGCCGGTCGACGTCAGTCGAGGATGAGTTCCGGTCTCCAGTACGGACAATCGGTCTTGCTGCCGTCGGGCCCGACGTGCTTGCAGCATTCTTGATGACCGAGATGGATCTGGCAGGGCGACGGCTGGCCGTCCTCGGAAACATTGATCTGTCTGACACAACCGATCAAGGTCGCCAAGTAATACAAGCGCATGACAAATGCGGCGAACACAAGCAGAGGGAGAAACCAAAACAGCGGTGACATGAGAATCGCCCAAAGATCTTGCTTCATCAGCATGGTGCCGGTTACCAGCAACATGGCAGGAAGAAACAACGAAACGATCAGCAGGGACCAAGTCAACGGATCGTGCATTGCACGCCCTTTGTGCCAGCCCCTGAGCAACAGGGGGACGAATGATCTGTACGGCGGGCGGATACTCGGCTTGGGCATATCTGGATATGTCTGACTACTGCTTTTTTTATCGGGCAAATCGGCAAATTCTTGAGCATTCGGAACATTCAAGCGGGCTTCCGACGACCGTTGACCAAACACCGTGAGATGCCCGGACTCATGAATAATTCCCTTAGGCAATACGACACCATTGACCCGGCGTAACTATCCCGGTCCACAAACACCGCGGATGAAAAAACGCGGATGAAACGAGGGACGATAATCATCTTTACGATCGACCAATGACCTTGGAAAGCGTGACCAAAGAGAATCCCGGTACGAGACGCCCACCCCGATGGTTCATCCGGGCTCGCGAGCATGAAACGACTTCCGCGTGCAACGACGCCATACATCGCTTGATGCAAAAGCTTAAGTATTCAACGAGTCAGCCAGGCGCATCGGACAGCGCTCGACCCGTCATCGAAACCCTGAATGATCCCTTATGCGAACCCGGCCCATACCGATACCCCAGACCTATCGCATCGATAGAAACAAATCATTTTAACTATCAAAACCTGACGACTCGCTTGTTCCTCGAAACGCACAATTTGCCTCCGGCAAGTTGACGCGACATCAACGCTAAAGAGCAACCATGCAGACAAACCCGCGGCAAAGAGGAACGTATCGTGAAAATCAAACCGCGAAGCGTGATGGCTCCGGCTTCAAGCATTCTCGCCTTGGCATTGCCGGCCGCCGCCACTCACATCGAAATCAGTAAACCGGGAGACGCGGTCGGCACCGACAACGTAGCCGTGGGCCAGGCCAAGTCCAACCAGTTCTGGTGGCCGGACCAACTCGATCTGGCCCCACTGCGTGATCACGACGCGCGTTCCAATCCGTTGAGTGAAGATTTCGACTACGCCAAAGCTTACGCCGCGCTCGATCTCGAAGCGGTCAAGAAAGACATCGACGCCCTACTGACCACCTCCCAAGATTGGTGGCCCGCCGATTTTAGCAACTACGGCCTTTTGTTCATCCGCATGGCCTGGCATAGCACCGGTACCTATCGAACCCTGGACGGTCGCGGCGGCGGTGACGGCGGAAACGGGGGCCACCCGCTCTCTTCTCACGCTCGCACCCAACCGGCTACTTAACGCCCGGCTTTGGGAGATACGGGAAGCCAAACAAGCGGGAAAGGAAAAACATTATTAGAACTTCAAGATAAATTTCATTGCGTTTTCTTGCTCCCTTATCGCGAGCTTACTTACCACGCACAATTTATACTTCCGGAGAAATACCTGCCGCCGCCCCAACGAGAACCCATCAGGAGGCCATAATGAACGAAACCAATCCTCAGGAGATATTCAATAAATACTCCGCCAAAGGGCACAACCTGATTCGAGACTTTTCCATCGCAGAATCGCAAGAGATGGCGTCCCAGTTCACGAATGCCTGGAATACCATTATCACGCGAGCAATGGAAAGCCCGGAGGATTGGTTCAAGGCCGTCACCGGTTTCTACCAAAATCAATTCAATCTGTGGATGAACATGTTCAATCCTGCCGCCGCGCAGATGATTCAGCCGGAACCCGGCGACCGCCGATTCTCGGCCGACGAGTGGCGCGAAAGCCCTGTCCACAATTACTTGAAACAGTCCTATCTGTTGAGTTCGCGCTGGTTGAACAACATGGTGGCGGACTCAACGCTGGACGCTGCGACGAAAGCCAAGTGCAGTTTTTATACACGTCAGTTCATCGACGCGATGTCGCCCGCGAATTTCGCGCTGACCAACCCCGAGGTACTCAAGGAAACGGTTGAAACCCACGGGCAGAACCTCATCAAAGGTCTTGAGAACCTGATGCAGGACATGGACAAAGGCCGCATCAGCCTGACCGACGAGTCGGCCTTCAAATTGGGCGAGAACATCGCCACAACGCCCGGCTCTGTGGTATTCCAGAATGAACTTATCCAACTGGTTCACTTCAAGCCGATGACCGAGACGGTCAATGAGTACCCGCTGTTGATCGTGCCGCCCTGCATCAACAAGTACTACATTCTCGATCTGTCGGAACACAATTCTTTCGTTCGCTATTGCCTCGAACAGGGCAACAATGTGTTTATCATTTCGTGGCGCAATCCCGACGAGGCACTCGGCGACAAAACCTGGGACGATTATCTCGAGGAAGGAACCTTCCCGGCGATTGACGCGGTCAAGAAAATCACCGGTGCAAAAAAGATCAATGGCGTCTCATGGTGCATCGGTGGCACTTTGCTGGCGACGACGATTGCGGTACTGGCCGCCAAACGCAAAAAGCCTTTCGCAACGGCCACCTTCTTCACCACGCTACTGGACTTCTCCGACCCCGGTGAACTGGGTGTGTTCATCGATGAGTCGCAGGTCAACCAGCACGAGCACCGGCTCTCAGAAGGCGGTGTCATGCCGGGCAAACAGCTGGCGACGACCTTCTCCATGCTGCGCGCAAATGATCTGATCTGGAATTACGTCATCAACAACTACCACAAGGGCAGAACACCACCACCCTTCGATATCCTGTACTGGAACAGTGATTCCACCAACATGACATCGGCCATGTTCACCTGGTATCTGCGCAATATGTACTTGGAGAACAATCTCGTTAAACCGGGGGCGATCGAGTTGTGCGGTGTCCCGATTGATCTCGGGAAAATCGACTGCCCGGTGTACTACCTGTCGACGATCGATGACCATATCGCCCCCTGGAAGACCACGTTCGAATCGACCGAGTTTCTCAAAGGCGAAATGAAATTCGTCCTCGCCGCGAGCGGCCATGTCGCGGGCGTCATCAACCCGGCAAGCAAAAACAAGCGGAACTACTGGGTGAATGGCGAACTGGGCCAAGGTGCAGATCACTGGCTGGAAACGGCCGACAGCACCCCAGGCAGCTGGTGGCCGAATTGGGACGAGTGGCTCAAAGCCCAGGGAGGAAAACAAGTCACGGCCCCCGAGCAAACGGGTAGCGAGGCGTACCCGGAAATAGAACCGGCACCGGGCACCTATGTCATGGCGAGAGCCGACTAACGTACGGGACAATACAAAGAATGCAGGGAGCAGGTATCGCGAGATACCTGCGGTTTCCGTTAATACGCGATCACAAAGGTATTTGAATGAAAGTTACTGTAGAAATCGATGCCACGCCCCAGGAAATGCGGACAATGCTGGGTTTGCCGGATATCGAACCCATGCAGCAGGAAATCATCGAAAAAATCCGCGAGAAGACACTAGCGGCTATTGAAACAAACGATCCGACGCAGCTGATGAAACTCTTCATGCCGACGAACGAGCAATTCAAGTCCATGGAGTCGTTACAAATGTCGTTCTGGGAAGCCATGGCAAAAAGCATGGGGTTCACCAGCGGCACCAAAGAGACGAAATAAGCATCGGCAAGTGGCGGCAGTCCTAGTCTGTAGAGGCATAAGGTTTCTTACGACCTACGCCACCTCAGTTGCAACAGATCGGTCCTGATCTGAACCCGTCTTGAGAAAGACAGCGGTCGCCGGTTTTGATGTATCGACGGGTCACTCGCCCACCCCATCGAATACCGCGCCTCCCGCAAACCGGCAATCCCTGACCGGTAATCGCTGAATAGTCTCGGCCAAAGTGAGACTCGACGAGCGTTCAATGTTCCAAACGCTCCCTATCGCCCGAGTTGCGCGGGCAAGCGATTTTGCACCAAACCTAATGATCGGTTTCTCGCACGCCCCCCGAAACAATGCTCCGGGCCGCGAGCACGATATCGCATGGATTTCAAAAGCACGCAGCAAATTCCCCTCATGAACCGAAGCCCTAACCCCGGGTCTGCTCTTTAATCTTATCCAATTGTTTTAAATCAGAAATCCACCACGTTTTAGAACCCCTCTATTTGTTATGATGCGCAGCATGAGGGTTAAGTAGTTTGACGTTTATTAATAACATAATAAAATACTGTTATATAAGATTGCAGCCATTTCGTAACCGGCCCGTTCGCCATTATCCGGCAACGACAGATTGTTCGGTATTCGGCCTTCCCGGTACATGGCTGCCGTCTTTTTCGGCAGTCGAACGCTATGCCGCGTGGCCGACACGAGACCTTGAAAAGAGATCCGTTTAGACAGTAGTTATGAACAGGTTTACGTTGATCGCGAGCACCATCGTCTTCGCAGCGCTGTTTTGGTTCACATCCGCGACGTCTGCCGATTTGGCGCCGCAAAAAGCGCTCGCACCCGAACAATTCGAGATCCTGGAAAATGGAGACCCAGAGCAGTCGGCCAAGATCGCCAGGAAGTGCGCCAAGTGTCACGGTAAGGATGGTATTAGCGACGACGATGAGGTACCTCATCTCGCCGGACAAAATCCACGCTATGTCTTCAAGCAATTGTGGGATTACAAACATAAGTACCGCAACGGCGGAAGAGTCAAAAGAATTGCGAAAAAGCTGGGTCCCCAGGAAATAGCCAACCTTACGGCGAGGTTCTGCGCCTCTGAGTTGCCGACTATGGAAGACGTTGAGATACCCGCGCCGCCGACGTTGGTTGAGCACGGCGACGCAAGCCGTGGCGTGGACGCCTGTGTCGATTGTCATCAGACCGACGGTACAAGCAAGGACGGAGACCCCGATTTACCTTTGCTGGCGGGTATGCCATACAAGTATTTTGTCGAGACGATGCTGTCGTTCAAGGACGGCCTGCGTTACAACGACCCGGACGGGGTTATGGGGAAGATCGCCAACGCCATCAGCGAGCAGGAGATAGAAACCCTCGCGGAATACTACCTTGCACTCGGCCAGCGCAAACGCATGCCCGAAGAAGACTGGGCGGAAGATTGGGTGACGGACGTACGCTGAATAGTACGAGGCACATTGCAGCCCGTTTGGCGACCTCAGCAATCATCACGCCGAAATGAAAGTGCTATTCAATGTTGGGCAGGCGACAGACCAACAGCCCATCGATGAGCGAGCTATGACCGGAGCGGTAGAATTCGCCTGATATCGTGCCACCGGGTGTATTCAACGATTCATTCCCGAACGCAGTCACCCTTCATATGTCCGTTCGACCTGATCCGATTGAATTCGGTGTTCGGGCGATTATCAAATATTCGAATTCAACGCATCACAGCTTGCTTTTATGCCAACCGCCAATTCAGTTGCTCGTTTGCCCTGAGAGGTGTGATCCCGCCGTCATGCTGACCGGATACCGTGTGGCTTTCCTTCACTAGCGTGATGGTGTCGATATTGCGGGGCAGGCCGTAAAAGTCGGGGCCAAAATGGCTGGAAAAACTTTCCAGCTTGTCCAGCGCATCAACCTCCTCGAATACCTCGGCATACAACTCGATAGCGGCATGGGCAGTATAGATACCGGCGCAGCCGCAGGCCGTTTCCTTGGCAGACGTTACGTGGGGCGCACTGTCCGTACCTAGGAAGAACTTGGGATCGCCACTGGTCGCAGCAACCAGCAGGGCCTCGCGATGCGCCTCCCGCTTCAGTACCGGCAAGCAATAGTAATGCGGCCGGATGCCGCCCTGGAACATGGCGTTGCGGTTGTAGAGCAGGTGATGCGCGGTAATCGTAGCGCCCACGTTGGCCGGAGCGGCTGCCACGAATTCCGCTGCCTGGCGCGTGGTGATGTGCTCCAGCACCACCTTGAGTCGCGGCAGGCGCTGCAGCAAGGGCGCGAGAATGCGCTCGATGAACACCGCCTCCCGGTCAAACAGGTCCACACCGGGATCCGTCACCTCGCCGTGCAGCAACAAGGGCACCCCGACATCCTGCATTGCCTCCAATGCGGCGTCTACCCGCCGGATGTCGGTGACGCCCGAATCCGAATTGGTGGTGGCCCCCGCGGGGTAATACTTCACGGCGTGTACGAAGCCGCTGGTCTTGGCCTTGCGGATCTCCTCCGGCGACGTGTTGTCCGTCAGGTACAGCGTCATCAGGGGTTCGAAGGCCAGTCCGGCAGGCAGAGCCGCCAGGATGCGCTCCCGGTAGGCGGCGGCCTCCGCCACGGTGCGTACCGGCGGCCTCAGGTTGGGCATGACGATGGCCCTGGCAAAGCGCCGTGCGGTGTCCGGCAACACGGCGGCCAGCATGCTGCCATCCCGCAGATGCACGTGCCAGTCGTCGGGACGAGTGAGAGTCAGCGTGTCCAATTTACGGTCTCTTGCTTCAGGGGCGAGGATAGAGCGTATTGGAAGCACAAACATCATGCTTCTCGATGCCAGAGTACCCTAATCTTTCGTCGCTGACAGCCGGCCCTGATAACTGCCGTTTTCACCCGCTTTGAGTCATTTGCTTTGATAAGCTTTTTCAGTTTTCGGATAAAACACGAGAATCCTTGTCACTCATACTGGGGGCCGGAAGGATCACAGCATTGTTGGCCAGTTCCGAGTGCATATTGCCTTGGCGTACATAGTTTGATGCGCTGCGAACATGTGTCCGGAGTCTTCCGGGCGTTGGAGTAGAAACGCTCGCCCCGTGGCTGTTCGAATAGGATCGGATTTCTGCAGGCAAGCGCTCGATGAAGCAAAAAAGGTCTCCACCGTCGCGAAAATCAACAAGACCAACGCGCGTTTCCTAAAAGCAACGGCTTGTCAGCTTACCGACAAAACCAACAAGCCAGGTGTGCGCCCGGCGTTTCAAATATCGTCCCACTCCCACTGAAGCGAATGATTTCAAGGCCTTAGCCTGGCGGCGCAGTTTTTGCTTCTTGCCGCTCGACGTCATTGGAAGGTATCGGGTTGTTGAACGATTTCGAATTCAGGCATTTTTCGAACACCATGGACTTTACCCCCGCCGCCGCAGGGGCCGAAGGGCAAGTTGGCCCCTATATCCCAGAGCCTATGGAATGCATGCGCTGCGGCATCTGTGTTGGCAGTTGCCCTACCTATAAAGTCATGCAAGTCGAAGAGCAGAGCCCTCGAGGCCGTGTGCGAATGATCGAACGGCTGTTGAGAAAAGATCAACCACTCAGCGCAGACGAACTGGCGGCATTTCAAGCCTGCACCCTGTGCCGGGCCTGTGAGACCGTATGCCCATCACAGGTGCGCTACGTGGACCTGTACCACCAGGCGATTGAAGCAATTGAGGTCAAACCGAAGCAACCGCTATCGATCCGCCTGCTGCTGGGCCTGGCGACCGTTAAGCGACCGAGTCAACGCATGCTGCAGCGCTTACGCCGGTTCGTCCAGATGATCGGCCTAAACCGATTGCTCACACACCTGCCTTTGCCTCCGCAAAGCGGTTGGAAGCAAATGATCGCGCTGCTATCCCTTCCCTGCCGCGCAAAAAAGATTTCGAAGTTCAGCGCTGCGACACCGCCTACCCAGGGCGTGACGGTCACCCTGTTCCGCGGTTGCGTGACAAACATCCTGGAGACCCGGACACACGAAGCGACAATCAAACTACTGACACGCCTCGGCTACGATGTCGAGCTGGCAGACGACCAGACCTGTTGCGGAGCAATCCATGCACACAACGGCGCCCTTGCGCAAGCCAAGGCCTGCGCAAAAAAGAATCGCGAGGCCTTCGCACGCCACCCCGGCCAACCAATCGTCTTCAATGCCAGCGGCTGCGGCGCATTCCTCAAGGAATACAGCGTATTCCTGGGCGAAGAGTCGGGAAAGGAAGAGTCTGGGCACGCCCCGACGACATGCGACATCCTGGACTTTTTGGTTGGTACGGAGCGGCTCGATGAACTGGAGTTTCGTCCGCTGAATATGCGTGTCGCAGTGCATGAGCCGTGCAGCCAGCGCAATGTGCTGAAGAATCAAGCAGCGGTCTATCAGCTGTTATCGAAAATCCCCGGCATGGAGGTGGCCGAGCTCAACGGCAACAACCTGTGTTGTGGCGCCGGCGGCACCAGGATGCTGACGCATCCGGAGATCACTGAACCCCTACGGAACGAAAAGCTGGCGGGATTCGCCCGGAGCGACGCTCAGCTGTTGATCAGCAGCAACACCACCTGTGCGCTGAATCTGGCCAGCGGGATTCTTGAAGACGAGCGAAAGATCGACGTGATCCACCCCGTGGTGCTTTTAGCCAAGCAGTTGGTATAGACATCGCGCCTGCCGGACAGCCCGCAAAAACTCAAAGGCGAAAGCAGGAGGATTGAGCTGAATGAAAGCAAACAAGCCGAGACCTTCATAACTGCATCTTGCCGGCTTCTTTATTCCGGGCGTCTTTCTCGCATCCTTTACTGGTTTGCCGCTGGCTCAAAACAGCGATGATTCAACGGCTCAAGAAGGGAGCAAAGCGCTTTTGTTAAAGAATCCTATAAACGTCACCGCCTTTGATAACTCGCCCTGTCAGGTATCACATTTCGGATACCCCCTTTCGGGTCTTCCACATCCCCCCGGTAACGAGGCAAGACAATCACATGTACATGATCGATACTCCTTCCGGCCTCCCGGCCATCGTTGTTACCCACCGTATAGGCGTCCGGTTTTTTATCCAGGAAAGGGAGCGCCAAAACGGTTTTTACATGATCCATGGGTCTGTTATTCAGATCCTCTCTGGTCATCATGCCGAAATAGAGTTCCGCGAAGTGCGTCGTCTCGATGACGCCCTTGACGCCACAAAGCGCATCGAAGTAATCACCGCGTTCTTGTTCGTTCAAGTCGAAGATTGATACGACATGGCGCTTGGGAATAACCAAAGCATGGCCCGGGTTTACCGGATTTGTATCGAATATGCCCACGAACGACCTGTTCTCGAAAACAAACGGGTCGGCGTGGCCGCTCGAAACCTTGCAGAAATAACAGTTCTGTTCGACCTGGGTACCGCTCATCGTTGTCGCTCTTTCCAATTCAATTGTGGGATGGCTATATGTGGAGCACAGTGACGGGCTGAGTCGCCCTATGACCGTACCCCTGTAAACCGAGCCATGCGTGATGTGGGATTTCCTTGTATTGATCCTTCCCCAAAAACTAGGCCAGGCAATCTGCGAAAATCTGACCTATTTGTTGCGTATCATCGGGCTCGCTCGGCTGCTCCACGGCGTACTCAAGTGGCGTCAGATAACCGAGCATGCTATGCGGCCTTTTTCGATTGTAGTCGTCCCGCCACTGCTCGATTTTTGAGCGCGCGTCTTCAAGTGACGAGAACCCGTGCTGATTCAGGCATGCCTGCCGCACCCTGGCATTGAAAACCTCGAATGCGTTGTCCGTGGGCCTTCCAGGCCTTGAGTAGTCCAGTGTAACGCCATTTGCATAGGCCCATAGATCGACCTCCTTGGAGACGAACTCCGGGCCGTTGTCGACCCGTATGGTCTTCGGCGTTCCGTAGCGCTTTATCGCGATTTCCAAGGTCCTGACGACATCGTACCCGGTGTACCGGTAGCCAACCCCGATTGCAGGACTCACACGACTGAAGTTATCCACTATCGTTAAGACCCGGAGTTTCTTGCCATCGAACATCTGATCGGCCATGAAATCCATGCTCCAGCAATCGTTCTGACGCTTTGCTGGTTGCCGGTCCTCGCGGAGCTTGGCTTTCACGCGACGCTTGGGCGTCTTGTGCCGCATCTGCAGGCCCATTTCACAGTACAAGCGATAGACGCGCTTGTGATTGATCGGCCAGCCTTCACGTTGCAGCAGTGCATGGATTCGCCGATGGCCATAACGGGTTCGAGTCTCGACGATCTCCCGAATCCTTTGCTTGAGGGCCACTTGTTCGTCACGCTGGCTTTTATAGTGCCAGGTCGACCGGTTCAACTGCACCACCCAACAAGCCCGTCGCTCGCTAATGTCAAAACAGTCCGCCAGCCAGCGCGCTAGCGATTTACGGCGCGCCGGCTTCACAGCTTTTTTCGAATCACCTCCTGGAGCATGTGGCGGTCCAAGCTCAGATCGGCCACCATCTGCTTCAGACGTTTGTTCTCGTCCTCGAGCTGACGCAGCCTACGGACCTCTGAAGGCGCCAAGCCGCCAAAGCGCTTCTTCCAACGATAGAATGTCTGCTCCGAGATCCCGAGCTTGCGCGAGATCTCACTGACCGAGGTGCCTGCCTCATGCTGCTGCAGGGCAAAGGCAAACGGATCGCAGTCAGTCATCTGAGCGGGCATTGATCATTCGGCCGCAAAGGCGCAGGAGAAACGATGCAGCAGCAAACTGCGAGATTTCTTTGCAGTCATCAGGTCCGTTTCCGACCACGGCGCACTACGGTAGCGCGTTTCTTCAAGATAGAGATCGAAGGAATTCCGCGGCGACAACATCTGCCGTCCAGTGGACTGATCCACGGCCTTGCGCGGATCCCCGGCCCACTTGACGGTCTGTGGGACTTCGCCACGGAACCAATAGAGTCGCAAGTTGCCGTGCTGCAGCTTCAAGGGCCCACCCGACTGCAAAGCCAACACACCGGAAGCCAGCCTGGCATGCTCCACGCCGGCCGCCAGATGCTCAGCAAGACAGTCCGTCGCGAAGATTTCGTCCTTGACCTCGTCGAGGATCCAGCGATCGAAATCTTCGATGAATGCCGACGACGGACAGGTGCCAAAGCAGTAGACTCCGTGTTGGTCGATCAGGGCCGCACCGTCGGCATCTACCAGTTCCAGTACGGCCCGACCGAGATCGCCACGCCTGCCGTCACCGTCTTCGAACGCCTGAATGGCCTCCACGGCCCGCTCGATGTCCTGATCGACGGAATTGATGTAGGCGAGCCTCAGGTTCGAGCCGTAGGCCATCATGCCGAGGGCGAACGCATTGGCGACCTCGGCACAGCGGCTGCGAATCGCATAGTCCAGGTAGCGTGGCGAGCGATGGTGGCACGCAAACAGGCCCCACAGCTTCCCACCGCCCTTGATCGAGAACGACAGTGACGCAGTGACTTCCATGTTCTTCAAGTACTGGATGTGTACCGGCGACACCGCACGCAGATCCGAGTACGTGAGGTCGGGCGTCGAACCATCGTCGATGGCCATGATCGGCACCGCCTCCGCTTCGACATCGGCGATCAGTCGATGCGGATTCTTGACGTACAGATTGCGCGCGATCTGCGGGATATCGGAGGCCGGGAAGCGCAGGCCGAGGTAGCTGT
The DNA here is from genome assembly GCA_028280505.1 of Chromatiales bacterium. Taxonomy (GTDB): domain Bacteria; phylum Pseudomonadota; class Gammaproteobacteria; order Chromatiales; family Chromatiaceae; genus Thiosocius. The sequence continues at coordinate 48,757 of JANQLO010000078.1, read as the reverse complement.
CGTAAGCACCGCTGCCGGCCTCGGCCGTGACTTCGCCGCTCCCATCATCGAGGAATCGGTACAGCATGACGCGATCGAAACCGGTCAGCTCGCGGAACAGGTCCACCGCCCGCTGCATGTAATCCTGCCAGGCGGCGGCCGAGCGCGGTTGCGTCAGTAGGCTGCCGAGCGAGGTGTTCACCGTCGCGAAGCCGCCTTCGTCGGCCGCGGGCTCCAATTCGAGCAGCCAGGACGCGTCACCAAGCGACAGCACGCCATCCAGGGGACCGACCGGACCATTGAACAGCCCGGTTAGGTAGTGTTTGTCACCGGCCGAGCCCGCTATCTGTAGTGATAGGTCCGGCAGCACGTCAGCCATGGAACGATCGAGAAAATGGCTTGGTTCCTCGTCGAGAAACTGTTGCGCATTCGCGCTGACAGCGCGTATAACGCTGCCGCCGAGGGCGCCGGCAAGCAACACGCCCGTCGGCTGGATGCTCCCAATCTCGTGCAGTCTTTCCGACTCGCAACCCTGGATAAGGCTGGTCAACTCGTCATCGCTTTGCATTTACTAGCCGTCCTCTGGGTGTTGGCGAATGTGCCGCCGGGCTGGCCGACGAGTGAAACCTCAACGCTCCGCTCGCGCATCGGCGAGAAAGTCGGACAGTTTCGCAACCGAGAGCGGGCGACTGAATAAGTAGCCCTGTGCCATGTGGCAGTTTCTGGCGATCAGCGCATCCCTTTGCTGTTCCGTCTCGACACCTTCGGCCAGCACCGTAATGCCAAGCGCGTGGGCGATGCTGATCACGGCCGATGTCAGCGCCTGGTCGTCGGCCTGCGTCACCACGCCATCGACGAAACTGCGATCGACCTTCAGGCCATCGATGGGATAACGCTTGAGGAATGACAACGACGAGTAGCCGGTTCCAAAATCGTCCACGTAAACCTCGATGTTCTTGCGTCGCAGGTAGTCCAGGTTACCCACAACCTGCTCACTGTCCGAGATCAATGCCGTCTCGGTAATCTCGATACCGATCATCGATGCATCGATCCCATGCACCGCGAGTTGGGTCTCCAACATCGGCTGAAGCGTCTCGCTGGCGAGCAGGTTGGACGACATGTTGATGAAGACTGGCGGGGGCTCGAGACCTTTCTGGGCCAGGCTCCTGATCGTTGCCATGACTGAACGCAGGCACCACTGCGTAAGCTCACCGATCAGCCCAGATTCCTCGGCGATCGGGATGAACGAGACCGGCGACACCGTCCCCAGCGTCTTGCTTTCCCATCGCATCAGCGCCTCAAGGGCGACACAACGGCCGGTTGCGAGCTCGACCTCGGGTTGATAGACCATGCTGAACTCGTCTTCCTCGAGCCCGGTGCGTATGCCATTCTCCACCTCGAGGCGACGCTCAACGATCAGGCGCAGGTCTTCGGAAAAGTAATGCAGTTGGTTCTTACCCGAGTCCTTCGACTTGTACATCGCCGTGTCGGCGCTGCGCAGCAGGTCTTCGACGTTGGCCCCGTCGATCGGGTAGCAACTGATACCGACACTTGCGGTGATGAAGACGCGCTTGCCGAGAATCGAGTACGACTCGGCCAAGTCTTCGATGATGCGCTTGGCGATCATCGTGACACGCTCGGCGTCGATCTCCTCTAGCACGACAACGAACTCATCGCCCCCCCAGCGAGCCACGGTATCCTGGTCTCGCAGACAGGCCATGATCCGCTTCGCGGCCTCGCGCAGCAGTTCGTCGCCCGTGCTGTGACCCAGGTTGTCGTTGATGACCTTGAAGTTGTCCAGGTCGATGAACAGCACGTAGCATTGCAGGCTGCTGCGCTCGCCACGCGCCAGGGCATGCCTCAGCCGATCCGTGAACAACGCCCGGTTGGGTAGACCGGTGAGATCGTCGTGTGTCGCCAAGTGTTCGATGTGCGATTCCTTCGCCTTGATCTGCGTGATGTCGGTGAATATGCCGACGTAATGCGTCGTATCCCCGGCATGATCCTTAACCGCAGTGATCGTCACCCACTCCGGGTAGATTTCATCGTTAGGGCGCCGGTTCCATATCTCGCCCTGCCAGGTGCCGTCGTTGATCAGATGTTGCCACATGTCCTTGTAGAAGGCCTGGCTGTGGCGCCCGGATCTGAGAATCGAGGGTTTACTGCCGATCACGTCCGCGACCTGGAATCCCGTGATGCGCTCGAACGCGTTGTTGACCGAGACGATCACGCCTTCGGCATTCGTAACGATGATACCTTCGCCGGCATGATCGAACACGCTCGCCGCCAGCAACAGCTGGCTGCGGCTGGCGACCGCCTCGGTGACATCGTTCGACTGAATGCAGACGCTGGTGATGGCCCCCTGGGCGTCGAAGATCGGAAAGCGCGTCGACTCAAGATAGCGGGTGCATTTGCCGTCTTCGAACTGCTCCTCGGTCTGCGTGGCCTTCTGCACATTCAGCACCTTTAGGTCGTTGCTGCGCAACTGCGTCGCGACATGTGCAGGGAACACCTGCTGATCGGTGTGGCCGAGAACGCTGGCGATTTCGAAACCGTAGAAATCGACGAAACGCTGGTTGACGAACGTGTAACGACCGGAGATGTCCTTGACACTGATGATCGACGGCGAGTTGTTCATCAGTGCCAGCAGCCGTTCCTCGTTCTCGGCCGAGTGACGTTCGGCGAGCCGGACCTCAGTCTGATCGAGCAACGCCATGATCACGCCGCTGGTCACGCCATTGTCGGACTCGAAGGGCACCGCGTGCAGCAGGAAGTACCGGTCCTGCCTGCTGAGCGGCCTGACGATCGGTTCCTGATCCGAGAATGTCCGCTCGGCGATGGCGGGCAACTCGTTGAACGGCACCGACAGCTCCAGGTTGGCAATCGGCTTGGTCAGCGACGACGACCCGAGCTTGAGGATATCGTGCGCCGCTTTGTTGAAACGCGAGATCACTAGATCGGCATTGAGCACGATAATAGGGAAGTCGATATTGTTCTGGACGTTCTCGAACTCGGCGTTGAGCTTGATCAGGTCTGCGGACTTGATCATCAGCTCCTCGTTGAGGGTAACCAGTTCTTCGTTGCTCGACTGCAACTCCTCGTTCGACGCCTCGAGTTCCTCGTTCGAGGCCTGCAGCTCTTCGTTGGCCGCCTGGATTTCCTCGTTGAGCGCCTGCATTTCCTCGTTCGACGTCTCGAGTTCCTCGATGACGGTCTGCAGGTGCTCTTGGGTCGCGGTGAGTTCGTCTTCGAGGACACCCTTGTCGTACGCCGCCTCGCCGCTCGCGCGTTTCTTGGTACTGCGCCGCCGCTTGGTGATCTCGAAACTGATCAGGAAACGCTCGTCGCCCTCGCGCGGATGGTATGGATGCACGGCAAGTCGCACCAGCCCTTTCGGGCCGGGCGACAGACGCCGCGGGTAACCACGACCCACCTTCTGCTTGGAACGCGCGTAGTGGATCAGGGTCAACAGCTCGGAGCGCAATTCTTTGCTGAGCATCGCCGACAAGTCCAGTTGCGGCACGCCATCCGGGAAATGGACGAAATTGTGGATGTCGCCGATCGTTTGCAGGATCGTGAAATGGCTGTTGATGAGCACCGACGGAGGAATATACGCCGCCGCCGCGATGTCATTGGCTAGCGATAGCGTCGTCGGGCGTTTCTTGCGGCTCGGCTGAGTGGCGAGCACGCCGAGGCGCGCCTTGACCGCCTGGCCGGCGGGTCTGCCCGCCACCTTGGGCTTGGCCTTGAAGATACGGTTCTTGGTATCTAGCGGCTCGAAATAGTCCTCCGCCTGTGAGATGTTCTCGGACCGGCCGAGGAACAGGCAGCCGCTCTCGGCAAGCCCGTAGTGCATAACCGACAGCACCTTGGCCTGTAACTCCTGGGTGAAGTAAATCAGCACGTTGCGACACGAGATAAGGTCGAGGCGCAAGAACGGCGGGTCCAAGACCAGATCCTGGCGGGCAAACACGACCATCTCGCGTATCTCGCGCACGATCTCGAGTTGGTCGGCGTTCGGTTGGAAATAGTTCTCGACGTAGTGGACGGGCGTTTGCTCGAGGGCGGCGTGCGAATAGATGCCACGACGCGCGAGGTTCAGCGCCTCCATGTCGATATCGGTGGCGAATATTTGGATCTGATACTGGTCGATCGTGTCGCCGAGCGCATCGGCGAGCAGGATCGCGATCGAGTAGGCCTCTTCGCCGGTGGCACAGCCGGCCACCCAGATGCGGATCTCGTCGCCGAACTGCTTGTTCGTTATGACGTCGTTGAGCCGGTACTTGAGACTGTTGAATGCCGCCTTGTCGCGAAAGAAGCCGGTCACCGAGATCAGGATGTCCTTGCACAGCGCATCCAGTTCCTGCGGATTCTTCTCGGTATACAGCAGATAGCCATCGACATCCGAACAGCGCGTGGTCGCCATGCGCCGCTGGATGCGCCGCCACACGGTGCTGTCCTTGTAACCGGAGAAATCCACCTTGGTGTGCTCGTAGACCCGCTTGATCAGGCGCCGGTAACGCTCGGCATCCGTCTCGTCGGCCTTTTCCGGCACCCGGATCTGCGGTGCACGCTGGACGTACTGCGAGACCTCGCGCGCGATCCCCGCCGGGGACAGTACGAAATCGACCGATACGGTCTCGATCGCGGCCCGCGGCATGCCCGCGTACTTGGCGGAGTTCGGGTCCTGCGCAAAGGTCAAGCCACCACTGGCCTTGACCGAGCGGATGCCGGCTGAGCCGTCGGTACCGGTCCCGGAAAGGATGACGCCGATCGCGTACTCCCCGTACTCGCTGGCCAACGAGTTGAGAAAGCGGTTGACCGACGGCTTGGGCGCGATGTCGGGCAGCGGTTCGACGAGGCGCAGGTGTTCACCATCAAGAATCAGGTCCCAACGTGGCGGTGCCACGAACACGCAGCCCGGGCGCAGTCGCAGGCCGTCCTCCGCCGGCATCACCTCAAGCGAGGTCTCGCGGCCGATCAGCTGCACCAGCATGCTGCGGTAATGCGGCGACAGGTGTTGAAGGACAACGAAACAGCAGTTGGGTTGCGCCGGGAGGGCAGCGACAAGCTGTGTCAGGGCCTCGAGGCCACCGGCAGACGCACCGACGCCAGCGACGAAAAACGTGGCCGGGATGTCGTTCTCCTTTGTTTGCCGGGCTTCAGGTCTTTGCTCGTCCGTACCCATGGCTGTTTCCCAAGGCCTACTCGACGCAAAGCTGGGCAGTGCAGTCTGAACTCAAGCCCCGTGACCTGCACTGAACTCGTGAAATTAACTGGTGGTCGCCATGGTGTCAATAATCACCCCGACGCAAGCACAAATACTAAATAAGGCTCAAGATCCTAGCCCGGCAAACGCGACCGCGATTGCGTCGAAACCAAGCTGGGCGCCGTCGAGCGCGGCCGCCGTTCCGCCGTCATCCAGCAACAGCCGGTCCAGAGAACGCCGGAAGTGTGCCCAATGTTTGCCCGTGGTCACGCCATACCCTGTCAGGTAATCGAGTCCACTGCGACCGAGGTCGGGATACGCGGCCAGGAGTCTCTGCGCGATGACGCGTCCGCCGAGGCGAGATCCTTCGGCAACGTACAACAGGCCGATCAAGCGCTTCGGCGACGTACCGACGGACCCGGAGAAGGCCGCAAAAGGATCGCTGCGGATAATCGGGAGCATGCCGGACGCGTAGCGCTCCAGTGCAACAAGATCATCGTTGATGTGCGGCACTCGGCGCATGTCCTCGCGCCAGAGATTCCGCACATGGGTATCGGTCGATGCCGATACGAGCGACTCGACCTCGTCGTGAAACGACTGCATCGTGTGCAGATAAGCGACGTATGTCGGCAGATCGAGCCGGCCTTCGGCTACGCGGCGGGCAAAGGCGCTCGACTCGACCCGATCGTGCGCCGACCGTGTCTCGCGCCGCAGGTACAAAGCGAGCGACGCACCGGTTTCGGGTTCGGCAGTTTCTGACCGCATCGGTACTCCTGCAGCTCGGGCTCGTGGACGCATGGTCCTGTCGACATCACCGTGGCTTTCGGTAGTCCTGAGAGCGCTGGCGTGGCAAGCTTGCGGCCTTCCCTTTGAGCGTAAACCTTCCTAATCCCGAATAATCTGGATCGGAAGATCTCTGGCACACGTCGTTCGACGAACGCCACTTAAATTACCACGACTCACCGCATCCAGGTTTGATTGCTGGTTATGCCGACGTTCGAGCCGAACGTTCCGATGGGTAAGACCAGAGTCTTTCCGACCATCGCGAAAATCGAAGCGCCCCACTCGCTTCTCCCTCGTAAACCCAACCGATTGATCCTCGTGGGCATTCCCAACCCACTACTTCATAATCATCTGAAATCTATCGGAAACACCAGGACGCCCCCTTGAACCACCGCCCCAGGAAAAGGTTCGGCCAGAAGTGTTGCCCGGCGGATTATGCTTCGGACGATACGGCGCTTGAGAGGTAGGCATCAAGGCTGTCGATGATTTCGATGACCCCGTATTGGCATCCGATCCGCCGGGCATCATCTGATAGCTGTGACCTGCGGCATTGAAAGATTGTATTTCATCCATTCCCAGTCCTGCATCCGGTCTCCCATTACAACCAATGATCCGGCTACATGTTGGGCCAATAAGGATACGTTCCACTCACGCCCTAACTCGCTGACACATCTTAGACTCAGATTTTGAAATTTCGGACGATCTTGTCGAGCGCCTCCGCATGCGTTGACAAGGTCAAGCTGGACTGAGCAACCTCCGTCGAAATTTCGGCAGTACGGTTAGAGATCTCACTAATCTCTCCGACGTTCTGATTGATGCTCTCCGTCACCGTGCTCTGCTCTTCGGCAGCAGCGGCGATCTGAGTGTTCATTTCGCTGATAGACGCCACTGCTCGGGTGATCTTCCCCAGCGAAGAACCGGCAGACTCTGCACGCTCGACACTCACCCGCGCGTTCTCTCGGCCGGAATCCATAACCACCACAGCGTCCCGGGCACCGCTCTGCAATCGCTCGATCATGGACTGAATTTCCGTGGTCGACTGTTGTGTGCGGCTGGCCAGCGTTCGAACTTCATCGGCGACAACGGCAAAGCCCCTCCCCTGTTCACCCGCACGAGCTGCTTCGATCGCCGCGTTCAGTGCCAACAGGTTGGTTTGTTCCGCGATACCTCGAATCACGTCAAGCACTGAACCCACTTGTTCAGTTTCGCTTTCCAGCGTCTTGATGACAGCCGCCGCATTGTCGACTTCCGCAGCGAGTTTACGAATTGTATCGGCAGAACTGCTCACCAACTCACTACCCCCATTCGCATCATCATCAGCCTGACGCGCCGCATCGGCCGCCTGGCTCGCGCTTTGCGCGACATCGTGAACGGTGGCCGCCATCTCGTTCATTGCCGTCGCAACCATCTCTGTGGAAGTGTGCTGCTGCGAAACCATCTGCTGTGAGTTGTCGTTCAACTCCAACAAATGCCGTGACGCGTCTCGCACCTGCCCTGCGGTTCCGGAAAGTTGAGAAACCAAACCGTGCAACTTCTCCAAAAACTCGTTTAAACCCCGTGACAGGCGACCCAGCTCATCCCTACTCTCCACCTCGATGCGCATGGTCAAATCACCATTTCCTTTCGAAAGGTCCTCGATCGCACCGATAACCCGCCGCAGAGGCGAGTTGATCAGTGGCGGAAACAACAAGGCCGTCAGCACGCAGACCAGGATACCGGCAGCCAGGGTCGTGACCATCAGCACGTAGCTGTGGTCCACATCGCCATGCGCCTGTTCGCCGTCTGCCGCTGCAGCAGCCGCAACCTCTTCCGTCAGCGCATCAAGCACCCCACGCATTTCATCGAAACTCGCTTCTCCCTCTTTGAAGCTCAAATCAATCGCGGTTCGCCGCCCCTGTCGTCCTCCATTTGTGCGCTGACTCCGAACCTCCTTCGTCACTGACACCCACTTATCGAATAGCATGAAAAACGTCTGTTGCCGGTCGCGCGCCGATTGCGAGCCTGTAATTTCAAAGAACTTACCCACACGCGCTCGCGCCTGCTCGATATTCTCTTCATGCATGGCGACCATGGCCGTGTATTGATCCGACTTGGCATCAAGAAAAATCAGACTGCGTTCCGCAACCAAAGCCTGGTAGAGATCACGGTCGGCCTGTATCAGAAAATCTAAGCTTGGTACATACTCGTCGGCAAGCTGATTGACATGGTGACCGAGACGCGAAACCTGAACGATTCCAGTGATCGCAATGCTTGCCATCAAAACAGCCATGACGACAACCGGAAGGGTTAACTTCCAGCGAAAAGTAAGATTTCTGAACCAAGACATATCCAATCCCCTAAAACCAGAACCAAACCATCAAAAATTTTGGATAACGTTCTACTGAGCCTCGAACTCGTCGATGTTTATCCCAATCGTCATTGCGCCAATTGCCTTGCCGCCGTCCACAACCGGCACGGAGACCTGCACCAAGTAGGCTTGCGCGCTCTCATCGAACTCAACATCACCGACGTGGAGTGCGCCGGCACCACCTTTGAAAGACTCAGTGAACTTGGCCTCGTCGCCCTGCCAATAGTCGGACGTCTTGTTGCTCATGGCGACATTCGCACCCTGGTTGTCCATGACAAAGATCTCGGTAACGTACGGCTTACTCGATTCCAGACGCGACAGCTCTTGACCAACCGTCCCCTCGATCATTTCCTGCATTTCATTGTCGAGACCCGACGTCGCACGCCACTGCACATCCCGCTGCCGGATTTGTTCCAAAGATAATCCCTTGGCGTTCTGCGACCGGACAGCATCGACGACAACCGGATTCTGCCCCCACGGTTGCAGCGATGGCGCTAGCTGTACGATGGAATCGGGCGCCTGCTCTGCGGTCGCCAGTGAGGTTGCGAGTACGGTTACACCCGCCAAAAGCAGCCTGAATACTTTCATAAAATCCCCCTAAATTAGAGAATCAGAGACAACATCGATGTACGTGCAGCATCGGCAAAAAGTCTCCGGCCTTTAAGTGGCAAGAACCGAATCGATATCGTTCGTACGCGCCACGTCCTTCACCTAGCAAGATCGGCACCTGACCCAAGGAAGTTAATCCTGTCGTCCAGGTCAAGTCTCGAGCCTGTTAGAGAGGCGGGAATGAGGGTTGTAGGCAGTTTTGCTGACCGTCTTGGAATCCAGTGTTCTGTCCGGTTAATTCGTTGAACGTCAGAGTCGCCCGAATGGGGCGAGACAAGGCGCGGTGCGCACGGAATGGCCACCCTTTCCAAGCACCGCAACGCCGTATCGGTGCAATAGCTCCCTTCGGGCGCGTCGGTACGGGCTTTCCGCGTTGCTGCGCGCTTGAATGAGCAACGTCCGATGCCACACGCGCACGCCTGGCCGAAAGGCTCGTACCGGTGCTGCGCCGATGTGCAATGAACTAACCGGACACAGAGGCGTCGGTCAAGACGACCGAACGTACCTACGCCGCGTTCTTGAAGAATAAGCGATGCAAACAGACGATCGATCTGCTCGACGAGCCGAAAAGGCCTGAGCTGACGGTCGTTAAATAGTGACAGCCTAGCGGATTCGGCAACTGAATGACGCGTTCAGAACGACTCTGAACACCGAACTCGGTCGCATGCCAACCAAGCTTTTGCAGGAATTTGCTGAAACGCGGGAAACAGCAATCGGCACAGCGGTGATTCGACTACCGCATGGACAATGCAACAGTGGCGACGTACGAGTGGCGTTGCGTTGTCGCACTATGGAGAATTACCTCCTCACCGTTTCAGATTTTCTTCCGTATCTACCGGACCGTGGTCGTCGCAGTGGTCACCGTGAGGGTGATGCAGTCGGCCATCGACTATATAGTCCGTGTGGTCGCCATGGGGAACAGCCTCGTGTCCGCAGCCGGGCCCATGGACATGGGCGTCTTCATGCTTGATCGGCTGGCATCGGTCTGGATTGGTTTCGTTAACGTCGAGACGATGTTCATCATAGTGATCACCGTGTTTGTGGTGCATATGACCGTCATGCAGGTAGTCGGTGTGATCTCCATGTTTGATCTTGGTGTGACCGCAGTGCTCACCGTGCACATGGTCGTGATTTTCATGCACCTCACATTTTTCGCCAGCCATCATTTGCTCCTTCAATTTCGTTGCCATGTAATCTCAGTATAGGCTTCAAATCGGGGCCCTTAGCAGCATCGTACGGGCTTGCGCGGGAACCCCGGTAACTGTTTGAACAAGCTGCAATTTGAAGTGGCTGCTTTGTGATTCTGTTGTCGACCGCCGCGAAATTCGAAACGACCCACTCGCTTCTCCCACGCGCACCTGACACCCCGATTTGCCCAGACCCTTGGTTTTGCCCGAAACTTAACGCCTTCATTTCTAACGCAAACACCAGGACAACCCCTTGAGCCACCGTCCCAGGAAAAGGTTCGGCCAGAACTTCCTGCACGATCAAAGCGTGATCGAGCGCATCCTCGATGCCGTCGACCCGCGCCCGGAGGAACACCTGGTCGAGATCGGGCCGGGTCAAGGCGCGCTGACCAAGGGCCTGTTGCAACGCTGCGGTGAAATCGACGCGATCGAACTGGACCGTGATTTACTCGAACCACTTGCCGACCGTTGTGCGGCTTATGGGACGCTGAACCTGCATAACGCCGACGCGCTGAAGTTCGATTTTCGAAGCCTTCAAACGGACCAACGTTCGCTGCGCTTAGTGGGCAATTTACCGTACAACATTTCTACCCCTTTGCTGTTCCATTTGCTGTCTCAAGGCAAAGTGATTTGCAATATGCATTTCATGTTGCAAAAAGAGGTGGTCGATCGCATGGCTGCGAGCCCGGGATCGCGTACCTATGGCCGGCTTTCAGTGATGCTGCAAGCCCGTTGTGAAGTGATTCCATTGTTCGATATCGGACCCGAATCTTTCAATCCGCCACCCAGGGTCGACTCCAGCGTGGTGCGTTTGTTACCGCTCGAAAATCCCCCGGTTTCGACCAACGACTTGGAAGGTTTCGGGGAGCTGGTGAGTCTTGCCTTCGGCCAACGCCGCAAGACCTTGCGCAACAATCTCAAAAAACGAATAAATCAACATAAAATCATTGACTTGGGAATAGATCCAAGCTGCCGGCCGGAGACGGTCGCATTGCAGCAATTCGTGCAGCTTTTCCACGCTACAAAAGAATGATGCGGCGGCAGTTTCTCGTACCGTAATACACCACCAAACCGACGCCGCCCTGGACGTTGTCTAAAGTCTTTACAGCCACGAATTAACTTCCCGGAACTCGGAATCCAAAAGGCCATCGATTCATGGAGATACCGATCCTGGCACGCCCCGTGCTTGACTAAAGGCACAAGACGCGCCCATCAGTCCTCACAAGATTGATCACAATCACGGCCTGTGTCGACTGACCCCGAGAAATGGCAATGGACGATGGGCGCTACAATAACAATCACCACCGAGGAAGTGCGTCCCTGGGGCTACCCGGGATTTTTCAATCGTCCGAACCAGGTGCCGGCTCCGCCGGCATCTGTTCGGAAGGACGCTCTTCGACAATGAGCCCTGAACGCCGCGCCCGCCGTTCCCAATTACGGCGCGCCAAGAGCTGCATGTCCGGCGCCTGATCCGATTCGTCGACGATTTCGACGCCGATCAGGGTTTCGATCACATCTTCCATGGTCACGACCCCGGCCATGCCGCCGAATTCATCGACGACCAATGCGATGTGCTCGCGGCTCGAAAGAAAGCGGTTGAACAACTCGATGATGGGGTGGTCTTCGCGCACAGCGATGATATCGCGTCGCAGGGTGCGCAACTCGGCGTCTTTTTGCCCCTCGACCATTCGAGCCAACAATTCATCTTTGAGCAAATAGCCAATGATGTGGTCGCGCGAATCGTCTTCGTAAAGCAATATGCGCGAGAAACGCGGGTTGCGGTCTCCCGCCAAAAATTCTCCGATTGACTGCCGCGCCGACGCGGCAATAACGACCATGCGCGGCGTCATCACGTCTTTTGCACCCACCGAGCGGAAGCGCAACAGGTTGCCGATGATTTCCGATTCCTGTTGTTCAAAGATGCCATGCTGGGCACCGATGTCGGCCATCGCCAGAAAATCCTTGCGCGAGAAGGCGCTGGTCACTTCCTCTTTTTTCAGTGCTTTGGTCACAAACTGGCTGAACCAGACCAAGGGCGCCAAGATACGGATGATCAACGCGAGCGAGCGCGCCGTGAAGGGAGCCAATTCACGCCAATAGTTCGCCCCGAGCGTTTTCGGAATGAGCTCCGACAGCACCAAGATCGCCAGCGTCATCAACACCGGGACAACCAGTCCGGTGATCAATGGATTGGCTTCCGACCAGAGTTTGCTCGCCTGATCGCCGACGCCGATCGCTCCGGCGGTATGGGCGATGGTGTTTAACGTGAGGATCGCGGCCAGCGGCCGGTCGATGTTTTCCTTGAACGCCTGCAGACGACGTCCCAGGGCACCCCCCTCTCTCACCTTGATCTGCGCATATGAAGGCGTAATGCTGAGCAACACCGCCTCCCATAGCGAACACAAAAACGAGGTGACGATTGCGATCAGGAAAAAAACAATGAGCAGGGTATACATATCAGGCGCGAGATATCCTATACGGCCGATACGAAAAACGGGGCCGGAGCCCCGCATGGGTCACCGCAAAGAACCACATCGGTGAACTTAGAATGGAATGTCGTCTTCGAAACCGTTATCGACCGGCGCATTCTGAGGCTGCTGTGATTGCTGCGGCGCAGCGTTCGACTGTGCCGGCCGGAAATCCGTGCTACCCCCCCCGCGACTGTCGAGCATCTGCATTTCGTCGGCGACGATCTCGGTAGTGTAGCGATCCTGGCCCTGCTGGTCTTGCCACTTGCGGGTCTGCAAGCGGCCTTCAAGATAAACCTTGGACCCTTTTTTCAGATATTCACCGGCGATTTCCGCCAAACGACGAAACATCACCACGCGATGCCACTCGGTGCGCTCCTGGTTTTCCCCGGTGTTCTTATCCTTCCAGGTCTCCGATGTCGCCACGGTGATATTGCACACGGCCCCACCATTGGGCATGTAGCGCACCTCGGGGTCTTGCCCCAGATTGCCGATCAGAATGACCTTGTTTACGCCTCTGCTTGCCATTTTTCCTCCTCTGGCCGACCGCCGCCTCCGTGCGGTGCCGGATCGATTCTACCGCCCCGCAGTCTACGCGGGCCGGGCCACAATTTCATCCAATGCACCATCGTCGAGTCGGTCACGATCGATTTTGAGATAAGCCACCCCTTCATCGGCGACCACCACGGCCTCGATAACACCCGGTACGTTGCGCAGGCGGGTTGCGAGGTCTCCCGCGCCATGCTCGGCCGACACATCGTCCAGGTTCAGCAGGCGGCTGCTGTAACGCCCGGGCTGTCCCATACCCGATGCCGCCAGTAGCCAAATCATGGCAATCACCGCGCCAGCGACAAATACCGCGGCCAAGCCGAGTTGCTGATGCACCAAGCCACCGATCAGGCCGCCGAAAAACGCGCCGGCGAATTGCGCGCTGGAATAGACGCCCATTGCGGTGCCCTTGGCATCGACCGGCGCGGTCTTGGAGACCAATGACGGCAAGGTCGCCTCGAGCAGATTGAAAGCCGTAAAAAACAAGGCCAAAGCCGCCACAAAGCCCCAAAACTGCTGCACGGCAAATGCCAGCCCGAGCTGCGCGCACATCAAGACCGCAACCGCGCCGAGAAATACCGCCTTCATGCGCCCGCCTCGTTCGGCCATGATCACGAAAGGCACCATGACGATAATCGACACGACCATGACCGGCAGATAGAGCGAGGCATGGCGCAACGGTTCCAGCCCAAGATCACGCAACACCAAAGGCACCGCCAAGAACAGCGCGGTGAGAATCAGGTGCAGGGTGAATATACCGAGATCGAGACGCAGCAAATCACCGTCGCGCAGCACCCGGCGAAACATCGAGGGCACCGTCTCGGCATCGCGATGAACGCGGCTATGTGTCGGGGTAGGCACCACCAAGGCGACGATGGCGATACCGACAAGCGCCAATACCGCGGTCAGCCAGAAAATCCCCTCGATACCGATCAGCTTGCCCAGCACCGGGCCGGCCATCATTGCCAGCATGAACGACGCGCCGATGGTGATTCCGATGGTCGCCATCGCCTTGGTGCGATGTTCTTCACGCGTAAGATCGGCCGCCAAGGCCATTACCGCCGCGGCGATGGCACCGCTACCCTGCACCGCCCGCCCGACGATCACCCACCAGATGTCATCCGCGACGGCCGCAATCGCGCTGCCCAATGCAAACAACACCAGACCGCCGAAGATCACCGGCTTGCGTCCGATGCGATCGGACAGCAGGCCGAAAGGGATCTGCAGTATCGCCTGCGTCAGGCCGTAGATACCCACCGCCAGACCGGTCAACAAGGGCGTCGCATCCGGCATCCGCTCGGCGAACAGGGCGAACACCGGCAGAATCAAAAACAGCCCGAGCATACGAAAGCCGTATACGCCGGCGAGCCCGAAGGTCGCCCGCTTCTCGCTGCCGCTCATGTTTTGGGTGGAAGGGTCGCGCACGGCATGGTCCAGGGAAAACAGCGCCAGATTCTAACCTGTTAATGACCGATTCAGCGCATTTGAAACAGACAATCCACTTGAACAATTTGATTGATGCGTCTAAAAGCGCATGTGACACGAAGTCTGCGACTATTACTCCACAATGAAGTTTGATCCACTTCTACAGAGAGAACGTAAAAGCCTGGGAACATGTAAGAACCAGCGCCGGTTCATCCCCGCAGGTGCGGGGAACACTGGGCCTGGGCTAATATGGAGATATACTCGACCGGTTCATCCCCGCAGGTGCGGGGAACACGTGGTAAACGTTTTGCCGCTTTGACGACAGAACGGTTCATCCCCGCAGGTGCGGGGAACACCTTAATGCCGATGGTCCATCCGAATTCGACGGCGGTTCATCCCCGCAGGTGCGGGGAACACACCGGGGGCAACAATGCCGCGAAAGGCTCAAACGGTTCATCCCCGCAGGTGCGGGGAACACCCAGTACCCTTGTCCGCAGGCCAGGTCTCCGTGCGGTTCATCCCCGCAGGTGCGGGGAACACGCCGGTTTGTCCAAATGGGGCACCGGCATGACCGGTTCATCCCCGCAGGTGCGGGGAACACATAATCTTCGTGGACCAGTTTTTGCTCACATTCGGTTCATCCCCGCAGGTGCGGGGAACACCGCCAACAGTTCGTGCTGTCCGACTGGCAATGCGGTTCATCCCCGCAGGTGCGGGGAACACTCGTCGTGCAGGATCGCCTGGAGCATAATTGCCGGTTCATCCCCGCAGGTGCGGGGAACACGCGCCTAACCATTCACCGTCTGCGAACTGTAACGGTTCATCCCCGCAGGTGCGGGGAACACGGCCAATGCCAACGGCCCCTGGGCTGTGGACGCGGTTCATCCCCGCAGGTGCGGGGAACACGGTGTGCGCGTAACCGATTCGGGTCCGGTGGACGGTTCATCCCCGCAGGTGCGGGGAACACTCCACACCATGCAGCCTCACTCGTGTGCTGAACGGTTCATCCCCGCAGGTGCGGGGAACACGAAACGAGTTTCCGCGCGCGCCGATGCGGTGCCGGTTCATCCCCGCAGGTGCGGGGAACACACCTGACGAAATCGCTTCGCACTGTTGTCCGGCGGTTCATCCCCGCAGGTGCGGGGAACACTTCGGACAAGCTCCGCTCGGAGACGCTCGAATGCGGTTCATCCCCGCAGGTGCGGGGAACACTTCGTCACGGATCGCGGCATAACTGTTCAGTTCGGTTCATCCCCGCAGGTGCGGGGAACACTTTGTTCGTTTTGTGCGCGATAAGCGTCCCGCCGGTTCATCCCCGCAGGTGCGGGGAACACTAGACCTGCTGGTAACCGGTGCGGGTCTCGATCGGTTCATCCCCGCAGGTGCGGGGAACACGATACATTACGTGCGACGACCGCCGGTATTGTCGGTTCATCCCCGCAGGTGCGGGGAACACCGCGCTGGATCTCGTCAACAGCAGCCGTGAATCGGTTCATCCCCGCAGGTGCGGGGAACACAACCAAAACTTGATCGTCTTGTTGCTGGAATGCGGTTCATCCCCGCAGGTGCGGGGAACACCTGAGCATGGCCATGCGCCGGGTGAATCGTGACGGTTCATCCCCGCAGGTGCGGGGAACACCCATAATCGAATTTCGCGAGAGTCTGCGCGTGCGGTTCATCCCCGCAGGTGCGGGGAACACGCCGCTTATCATCCTGTTTCATCCGATGCCGCCGGTTCATCCCCGCAGGTGCGGGGAACACATAGAGAGCCGTATTCGTGTTGTTTCTGCCGCCGGTTCATCCCCGCAGGTGCGGGGAACACGCACAGACCGGCGGCTATACGGGCTTCTCTTCGCGGTTCATCCCCGCAGGTGCGGGAAACACGCGTCTCGCCCACAATTCGGTTGTACTTTGTTCGGTTCATCCCCGCAGGTGCGGGGAACACTACTCGACCGGCTAATCGCTGGTGCCCCATCACTGGTTCATCCCCGCAGGTGCGGGGAACACGTTCGAATCCTGCACGACCCACCATTTAACTACGGTTCATCCCCGCAGGTGCGGGGAACACGCCGAGACGGCGAATGACCTGCCGCCATGTATCGGTTCATCCCCGCAGGTGCGGGGAACACCGGCAACGCCTCCGCGACCGCAGCGGGAATGGCGGTTCATCCCCGCAGGTGCGGGGAACACCGTATGCGGCTGATCCAGGACCGGAGTTGCTGCGGTTCATCCCCGCAGGTGCGGGGAACACGGCAGTCGCTGCCTTTCGCCGGCTCGGCCGGTCGGTTCATCCCCGCAGGTGCGGGGAACACGGCGGTGGTGTCGGTGTCATCGGTCAGTGCATCGGTTCATCCCCGCAGGTGCGGGGAACACGTTGACTGCCGGCGGTACGTTGCGTGGTCAAGTGGTTCATCCCCGCAGGTGCGGGGAACACCTCACAATCGGTAAAACTTGATACGTCTACTGCAGGTTCATCCCCGCAGGTGCGGGGAACACAACCGCGTGGCGTGCGATCTGGCGAGGGCAAACGGTTCATCCCCGCAGGTGCGGGGAACACGCCCCTTCGATGGGTAGCCCGGGGTTCATCCCCGCAGGTGCGGGGAACACTTTTCGTTGTTCGTACCGTAACTGGTCACCGACGGTTCATCCCCGCAGGTGCGGGGAACACTATCGAGCACTGCCGTGGGCCGAAAAGAAAGCCGGTTCATCCCCGCAGGTGCGGGGAACACAAAACTTGATCTACTTGCAAGTGGAGTCTACACGGTTCATCCCCGCAGGTGCGGGGAACACTTTGCAATTGGATATTCAGAAGATGCAGGGCGAGGTTCATCCCCGCAGGTGCGGGGAACACAGTGGAACGGCCAGGGTGGCGTATTGCAACTCCGGTTCATCCCCGCAGGTGCGGGGAACACGCGGCAGAGGATCAGGAATATGCGTTGAAGGTCCGGTTCATCCCCGCAGGTGCGGGGAACACTCTGCGGATGTCGACTTAACGGTAGCCGCTAGCGGTTCATCCCCGCAGGTGCGGGGAACACTCCATCGTCGGCCATACCCCCGACTGGCTCGGCGGTTCATCCCCGCAGGTGCGGGGAACACTCTTGATGGGGTCATGGCCCACAACAGCCGGCTGGTTCATCCCCGCAGGTGCGGGGAACACGTGTTGGACAGGCTTGAGGAGGAGCAATGAGGCGGTTCATCCCCGCAGGTGCGGGGAACACCTAACGTGCCGAGGGCTCTTGCCGCCCGTGTACGGTTCATCCCCGCAGGTGCGGGGAACACGGGGCGCAGATACCCCTAGATTACAAACCGGATCGGTTCATCCCCGCAGGTGCGGGGAACACGGGGCCGTTATCGACGCCATCGAGCGCGGTACCGGTTCATCCCCGCAGGTGCGGGGAACACGTCGTAGCCATTAGTCATCCTCAGTTCATCAATGGTTCATCCCCGCAGGTGCGGGGAACACATCTGACCTAGAGGCACCTAGATCAACTTTAGCGGTTCATCCCCGCAGGTGCGGGGAACACGGATTCAGCAAGCTGCTGGACAGCCTCTAAAGCGGTTCATCCCCGCAGGTGCGGGGAACACTACCGGTGTCGATCGCCGTCAATGTGCCATTGCCGGTTCATCCCCGCAGGTGCGGGGAACACCCCACTGTTACATCAAACCCGAGCGCAAACGCCGGTTCATCCCCGCAGGTGCGGGGAACACCCCACCAGTTCGAGCGGCACGCTCACCCTGGACGGTTCATCCCCGCAGGTGCGGGGAACACATTGGTTTTGAGCGCTCGACGGTCTTAGTCAGCGGTTCATCCCCGCAGGTGCGGGGAACACGGATCAAGTGATTGTCTTTGTGCGCTTCTTACGCGGTTCATCCCCGCAGGTGCGGGGAACACCTTGAATCCGCAGGAATGGCAGGCGTTCAAGTCGGTTCATCCCCGCAGGTGCGGGGAACACGAGGCAGACGAATGGTTCCACGTTAATTGAAACGGTTCATCCCCGCAGGTGCGGGGAACACGGTCGCGCGTGATGGTGGTTCGAGGGTGTTGTCCGGTTCATCCCCGCAGGTGCGGGGAACACTGCCTTCGTTGGGGGCAAGCTTGCCCAACAGTCGGTTCATCCCCGCAGGTGCGGGGAACACCTATGTGATTGCACCAACACCGAGTATTTCGGCGGTTCATCCCCGCAGGTGCGGGGAACACACAGCAAGCTATGAGCTAGGTGTGGGTTATGACGGTTCATCCCCGCAGGTGCGGGGAACACCTTTTTCGATTCCTTGTCCCAGATCTCCCAGACGGTTCATCCCCGCAGGTGCGGGGAACACGCAACAATATCCCAGTCGCCCTCTAGCCACGCCGGTTCATCCCCGCAGGTGCGGGGAACACATCCAACATGTCGCGCAGATGTACAACATCGACGGTTCATCCCCGCAGGTGCGGGGAACACTCTCGGCGCAGACCTTACAGCTGATGACGGGTCGGTTCATCCCCGCAGGTGCGGGGAACACGCAACCACTTGATCCGCAACAACTTCCAGTCCCGGTTCATCCCCGCAGGTGCGGGGAACACTTTGGTAGCGTCAGCACTGGTGATCTGGGTGGCGGTTCATCCCCGCAGGTGCGGGGAACACCCATTTTTGGGCGGTCGACACCCAACAACCACCGGTTCATCCCCGCAGGTGCGGGGAACACAGCCTCAACGCTCGCAGCAATGTAATCCGGCACGGTTCATCCCCGCAGGTGCGGGGAACACGAGACCCGGTAGCAACCTATCCTCTACGGCGCCGGTTCATCCCCGCAGGTGCGGGGAACACCGTACCACTCTCGGTAACGGATAAGACACCCTCGGTTCATCCCCGCAGGTGCGGGGAACACGGATTCAGTAGTTCAGCAGCAGCCCCCCCGAACGGTTCATCCCCGCAGGTGCGGGGAACACGCATGGTGAATACTATCCATGCAAGCCAGGCATCGGTTCATCCCCGCAGGTGCGGGGAACACGTCGGCAATATCTAGAATGTCCTCGGCAAGTACGGTTCATCCCCGCAGGTGCGGGGAACACCCGACCTGCTTTGGCCTCGTTTAGTTGGGTGGCCGGTTCATCCCCGCAGGTGCGGGGAACACTGTAGGCCCCGGCCTCGTTCGCATCGATCCGGCGGTTCATCCCCGCAGGTGCGGGGAACACGGGTCCGTGCCGAAGTCCGCCGGAGACTCGACCGGTTCATCCCCGCAGGTGCGGGGAACACGTTGGCGATCTCCTGGATAGCCATCCAATCGCCGGTTCATCCCCGCAGGTGCGGGGAACACATCTGAGTTAGCGAAAAAGCTAAATCGTATTACGGTTCATCCCCGCAGGTGCGGGGAACACCCGGGGCTTGCGGATCACCGCGATTCCGGGAACGGTTCATCCCCGCAGGTGCGGGGAACACTCTTCTCGTTTTGCGGTGATCGCTCAGCCAGTCCGGTTCATCCCCGCAGGTGCGGGGAACACTGCTGGTGGAGGGGTCACCGGACCTATGCACACGGTTCATCCCCGCAGGTGCGGGGAACACACGCCGTGCGGACTTCTTAGCGTTGAAATCATCGGTTCATCCCCGCAGGTGCGGGGAACACGCACAGCTACCGACAATGATATTCAATTTCAACGGTTCATCCCCGCAGGTGCGGGGAACACCCTATATTACCGGCGAAGTGACCAGCCCGTATCGGTTCATCCCCGCAGGTGCGGGGAACACGATGTCATCATAGAATATAATGATGAATATTACGGTTCATCCCCGCAGGTGCGGGGAACACATCCTTGCGCTTCTAATCGTTTAATTTCATCGACGGTTCATCCCCGCAGGTGCGGGGAACACGCGTGCGTCTATTTCGTTAATGGGTAATTGATTGGTTCATCCCCGCAGGTGCGGGGAACACGATCCGCCCGTGCTGCTGGTTCCGAACCAAAACGGTTCATCCCCGCAGGTGCGGGGAACACGGTGTAAGGATTACCCACCCAACACCCGCCGCCGGTTCATCCCCGCAGGTGCGGGGAACACCGAGGACGGCGGCGGGCGGTGGTGGTTTTTTTCGGTTCATCCCCGCAGGTGCGGGGAACACACTTCAGCTAAGTCGCTGAATCAGTGGAGAAAACCAACCGCGAAATTTTCCACCAATTTTTTCGAGCCCACAACCAGTACACACGATTTTCGGTTGTGGGCAATCCCTTGTTGTTAAAGAGCCGTCTCATTTTGATCGGATGGCAAAAACGAGACTAGACGCAAACCATCGAAATCCACGGGTTCACGACGATTCTCGCCCAATGTCTTAAAGTCGTAACCTGACTCGGTGTTCGTATTCCAAGCCATAGCGGCATTACCCTCTTCAAGCCCTTGCTGAATCTGATCCCATATAAAGTCGCGCAATTTCGCCGATGGATTTCCGATATATACGCCGGCCCTAATCTCGACCAACCACACGCCTAAACGGCCACGCAAACGTGGTGGTACATTCTCAGTTACGATGACCAACATCACTCATACCCTCGTCTTCAGATATCGCGATCGGCATCGCCTCTTCCGGTGGCTCAGGTGGTTTGACCTGCGCGGCAGCGAGTACCTCTTCGATGGTCGGAATGATCCTCCCAAGTAGCTTGGTCTGTCGGAAATGATCGCGGCAGGCAAGACGGACTTGGCGTTCCGGCTGAGCAGGTGCAGCCGCGGCGATCTTAAACGCGATGGGCACTACACCGTCGAATTTGAACAAATCCGCAATATCGTAAACGAACGACAACGGTTTACCGGTGTGGATGAAACCAACCGCCGGTGCATAGCCTGCCGCCAACACGGCCGCTTCGGTGATGCCGTAGAGACAGGCCGTGGCAGCGCTAACGCAGAGGTTTGGCAAATCGGACTTGTCCCAATCCTTGGCATCGTAACGGCGCCCCTTCCAGACAACTCCGTGACGTTGGGCGAGCAGTTGGTAGGTCTTCTTTACCCTGGCCCCTTCTATCCCACGTAACTGATCGACACTGCGTCTCTCCGGTGGTTTTTCGTCGAAACGGATTTCGTACATCTTCCGCACAACTTTCAGACGTAATGTTTCATCAAGAGCCAACTTAGCTTGATAAAGCAGGCGATCCGAGCGCGCACCACCGGGCTGCCCTGCGGCATAGAGCCGAACGCCCGCCTCCCCCACCCAAACCAACAAGGTACCCACCCTCGCCGCGAGTGCCGCTGCACGGTGAGACACCCGTGTACCCGGTTCCAGCATGATGCAGGCCACACTGCCGACCGGAATATGAGTACGCACGCCATTTTTATCGACAACCACGAAAGCACCATCGATCACATCGATCTCACCACGCTCGATGAAAATCAACGAAACACGCTCTTTCATGGCAATCGGCTTAAGTGGCGGCAACATGCTCAGCGTTCGTGCCAGATTTCGTCAGCACGATGCTGATGTAATACAGCGACAACCGTGACGTCGGTGTCGCTTACCCGGTAATACACCGAAAAAGGAAACCGCCGAACAGTGGCTCGGTGCAAATCGCGGTACACGATGGGAAACAATTCCGGGCGTTCAACGATCAATGCAAACACGGCATCCAATGCATCGAGAAAACGATTCGCCACGTGCGACGCGTTAACCCAATACCAGCCGAACGCTTGGTCGATATCTTGCTCCGCCTCCTTGCGAATATTGAGCTTCATGTCCGTTCGATACGCCGCCTGACAGATTGCCAATCATCGGAGTCAGTTGCTTCGTTTTGCAAACGCTCGTCGAGCACATCCTTATGCCATTGCGGAAGAGGCGGGCCTTCCGATACGGACGCAATCGAACACCATAACGCCTCGGAAAGCGCCAGCTTTTCATTCATCGACATTGCGTCGATTTCCGCCTGAGTCAATTTCATCGCAAACGACATGATTTACCCGCTCCGTTGAGTATGGGCTAGAGACGGCGAACCAGCAACAAACCACAGCCAAATGCCTTGGCCGGACCTATGCCATAAAACAAAACTTCCTGAAACCGTTTGGGATCGGTCACCGTGAGCGTACCCTGTAGGTCCAGCGTGCTGTAGCGGATCGCTGCCTTTTGACCACGCTTGTAACTTTGATGACGCCGATATCCATCGGCCCTGAGACTATCCAACCTGGCACCCCGCCGATCGAGGCGTTCATTCAGCCATCGCTCTCCGGCTTGCTGCACGAGCACATCCTGAGATGCCCTTTTCTCCGGTTTTTGTTCACCCCAACCGGTGCTTTTTTTGAGATCCATAACGACATCGTTGCGAACCGACCGCCCTTCGCTGTTCGTTCTCGTGACCACCGGGTTCGCCTTTAGGCTAAAACCCAGCATCTGGCCTTCGGACAGCTTAGGTTGATAGTCCTTAGTTTGAATGTCCCAAAAGGCATGGCGATCCACGGGCTTGCGTTGTGAAACCAGATAAAAGACGGGTAGTCCGGCCGCGGTCTCTCGGCGAAATAAAAAGTCCCGTTTAGCGTCCGGCTCGGGATCAAACAGATCCCAAATAGCCTGATGCTCTCGATAGCCGGTGATTTTTATCGCTGCCGGAGAATCCATGTTTGGATGAAGTCGAAGACGACTAAAAAACATCATCCGTCCTCCCCGCCCGAGGATCGTTTAGCGGACCGTGGCAATGACGCGGCATATTCGTCTCGCATCGCGAACTGCCAACGCCGACGGCTCAGCAAACGATCGGAAACGGGGTAGCTCATGCCAGGCGTGAGAGACTCGTCAGCATCTTCGCTGTAGTAGCGAACCGTTTTCGGCGGCGACGTTGCGTAGCAACCAGTGAACACCACCAACTGCTCACTACAGTCCGGATAGGCATCAAACGCGGCTTTGAGGTCATCGGCGCGAACGATCGTCGGGTCCATCGGCAAACCCAATGGGCACGACTTGCGTCCAAGGTAAGGCGGAAACACCGGCTCGTGCAAGGCATGGCGCCAGTGCTCCAGTGCGTTATCGCCATCTTTACGGTACAAAGCGATGCTGGCGCCCGCATCGACACGATAATCCCGCTGCGAAAGGATGGTATGCAGCCGGTCGGAGCGCAGCTCGTCCGAGCGGGTACGGTAGTGCAACTTTTTGCTCTCTGGGGCTACCTGAGTGGTGTGGTAGTCGCGCAGCAGCTCACCGGGAAGATCAAGCCTTACAGCAACTCCTGCAGACCTATCGAGGGCCAGCAGATCCTCTTCCTGATCACGCCGTATACCAAGCGCGGCTGCCAATAATCCCAGTACGGCAGTACGGCTGGGATGCGACCGACTGGGGCGATACTCACCCACCGCCGTGTCGCCCCATGCCGCCATGAGGCCATATAGCCGAAAAAGCAGATAGGTGCGCATACCTCAGTCCTTAGCGACGGCACAAGCGATGACGTCCTGCAGGTTCCCGCTACCCCAATGGGCATTCATGATTGCTTCACGGACGGCGCCATCGCCGAACGCCGCATCCATTTTCTCCCTTGTCCGTTCCAGACTTTCGACCGCACTGGTAAGCATGTCTTGGCCTGCCACC
Organism: Chromatiales bacterium; assembly: GCA_028280505.1. Taxonomy (GTDB): domain Bacteria; phylum Pseudomonadota; class Gammaproteobacteria; order Chromatiales; family Chromatiaceae; genus Thiosocius. The sequence goes on along the minus strand of JANQLO010000078.1, from coordinate 24,679 downwards.
GGCTTGAGAAAGGCTACCGACAAGGAGCGCGGCTGAGCGTCTCCGCATTCACACAATATATACGACGCCCTTGCACGCGAGGCAAAGCTGTTCTGCTTACCCGTCGGCGCGACTGTTGCGGCGGTGCGAATCAGGGCATCGAGTGTACGATCGGCGAGTTGCTCGTCGCCTGACAGATTTTTTGTCAACTGTTCTCTGTCGATGCATAAATAGAGGTAGAACAGACCAGCTGCGAATTCCGTTTCTCCCATGTGTCCGGCACCGACATCCTCTTCGCCGTCGTTGAGATCATCGACAGCGGTGAAGAAATCGTCCTCGACCGTCACCTTATGCACACTGATCGCATGCGCGACTTGGGCCGCAGCTTCTGTGTTGAAAGCCGGGTGAGAGGCCAGCATCCGCCCGAACAGGGCAACATCCGCAGCCGTGTGTTCGCGGCGCAACAAGTCTAATTGATCCTTTTCCGGACCTTCACCGCCAACGGCCAACTGGTCGACCAAGGCATCGATAGCCTGCTGTTCTTCCGGACTGAAATGCGCAAGCTGTTTGATATGCAATCCGACCATTTTGTCGACTTCTTCATCTTTCCTGCTTTTGGGAACTGTTTTCAAGTCCCCGAAAACATCGGCAATCGCCTTGGCCCAGTCCATTGCCTGATTTTCCGTGACACCTTTATCCAGCAAGGCGTGATACACGCGCACCCCCATCTCTTTGGTGCGTACACCGACGTGATCCGCCAGCGCCTGCTTGAACGTTTCGGATGTACGCCAAGCCCGTTTGAGACTCTGTGACGATACACGCAATCGATTGACACCACCCATCATTGCCGTTTTGGGTCGACCGAGGTCATCACGGTTGAGATTGGCTGGTGGATAGGAGGTGAGCAGGTGTAATTGTACGAATCGGCTCATTGCTTCGTCCCTGTGGATTGTATTAGTTGGATTGTTGTTCCGGTGTCACACTGAAATAGTCCAGTGCCCACCGTTTACGTACCTGATCATTCCAGAAAAAGACCGAGTCGATCAGATCGTCGAGCGGAACCTTTTTGTCGAGCATACGTACGATTCGAATCATGCGGACATAGAGTTCGTTCGGCTTGCACTGCAGCAGGCGACGGAAACGTAGCTCACTGACCGCGGGCGGACTGCCGCCCATTTGCTTGGCCAAGCGACCGTCACGCCGATCCTCTTCCACATGCGCGAGCAAACCGACCACACAAGCCAACCGGTAGTCCGATTGTGGCCCGTTGAGCGTCGATGCGAGACGCGCATGCAAGCGCGCGTAAGCTGGGTGCAGCATGACGATGCCAGGGCGATCGCAGCGGCGCAGTTCGGCGCGAGCACCCCGGTCTTTTTGCAAATCTTTCCACCACTCGCGTAGTGACTTGTTGATACGCGCATCGCTCATGCGGCTTTCTCCTTCTTCAGCGTAATCTCCAACAACTTGGGCAACCCTTTGCTCTTGCTGCTGAACAACCAGCCCGTAAGCTTGAGTCGCGCCTCAGCGACGCGGCGCGGGTCGACCGTCTCGAAATCACCGCGATCGGTCCAGTAGTCGAAAAGCCCTTGCGCGGCGTTGGACAACACCTTGTGCCAGGCGCGTCTGATCTCAGTATCGTCATCACCCACCTGCAGCCGTTCGCTCAATATCGGGAGTTGGGCAAAAAAGGCTTCCTGCGTGTGATCAATTAAGGCCTCGACGAGGAACGCGGTATCGCCCTTGGCGTCGCCGGGCCGCTTGAACCAAGCATCCTTGATGCAGTTGCGCAAAAAGTTGGCGGTTTTGATCGCCGCCTCGACCAATTGCTGGGCGATCACGGTGAAATCGGCAAGGATCATGTCGTCGATGTGATACAAGGGGAAGGTCGTCTCGTACCAACAGCGCGCTTTCATATTGTCCATGTCGTAGCCAAAGGCATGCAAACGTAGCCTTTCGAAAAGCTTTTTACGGTGCATGAAGGCATCGACGACACGGGCCGGACGTGAGTCTCCGGCACCACCGGTAAGACCCAGCCAATGGCGGTAGCTGATACCGCCGGGTTGCGCATGCTGCGGCAACAACTCACCCGTTTTGTTGGACTGGTGCGGGCTGAGCGGATGCTCCCATGCACCGGTGTAGTTGACGCCGTAGTTCTGCGTCACATAGCGACTAAGCAGGGCGTCGGAGGCATCGCCACAAAGATCGCAAGCCCCCTGGGCAACGTGATCCCAATCGATGCGAATGCGACGTGGCATGCCCCAGTACATCTGCAGGGGGTGGGCGTCCAATGGCGTAGTGTCACAACCCGTCTTTTTTTCGCTGCTGCGGGTCGGCGCCAGCCAAGGGAAAATCGCCGACTCGTCATTCACTTCAGCCGCGCCAGGCAGGCTGTCCATGCGCGGCTTGTCGAGCACGTTGAGCCATACCGCGCGCCAGAGGTCGTCCGGCAATCGACTTCCCCCTTTGGGGTCGAGCGCAACCAAGGTGGTCAGCGGACCGCCGCCGCGTAGCGAGGTGCGGTGCCCGACCCCGCCGCTCGGCGCATTGGTCTGTAACGTGAGCAGCGCCGTGGCGGCACAGGCCGGGCAGATCACCTCTACCCGACCACGTTTGACGAAATGATCGGCATTCTGCTTCAGCGTCTGCGCACCCGGCGCATCGATCAACAGCCCGCTGATCGGTTTGCTTTCCCCTTCCAGCGGCTCATACGCCTGCATAAAGGTTGGCGGGGGGCCCTGCAACTCGAAAGCATGAACGTGGGGCTCGAAAGCGACTTTCAATCGCTCGGGGCTCGGTGGCTGTTCGAGCCATTCGGCCCACTGCGCATCGCCGGCCGGCGGGCAGGCAGTCTGCAACAGACCAATCAAAAACTGGAGCAGGGCGCCATTGAAATCCGCACGCGGCGCAGCGAGACGGAGAACAGGATCGACGGGATCGGTAAGCTGCCAAGGGGCAATACGCTCTATGCCAGATGCTCGCACTACCGGAAGCCAGCAATCACCGCTTATCAGATTCAGAGCCATCCTTTTTCTTCTCCACAAAATCCATGTGAATCGATTTCAATTTCGGGATCACAGCCACGACGGCAACTACCGCAATAACCACGATCGCCTCCAACGCACTAGGCATCTGCAAACCCTGCGATTCGCTAACAATAAACTAAGTATATCTACAGAAAGAAAACAAGCAAGTGTTGCTTGGCAGTAGCTCAACCCCATCTCTAGTTGCTATAATTATCAGGTTCCTCAGATTCTGAGGATGAACCGTGTTGTTTGGCTGTAGCGAACCTAACGCACGAACGTTCCCCGTTGTACGGGGATTCTCTGACCTAACGTCAACCAGCTCCATTATGCTCAGCAATACACCAAACCCGTCTTACACCAGTAAAACAACCTCAAGACAGCGCCGCTCTGAGTCAGCGCAGTGCTTTCCCACCCCCCGTCCACCCCTTTTACCAACGGCAACAGGACACCCCACCGCCCTTTTGCCGGCAAATCCTGTCGGCAAGCGTCAACCAAGTCCTGCGGAAGATCTTCTGGGTAAACAGCCTCTTCAATCAACGCACTCCGCAGATTCAGACTACTTTGGTACCAAGGAAAAGCCGGATCATCCCGCCAAGGCTTCAGCTCGCCGTTCTCCCAGCGCGCCAGCCACACTGTGGTCGTCGGTTCGCCCAGGCGGGTCGGGGTTTGGGATTCGTCCCACCAGCGGTTGACGTGTTGATCGTCGTACCCCAGGTCGATTTTCAGCTCGTTCAGCATCGCCACGCTTTGTTTGGCCTTTGCCTCGCCCTCGGCATCGATACTTTTTTCGCTCAGGCCCTCGGGGATATCGACGTCGGCCCCGTACACACCCTCTATCAGCATGCGCGCATCGTCCGGCATGCGGAAACCGCCACGCCTGCGGAGCAGGTCGAGCCCGAGCCATAGGCGGCCATGGTCAGGGTAGACCGCTTGGGCGCGTTTGAAAGCAGTGGCAAACCAGTCGGCGTTGGGCTGATCACTCCACGGCGGAGTCAGCAACACCAATTCCGCCGGCCCACGCTGGTCGGGCTGATCGCCAGCCAACCGATCACCGCTGGGAGCACGGCGATGGCGCCGCAAACGACCGGCACGCTGAATGATCAAATCGATCGGCGCGAGATCGCTGACGAGGTAGTCGAAATCGAGATCCAGCGACTGCTCGACCACCTGCGTCGCGATCAACAAACGACCAGCACGCTGCTCACCCGTGCTGTCCTTTCCAAAATGCCCGAGCACACGGTTTTCGATGTCCAAACGATCGCCGAGGGCGAAGCGGGCGTGAAACAACTCGATGACCCACTCCGGGTGCGCGGCATGCATACATTCGTAGGCGTCGATCGCATCTCCGACGGTATTGCGAATCCAGCAGACACAGCCTCCAGCGGCCAAGGCCCTATCGATCTCGATCTCAACCGCGGCCTCGCTTTCGACACAGCGGACCTTCACCTCGCGGCACACCGATTCGCGGCTCGACAGCGGCTGCTCATACAACACGCCGGCACCGAACTGCGAGAGCAAGGGATAGTCCCGTTTGACGACGTCCTGTCGCACGACGCCCAAGCCGTCGCTGAAACTATCGGCGAGCGCCTGTCGCTGCCAGCGCGGCAAGGTAGCCGACAACAAAATAGCGCTACCACCCGCGGATGCGTGAGCACGCAACAGACCGCAAAGCAAAGCGTGCATATAGGCGTCGCACGCATGTACCTCGTCGACCAACAACACCTTGTTCAACATACCGAGCAACCGCAGCGATTGATGGCGACTGGGTAGAATCGCCAATAACGCCTGGTCGACGGTACCAATCCCCATTTCGGCCAACAGGGCCTTCTTGCGGTTATCGGCCAGCCATTGAGCACAGTGCGCCGCGGCGGCCGGCCCACCGTCACATTCACCGTCGCCCTGCTTGGCGACCGGCACGATAGATTGTCGGAACGTATCCGACAAACGGCTCGCGCTATGCGCCAGCACCAACGATGGCCGTGACTCCGCATGGTAGAAACCCTTGTAGGCTCCCGCAACCCGCTCATACATCGAGTTCGCCGTAGCCATAGTCGGCAGCCCGAAATAGACGCCCTGCGCCTGCCCGGACGCCATCAAACGATGCGCGAGCAACAACGCGGCCTCGGTTTTTCCGGCACCGGTCACGTCTTCGAGAATAAAGAGTTGGGGACCGGCACCCAGTTCGATCCGCGCGGAAAAATCCTGTAGCGGTGTTGGGTTAAGTGTGTGCTCGCTATCGATGAGCTGTTCCAGCCGAATGACGTCGGCCACCGCAGCGGGAAGAAGCTCCGTGGCGTCGATAGCGGCCCGTGCACGACCGAGCGCCTCTTCCCAGTACTCTTCCAGTGGCACTATCTCTTGCCGGTATGTGAAGTAGTCTCGGTTCGACCCGAGCCAGTCACACAGCACCGTGAATCCGGCCAGCCACCAGCTCGCGTGCCGCATGCGCAGTTCATTCACCTCAGGAAACCGTGGGCCATTCTCAAGGAGCAACTCACTGACCGCAGCTACATAATCGCGTATAGCCTGCCGATCAAGAGGCTTAAAATAACGCCCCAGGACGATATCGCGCGGTTCGGGCGGCTTACCGTGGTGACCGGTGACAGCCGCGGCCCAAATCTTGCTGTTGTTAAATACTTGGGCTCCCCGGCCAGTTGTAAGCAACCCCAGTTCACCAAGCAGTCCGGCGATAAAATACTGCCAGGCCAGATACCCGAGCGTGTCGTGACGCAGCCCACTATTCGTTTCGGTACGACGCGATTGCAACTGGTCTAGCAGGTCCGGCCGAAGATTCTGAAACGACACCGAAAACTTCCCGATATCGTGTAGCGACAGCATATAGACGGCCCAGCGGGAGAAATCCGCCTGGTCAATTCCCAACAAAGCCGCCAATCGCTTGCGAAGCCCGGAATGGGTATCGAGCAGGCACTGCCCGACGGCGGCGACATCCAAGCTGTGGTAAGGCAACAAATGGTAGTCGCCTTCGACGGCCTTACCCCAATGACGATAGTACGAGACGTCAGATTCCATTCGTTTCCCTAAGGCTCGTGCGCTCGCCCCGGAGTCGTCCGAGGCATCTACGGAAATCCTACCCCTAATACACAAGACATTCCCGACTCCCCGTCGACTAGTGTCCTGTCCCATAAATATCTTGTCATTCAGAGCCCCGCAGCGAATGGCAGGCAAGGCGTGGCCCGCCGGCAATGGCCAGGCCCCTGGCAAGGGCCGTAACACAACATGGCGTTCGCTGCGAGGCTCCCTTCGGGCGCGTCTGGACGGGCGCCCGGCGACGTTAAGCTCGCTTGGATTGGCGACGGCCAGTCCGGCGCTCGCGTGCCTGGCCGACCATCCCGTCCAGGCGCGCTGAAAGGTAAGACATTTATGGGACAGGACACTAGAACAAAATACCGTTTCGCCGCCGGCCCGGCTCCCGTAAAATTCTGTTGTTTAACCGCCACAGTTGCACCATGGACACCATCCACATCCGGGGCGCCCGTACCCACAACCTGAAGAACATCGATCTCGAGCTGCCGCGAGACAAACTGATCGTGATCACCGGGCTGTCGGGATCGGGCAAGTCGTCGTTGGCCTTCGACACGATTTATGCCGAGGGGCAAAGGCGTTATGTCGAATCGCTATCGGCCTATGCGCGCCAATTTTTGTCGATGATGGAAAAGCCGGACGTCGACCATATCGAGGGCCTGTCGCCGGCGATCTCGATCGAACAGAAAACCACCAGCCATAATCCGCGATCGACCGTCGGCACCATCACCGAAGTTTACGACTACCTGCGCCTGCTGTTCGCGCGCGCCGGCACACCGCGCTGCCCGACCCACGGCGAAACCCTGGAAGCACAAACCGTCAGCCAGATGGTCGACCAGGTGCTGGCACTACCCGAGGGCAGCAAGCGCATGTTGCTGGCACCGGTGATCAGCGAACGCAAGGGCGAGTACAACAAGCTATTGGCCGAACTGCATGCGCAAGGTTTCATCCGTGCGCGGATCGACGGCGAAATCTTCGAACTGGACGATCCCCCCGAATTGGAGCTACATAAAAAACACACCATCGAAGTGGTGGTCGATCGCTTCAAGGTGCGCGATGACGTTAGGCTACGTTTGACCGAATCCTTCGAGACGGCACTGCACTTGGCCGAGGGCGTAGCCCGGGTCGCGGCGATCGATGCCGACCCGGTCGAGGCCGATCTGGTGTTTTCCGCCAACTTCGCCTGTCCGGTCTGTGGCTACAGCATTGAGGAATTGGAACCCCGGTTGTTCTCGTTCAACAATCCTGTCGGTGCCTGCAGCACCTGTGACGGCCTCGGTGTCGAACAGTTTTTCGATCCGGAAAAGGTTATCGCCAACCCCGAGCTGTCGCTGGCCGGTGGTGCGGTGCGCGGCTGGGACAGACGCAACGCTTACTACTTCCAGATGATCAGATCACTCGGCGAGCACTATGGCTTCGACCCGGAGACGCCCTGGGATGAGCTGCCGTCGAAGATCTGCGACGTCGTGCTCAAAGGCAGCGGTTTCGACAGCATCGAATTCAGCTACTTCAACGACCGCGGCCGCGTGGTCAAAAAGACCCATCCGTTCGAGGGCATCATCAACAACATGCAACGGCGCTATCGCGAAACCGAATCGAACGCGGTACGCGAGGAGTTGGCACGCTACATTTCGTCGCAACCCTGTCCGGATTGCGGTGGCACACGCTTGAACGAGGGCGCACGCAATGTATTCATCACCGATAGGAACCTGCCATCGATTACCGCCATGGCGGTCGAGCGCAGCCTGAACTTTTTCGAGAACCTGAAGCTCCGCGGCAAACAGGGCAAGATCGCGGCCAAGATCATCAAAGAAATCAACGACAGGTTACGGTTTCTGGTCAACGTCGGCCTGAACTACCTGACCCTCGATCGCAGCGCGGAAACCCTGTCCGGCGGCGAAGCCCAGCGCATTCGACTGGCCAGCCAAATCGGTGCCGGTCTGGTCGGCGTCATGTATGTGCTGGACGAACCGTCGATCGGTCTACACCAACGTGACAACGAGCGTTTGCTCAATACCCTCGACTATCTGCGCGACCTCGGAAACACCGTGATCGTGGTCGAACACGACGAGGAGGCTATCCGCAGCGCCGACCATATCGTCGACATCGGTCCGGGCGCCGGCGTACACGGCGGCCGAGTTATCGCCCAAGGTGACGTCAAGGCGATATGCGGGGCCAAGGAGTCGATTACCGGCGACTATCTGGCCGGGCGAGAATGCATCGAGATTCCAAGCGAAAGATACGTACTCGACCGCAAGCATATGCTCAAGATCGACGGCGCACGCGGTAACAATCTCAAGCGGGTCAAACTCGAGATACCGGCGGGACTGTTCACCTGTGTCACCGGTGTTTCGGGCTCGGGCAAGTCGACCCTGATCAACGACACGCTGTATCCCATGGCGGCGAATGCGCTCAACGGTGCCAGTCACACGGTAGCCCCCTACAAACGTGCCAGCGGCATCAAGCATTTCGACAAAGTGGTCGACATCGACCAATCGCCGATCGGCCGCACACCGCGCTCCAATCCGGCGACCTATACCGGTCTGTTCACGCCCATACGCGAGCTGTTCGCGGGAGTGCCCGAGGCCCGCTCACGCGGCTATTCGCCCGGCCGTTTCAGCTTCAACGTGAAGGGCGGCCGTTGCGAGGCCTGCAAGGGTGACGGGGTTATCAAGGTCGAAATGCATTTTCTGCCGGACATCTACGTGCAATGCGATGTCTGCAAGGGCAAGCGCTATAACCGCGAGACACTGGAGATCCAGTACAAGGGCAAGCACATCAATGAAGTGCTCGACATGACCGTCGAGGACGCGCTGGCGTTTTTCTCTGCCGTACCCGTCATCAAGCGCAAACTCCAAACCTTGATGGATGTCGGCCTCAGTTACATCACGCTGGGCCAGAATGCGACCACCTTGTCCGGCGGCGAGGCGCAGCGGGTCAAACTGTCACGCGAACTATCCAAACGGGATACCGGCCGTACGCTGTACATTCTCGACGAGCCGACTACCGGACTGCACTTCCATGACGTGAAGCAACTGCTGGGCGTCTTGCATCGATTACGCGACCACGGCAACACCGTGGTGGTCATCGAACACAACCTGGATGTCATCAAGACCGCCGATTGGATTATCGATCTCGGGCCCGAGGGCGGCGAAGGCGGTGGCGAGATCATCGCCACTGGCACACCGGAAGAGATCGCTACGATGACTCATTCGCACACCGGACGTTTTTTGGCACCCGTGCTGGGCATTACCACGACGCGGAAACGGCGAGCGAAATCCTGAGGCTTGGTTTCAGAACTCAAAAATCGCCGTTGGCGACTGAGCCGGGAGACTGCCGATGGAACTGGGCCTCTAACTGATAGTACTTGTCGGTGAGCTTGGCCAACTCGTTCTTGGCCTCGCGCAGTGCCATCTTGGCTTCGGCCAATGCCAGGCCGTCTGTCTCCTGGCGCCGGGTTGACACACGGATCCGTTCATCCTTCTGCGCAACCAACGCGGCCAATTGCCGGGTCCTGACCAAAAGCTTTTTCTTCTCCCGCTGATACTGTTTGACCTCATACTCCAACTCGCGCAGCCGTCGACTGCGTTCAGCCAAGGCATTTCGTTGCTCACGAATGAGTTCGCGTGCTGCCGGCAGTTCATCGTTCCCGTTCTCGGGATTTTTCAAACGCTCGTGCAACCGTTGATTGCTTTCCGCCAACATCTGGTTTTCCAGCAGCAACTCTCGGTAAGCCTGTTCGAGCATCGAGCCCTTCAGCTTTCCACCGTCACCGACGTTGTGACCAAGCACACGAAAACCTTCGTTGCCCAGTGCACGAAAAATTGAAAATCCGCGGTTTCGTTTCATGCTGTTCTCCCCCGCATAAACGAATTGTTTACCGCACCTATTTATCGGGCCTGGTATCTCATCGACGCCGGTCAGCGTGTTGACGACAACGAATACGTCGCTACTACCACGATCTTGTTACTAAACGATTCGACCCAGACTGCCTGAACAGGCATTACGGCGATCACTAGCCACACCGCCCCATGGCGCAAGTAAACTCAACGTCCTTGTTGCCACATCTTCGTCGATCCGTGACGGTGCTCTAATCTAGCAGGATTTTATCCCCTGGCGCCAGTGACAGCAGGTCCGCCAAAGAGGCTCGGTTGGCGGCAATCTCTACCAATCCCTGTGAGTTGGCATACCAAAAGGGGTCGGATGCGGCCTCGCCGAAGGTTCGCGCCCACCTCACTTCCGTATTGCCGACACGCAACCTGCTGTTTACATGAAGATTTTCACTTGACATGCCGGTCATACAATTGCCATAAGCATCAATATAGATCACTTGATCGAGCTGCGTGGGCCACGTATGGCCAGTCATGGCCGCAATCGTAGACAGCGTGGTCTCTGGCGGCCGACCCAATGCACACATCGCCGCAACAGGGGCAAACAAATCTCGGCCGTGAAAACTATTCGATAGCGTTGCCGGCCGCCAGTCGATGATTTCGACCCGACGGATATCGGGAAGACGAGACAGCAAACCGTTATCGGGCCCGATGAAAACATGATCGCCGGCATCCACTCGCAACGCGGCACGCTCACCTCCAACCCCCGGGTCGACCACCGCGACAATGATCGCCCGTGGCGGCAGTTCGCGACACACCGCCGGCAACAAATAGGCGGCAAGATCCGGACGCATCGCGGGCGCATCGTGCATCAGATTGATCACCGTTAAACCGGGATCTATAGCGAGGATGGCGCCGGTCATCTGGCCGACATAGGGCCCGGCATAACCGAAATCGGTAAACAGGAAAATGGGCGCCGGCAGGGACATGTCCCCATTTTAGCCACTCGGGTACCGGGCATAAAAAAACCGGGCCTGAACCCGGTTCTTTTGCTGCACAAATCTTTTGCGTTTATTCGGTTTCGGCCTCTTCGACTTCGACCTCGTCTTCGACGATCGGGCGATCGACCAACTCGACGAATGCCATCGGTGCCTTGTCGCCCGGGCGATAGCCACACTTCAAAATGCGCAGATAGCCACCGGGACGCTCCTTGTAGCGCGGACCCAGTTCCGTAAACAACTTACCGACCGCAGCGTCGTCGCGCAGACGTGCGAAGACCAAACGGCGCTTGGCAACGCTGTCTTCCTTGGCCATGGTGATCAGCGGTTCTGCGACACGCCGCAGCTCCTTGGCCTTGGGTAGAGTGGTCTTGATCAGCTCGTGTTCGATCAGCGACGCAGTCATGTTACGGAACATGGCCTTGCGATGCGAGCTGTTACGGTTGAGTTGCCGTCCGGCTTTGCGATGACGCATGGGTCGACTTTCCTAGTTTAATCGGTTTAGTTCAAACGCTTCTCAGCGTGCCATCAATTCTTCAAGGTTCTCGGGCGGCCAATTCTCCAGACGCATGCCCAAGGACAGGCCACGCGTGGCCAGCACATCCTTGATCTCGGTGAGCGATTTCTTGCCCAGGTTCGGCGTTTTCAGCAGCTCAACCTCGGTGCGCTGAATCAGGTCGCCGATAAGGAAGATATTTTCCGCCTTCAGGCAGTTCGCCGAACGCACGGTCAACTCGAGATCGTCGACCGGACGCAACAGGATAGGATCGACGGTCGGCTCCGCGCGCTCTTGCTCGGCCACCGCACTGGTGGTCTCGTCAAGCTTCACGAAGGCCGACAACTGATCCTGAAGGATAGTCGCCGAACGCCGGATCGCATCCTCCGGATCGATCGTGCCGTCGGTGTCGATATCGATCACCAAACGGTCGAGGTTGGTACGCTGCTCGACACGTGCGGCCTCGACCGAGTAGGCGACCCGGCGTACCGGGCTGAAGGTCGCATCCAGTTGCAAATGGCCAATCGGGCGATCGTCACCGGCGGCGCTTTCGCGGTTCGCGGCGGGCTCGTAACCGCGGCCACGGCGTACCTTCATGGTCATGCTCAGCTCACCCTTGTCGGTAAGACGGGCAACGACCAACTCGGGGTTGGCGATATCCATACCGTGCGACAACTGAATGTCACCGGCGGTGACCACACCCGGACCCTTGGCATTCAGGTTAACGATCGCCTCATCGCGGTCTTCCATGGTGATCGCGACTTCTTTCAGGTTCAGCAAAATCTCCAGGACATCTTCCTGGACACCCTCGATAGCGCTGTATTCGTGCAACACACCCTCGATCTCCGCCTCGACGATCGCGCAGCCGGGCATGGACGACAGCAGGATGCGACGCAGGGCATTACCCAGCGTATGACCGAAACCACGCTCCAGCGGCTCCAGCGATACCTTTGCGTGACGCTCGTTGATCGCTTGGACGTTGACGATACGCGGCTTCAGGAATTCGGTGACGGACTCCGTCATGTATGGCCTCTCAGTTCCTTACTTGGAATATAATTCGACGATCAACTGCTCGTTGATCTCTGCCGGCAATTCGACCCGGTCGGGCAGGCGTTTGAACGTGCCGCTCATCCCCTTGGTGTCGACTTCCACCCACTCGGGCAGGCCATACTGCTCCGCCAGACCCAGTGCGCTCTTGATTCGATCTTGCTTTTGCGCCTTTTCCACAACGGCAACGACATCGTCGGGACGAACGGTATAGGACGCGACCGTCACGATCTTACCGTTTACGCTGATCGCCTTGTGGCTCACCAGCTGACGCGCCTCGGAGCGGGTAGAACCAAAGCCCATGCGATAAACGACATTGTCCAGCCGGCTTTCCAGCAGCTTCAACAGATTTTCACCGGTTGGGCCCTTGGCACGGTCGGCTTCCTTGTAGTAATTGCGGAATTGACGCTCCAATACACCGTACAGGCGACGTACCTTCTGCTTTTCGCGCAACTGGACACCATAGTCGGACAGACGACGGCGACGGTCACCCTGCTGACCGGGAACCTTTTCCATGTTGCATTTGGAATCGATCGAGCGCACACGACTCTTCAGGTACAGGTCGGTACCTTCGCGGCGCATCAATTTACATTTAGGACCGATATAACGTGCCATGTTTCGAACTCCAGATCAGACGCGGCGCTTTTTCGGGGGACGACAGCCATTGTGCGGGATCGGCGTCACATCGGAGATGCTGGTGATCTTGAACCCGGCATTATTCAACGCGCGTACCGCGGACTCACGGCCCGGCCCGGGACCCTTGACGTTCACGTCCAGGTTCTTCACACCATATTCCTTTGCGACCTGGCCGGCACGATCGGCCGCAACCTGGGCGGCAAACGGCGTGCTCTTGCGCGAGCCGCGGAAACCCGAGCCACCGGCGGTAGCCCAGCACAGGGCATTACCTTGACGGTCGGTGATGGTGATGATGGTGTTGTTAAACGACGCATGGATATGCGCGACACCATCGGTAACAACCTTTTTGACCTTTTTACGGGTGCGGGTCGGGGTCTTGGCCATATGCCTTTTCCTAACAAAGCTAACGCTTATTTTCTAATCGGTTTACGCGGACCCTTCCGAGTGCGCGCATTGGTACGGGTGCGCTGACCACGCAGCGGCAGACCACGGCGATGACGGATGCCACGGTTGCAGCCGAGATCCATCAAGCGCTTGATGTTCATCGAGACTTCACGACGCAGATCACCTTCGACGGTGAACTTGGCCACCTCGGTACGCAGCTTCTCGACCTCGTCCTCGGTCAGATTCATGATCTTGCTGTCGGTCGCAACACCTGCGGCCGCGCAGATCTCGCGCGCACGGGTCGGGCCAATGCCGTAGATGGACGTCAGCGCGATCACGGCGTGCTTGCGATCCGGTATGTTGACTCCAGCGATACGGGCCATGGTTCAGTTATCTCCTGGTATACGGTAGCGTCGCGCGAAGGCGCGAAATTCTACCCACATTTCAACGTATTAGCAATGCCGCTTTTAACCTTGACGCTGCTTGTGGCGCGGATCGATGCAGATCACGCGAACCACACCCCTGCGCTTAATGATTTTGCAGTTACGGCACATCTTTTTGACTGAGGCACGGACTTTCATACCTAATCTCCTAATCCAAACGACCGGTCAGCGAGGCATGCCCGTGCCGCCGATACCCTTCAAATTCGCTTTCTTCATCAGACCTTCATACTGGTGTGACATCACATGCGCCTGCACCTGGGCCATGAAATCCATTACCACGACGACCACGATCAGCAACGAGGTGCCGCCGAAGTAGAACGGTACGTTCCAGCCGACGATCAGGAATTCCGGCATCAGACAAACCGCAGTGATATACATCGCACCGGCAAAAGTGAGTCGTGACATCACCTGGTCGATGTAACGCGCGGTCTGCTCACCGGGCCGGATACCGGGAATGAACGCACCCGAGCGCTTTAGGTTGTCGGCGGTGTCCTTCGAGTTGAAGACCAACGCGGTATAGAAAAAGCAGAAGAAAATAATCGCGGCCGCGTACAAAGCGACATAGATCGGTTCACCGGGCGATAGCTTGGCGACGATATCCTGCAGCCAGCGCATGCCCTCGGTGTTGCCCGCCCACTGCGCGAGCGTGGTCGGAAACAGAATAATGCTCGATGCGAAGATCGGCGGAATAACACCCGCCATATTCAGTTTCAATGGCAGATGGCTGCTCTGCGCCGCATACATTTTGCGGCCCTGCTGACGCTTGGCGTAATTCACGGTGATACGACGCTGACCGCGCTCGACGAACACGACGAAGCCGGTCACGGCGATCGCCAGCATGAACAGGAACAGCGCGAACAACGGGTTCATTTCACCATTGCTGACCAACTCGACCACCGAACCGAAGGCCGACGGCAAACCGGCGACGATACCGGCGAAGATGATCATCGAAATACCGTTACCCAATCCACGCTCGGTAATCTGCTCGCCCAACCACATCAGGAACATGGTGCCGGTGACCAGCGAGACGGTCGCGGTAAAAACGAATCCGGGCCCGGTGGTGACCACCAGCCCCTCGCCGAATTGGCCCTGCAGCGCGACCGAGATACCGATCGCCTGGAAGGTTGCCAGCACCAAGGTGCCGTAACGGGTGTACTGGGTGATCTTGCGTCGTCCGGCCTCGCCTTCCTTCTTCAGTTGCTCCAGCTTCGGAACCACTGCGGTCATCAGCTGAATGATGATGGACGCCGAGATGTACGGCATGATGCCCAAGGCAAACAGGCTCGCACGGCTAAGCGCACCACCCGAGAACATGTTGAACATGTCGAGGATGGTGCCCTGCTGCTGATCGAACAACGCCGCCAAAGCGGACGGATCCACCCCGGGTACCGGGATAAAGGTACCGATACGGTAGACGATCAGCGCGCCGAGCAAAAACAACAGACGTTGGCGCAGCTCGGTGAGCCGCCCCAACTGCATGCCGCCGGTGCTTGCTGGGTTCAGAGCCATAGCTGTCGCTTAGTCCTCGACCTTGCCGCCCGCAGCTTCAATCGCCGCACGCGCGCCCTTGGTGACCCCGATACCGCGGACAGTGACCGCACGATCGATGGTACCGGACAGGATCACCTTCGCACGGGTGATCGACATCGGCAGGATATCGGCCTGATGCAGGGCATCCATGTCGACAACATCACCTTCGACTTTGGCGATCTCGTTCAAACGCAGCTCGCCGGTCATGCGGGCCAGCTTGGAGCGGAAACCGACCTTCGGCAGTCGACGCTGCAAAGGCATTTGACCGCCTTCGAAACCGACCTTGTGATAACCGCCGGAGCGCGACTTCTGACCTTTATGACCACGACCGGCCGTCTTGCCCAGACCGCTACCGATGCCACGACCGACACGCTTGCGATTTTGCTTGCTGCCGGCGGCGGGCTTGAGTGAATTCAGGCGCATTTTAGGCCTCCTCCACGAGCTGTACCATGTAGGACACCTTGTTCACCATGCCGCGAGTGGCCGGCGTGTCCTCTACCTCGACGACCTGGTGTAGGCGACGCAGACCAAGCCCACGTACGCAAGCGCGATGCTTTTCCAGACGGCCGTGCACACTGCGCACGAGCTTGACTTTCATTGTTTTCTTGTCGGCCATGTCTGTTTACCCCAGAATCTCTTCGACCGTTTTTCCACGCTTGGCTGCAACGTATTCGGGATCGTCCATATTGACGAGACCGTTCATGGTCGCACGCACCACGTTGATCGGATTGTTGGTGCCGATACATTTGGCCAATACATCATGCACACCGACCACCTCGAAGATCGCACGCATCGCGCCGCCGGCGATGATGCCGGTACCTTCGGAGGCCGGCTTCATGAACACCTTGGCTGCGCCATGGCGACCCACCAGCGGGTACTGCAGGGTTCCGTTCTTCAGCTTGACGCTCTTGAGATTACGACGGGCCATATCCATTGCCTTTTGGATCGCCACCGGCACCTCTTTGGCCTTACCGGTACCGAAACCGACCTTGCCGTTGCCGTCACCGACCACAACCAAGGCTGCAAAGCCGAACACCCGGCCACCTTTGACCACCTTGGCAACCCGGTTGACGCCGATCAGCTTCTCAATCAGATCGTCGCCGGCGGGTTTAGTTTCGTAATTTGCCATCGTTCAGACCCCTTAGAACTCGAGCCCGGCTTCGCGGGCAGCGTCGGCCAGGGCCTTCACCCGACCGTGGTAACGAAAACCGGAGCGATCGAACGCGACCCGTTCGATACCCTTTTCCTTTGCACGCTGGGCAACATGACGGCCCACCACCGCAGCCGCGGCCGCATTGCCGGCATGACCTTCGAGATCAGCGGCGATCGTCTTATCCATCGTCGATGCCGACGCGAGCACCTCGGCGCCATTCGGGGCGATGATCTGCGCGTAGATATGACGCGGCGTACGATGAATGGTCAGACGATGAACGCCCAACTCACTGATTTTGGCGCGCGCACGACGGGCGCGACGCATACGGGATGACTTCTTATCCATCGTCCTAACCCCTTATTTCTTCTTCGCTTCTTTACGGATGATGCGCTCATCCGCATAGCGAACACCTTTGCCCTTATAAGGCTCAGGCGGACGGAACGCGCGAATCTCGGCGGCCACTTGGCCAACCGCCTGCTTGTCGCTGCCGGAGACCACGATCTCGGTCTGCGACGGCGTATCGATCTTGATACCTTCCGGCACCGGATAATCGATCGGGTGGGAGAAACCGAGGCTGAGGTTCAGCACTTTGCCTTTGGCCTGGGCGCGATAACCGACGCCGACCAATTGCAGTTTCTTTTCGAAGCCCTCGCCACAACCCCAAACCATGTTGCTCAACAGCGCACGCATGGTACCGGCCATGGCCCACGCGGAGTCATTGGCTGGGGTGACGCTCACGACGCCATCATCCAACTTGACCGAGACGGTCGGGTGCACATCCAGTTCCATCGAGCCCTTGCCACCCTTGACGCTGACATGCTGGCCATCGATTTTGACCTCGACGCCCTTGCCAACGGTGATCGGTGCTTTTGCAATACGTGACATGACAACCTCCGTCAGGCTACGTAGGCGATGACTTCGCCGCCATGGCCCTGCTTACGGGCCTCACGGTCGGTCATCACACCTTTGGAGGTGGATACGATCGCGATACCGAGACCGCCACGGACCTTCGGCAACTCCTCGCGACTCTTGTAAATACGCAAACCGGGACGGCTGACACGCTTGATGTAATCGATAACCGGCTGGCCCTGGAAGTACTTCAGGGTAACCTCGATGGCCGGCTTGCCGTTCATCTCGGCGGGACCGAAGTCGATGATATAGCCCTCGTCTTTGAGGACTTGGGCCAAGGCGTTCTTCTGCTTGGAGGCAGGAATGCGAATAGCCGCCTTGCCGGCGGCCTGGCCGTTGCGGATGCGGGTCAGCATATCCGCAATCGGATCTGACATGCTCATTATGAGACTCCTTTTGGTCAGTCCACCCTTGTTGGGCGCGATACCGGTTCACGAAAAAGCCCCCTACTCGAGGGAGCCGCGCAATATAGCCGAATTGAAGGGGAAATGCTAGCCGGTTTTACCAGCTGGCTTTCTTCAAACCGGGCACGTCGCCACGCATCGCGGCTTCACGCAATTTGTTACGACAAAGACCGAACTTACGATAGACCGCGTGCGGCCGACCGGACACCCGGCAACGGCGCTGCTGGCGCGCCGGACTAGCGTCGCGCGGCAGCTTCTGCAACGCGACCACTGCGGCGTCTACCTCTTCCGGAGACTTGGAGCGATCGTTGATGATCGCCTTCAACTCCGCACGCTTGTTGGCGTATCGAGCCACCTTCTTTGCGCGCTTGACCTCACGGGCCCACATGCTCTTTTTTGCCATGTTGATTCGCCGATTTACTTGAACGGGAAATTGAAGCCGTCGAGTAGTGCACGGCACTCCTCGTCGTTCGCCGCCGACGTCGTAATGGTGATGTCCATACCACGCAGCGCGTCGACCTTGTCGTACTCGACTTCCGGAAAAATGATCTGTTCCTTGACGCCCATGCTGTAGTTACCACGGCCGTCGAACGACTTGGGGCTCAGACCGCGAAAGTCGCGGATACGCGGGATCGAAATATTGATCAGACGGTCGAGAAACTCATACATGCGCTCGCGGCGCAGCGTGACTTTGCAGCCGATAGGCCAACCGTCGCGAATCTTGAAGCCCGCAACCGATTTCTTGGCCTTGGTGACCACCGGCTTTTGCCCGGCGATCTTCTGCATATCGCCCACGGCGAATTCCATCACCTTCTTGTCGCCGACGGCCTCGCCGACGCCCATGTTGAGGGTGATTTTCTCGATCCGCGGTACCTGCATCACAGTGCTGTAACCGAACTGTTCCATCAACTGCGGAACGACCTTCTCTTTGTAATGATCCTGGAGCCTTGCCATTGCTATCGCCTCAGACGTCAACGACTTCGCCGTTGGACTTGAATACACGCACCTTGCGCCCGTCATCGAGGGTCTTGAAACCCAAACGTTCGCCTTTGTCGGTGGCGGGGTTGTACACGGCCACATTGGACACATGCAACGGCATCTCTTTGTCGACGATACCGCCCTGCTCACCCTTGTTCGGGTTCGGCTTCACGTGCTTGCGTGCCAAATTGATGTTTTCGACGACCACACGATCTTCGAGTACGCGCAGAACAGTGCCACGCTTGCCCTTGTCCTTGCCGGCCAGAACGATGACGTCATCGCCTTTACGGATTTTGCTTGCCATCTTCGTTTACCTCAAAGCACTTCGGGGGCGAGCGAAATGATCTTCATGAAACGCTCGCTGCGCAGTTCGCGGGTCACGGGGCCAAAGATACGGGTACCGATCGGCTCGAGCTTGCTGTTCAGTAAAACCGCCGCATTGCCGTCGAAACGGATCAGCGAACCATCAGGACGACGCACACCTTTGCGCGTACGGACGACAACGGCATTGAACACATCGCCTTTCTTTACCTTGCCGCGCGGGTTGGCGTCCTTGATCGACACCTTGATGACATCCCCAATCCCGGCGTAGCGCCGATGGGAACCCCCCAGCACTTTGATGCACTGAACGCGACGCGCGCCACTGTTGTCGGCGACGTTCAGTAAAGATTGCATCTGGATCATGACACTACCCCAACAAATTCTATTTCGTAGATTCTCTTAATCAACTCGCGCGCTCGACGAGCTTGATGAAGCGCCACTTCTTGGTCTTCGACAAAGGTCGACATTGCTCGACTACAACAACGTCGCCGATCTGGCATTCGTTGTTTTCATCGTGCGCATGCACTTTGGTCGACTTGCGCACGAACTTACCGTAGATCGGGTGCTTCACCCGACGCTCGACCATCACGGTGATGCCTTTGTCCATCTTGTCGCTGACCACGCGACCCTGCAGGGTGCGGTTTTCGACTGCCTGCTGCTCGCTCATGCTTCACCTGCCTGGCGCTTCTGATTCATTACCGTCTTGACGCGTGCGATGTTACGCCGCACATCCTTCATCAGGTGCGGACGGGAGAACTGCCCGGTACCGCGCTGCATACGCAGATTGAACTGCTCTTTGAGCAATTCGTGTAGCTGCTCGCGCAGCTCCGCCTGAGTTTTGTCTCTGAGTTCCGACGCATTCATCACAGGATCATCCGTTTCACGAAGGTGGTCTGAACCGGCAGTTTGGCCGCGGCGAGCGCAAATGCCTCACGTGCCAACTCTTCGTCCACGCCCTCAATCTCATAAAGCATGCGGCCCGGCTGGATCTGAGCCACCCAATATTCGACGTTACCTTTACCTTTGCCCATGCGAACCTCGAGCGGTTTCTTCGAGATCGGCTTGTCCGGGAACACGCGAATCCAAAGCTTGCCGCCACGCTTCACGGTACGGGTGATGGTACGACGGGCGGCCTCGATCTGACGTGCCGTAATGCGGCCGCGACCGGTGGCCTTAAGGCCGAATTCGCCGAAGCTGACTTTATTGCCGGACTGCGCCAGACCGCGATTGCGGCCCTTCATCTGCTTCCGGAACTTGGTACGTTTTGGCTGTAACATCTTCTACGTTAACCCCGCGGCGCGCCTTTGGCCGGCGCCTGCGCTTCTTGTTCTTCCTCGCGATCGCCGAATACTTCGCCCTTGAAGATCCAGGTCTTCACGCCAATGATGCCGTAGGTGGTCAAGGCCTCGGCGAAACCGTAATCGATATCGGCACGCAAAGTGTGCAGCGGCACGCGTCCCTCACGGTACCACTCGCTACGGGCGATCTCCGCACCGTTCAGACGGCCGGCGATATTGACTTTGATGCCCTGGGCACCCAAACGCATCGTGTTCTGCACGGCACGCTTCATTGCGCGACGAAACATGATCCGACGCTCGAGCTGTTGCGCGATACTCTCGGCAACCAGTTGCGCATCCAGTTCCGGCTTACGGATCTCTTCGATGCTGATATGCACCGGAATCCCCATACGCACAGCAACCTCTTTGCGCAGCGCATCGATATCCTCACCCTTCTTTCCGATAACCAAACCCGGGCGTGCGGTATGAATGGTGATATGCGCATTCTTGGCCGGGCGGTCGATCTGGATACGACTGACCGAGGCCTGCTTCAACTTGTTCTTGAGGAAGTCACGCACCTCGAGATCGGTGTTGAGCAAATCCGCATAGTTCTTGCTGTCGGCATACCACTTCGAGGTCCAATCGGACACGATTCCGAGGCGAATGCCGTTAGGATGTACTTTTTGTCCCATAGTTCTTGTCCGCTTACTCGTCCGCCACCGTGACGGTGATATGGCTGGTGCGCTTGAGGATACGAGCGGCACGACCCTTGGCCCGCGCACGGATGCGCTTCATGGTCGGACCTTCGTCAACACACACGGCTTTAACCTTCAATTCATCGACATCGGCGCCTTCATTGTTCTCGGCGTTGGCCACGGCCGAGTCCAGCACTTTCTTCATCATCGCGGCACCCTTCTTGTTGCTGAACGCCAACAGGTTCAGCGCCTGCTCCACCGGCAGGCCGCGGATCTGATCGGCCACCAAGCGACCCTTTTGTGCCGAGATGCGCGCGAAGCGCAGTTTCGCTACAGCTTGCATGCCTCTCTCCTTACCGCGACTTCTTATCCGCCGTATGACCGCGATAATTGCGGGTCAGCGCGAATTCACCGAGTTTATGGCCAACCATGTTCTCGGAAATCAGAACCGGAACATGCTGCTTCCCGTTATGTACCGCGATCGTCAGGCCGACCATATCGGGGCTGACCATCGAGCGACGCGACCAGGTCTTGATCGGACGGCGATCGTTGGCCTCGCGCGCGGTATCCACCTTCTTCTGCAGGTGGAGATCAATAAAAGGACCTTTGCGAATGGAACGTGGCATTGCCTTCTAACCTCTCACCTAATTACTTGCGACGACGATCGCGCACGATGAACTTGTCGGTACGCTTGTTCGAACGTGTCTTGAAACCCTTGGTCGGCGTACCCCAGGGGCTGACCGGATGCCGGCCACCGGAAGTCCGGCCCTCACCACCGCCATGCGGGTGATCGACCGGGTTCATGACCACCCCACGCACCGTCGGACGAACGCCGCGCCAGCGGCTGGCGCCCGCCTTGCCTAGCTTACGCAGGTTATGTTCGGAATTGCTCGCGGCACCGAGGGTCGCGCGGCAATCGGCATGCACTTTACGCATCTCGCCGGAACGCAGACGCAAGGTCGCGTACTCGCCTTCACGTGCCACCAACTGGGCCGAGGCACCAGCGCTACGCGCCAGTTGCGCACCTTTGCCAATCTTCAGCTCAATGCAATGTACCGTGCTGCCAACCGGGATATTGCGCAGCGCCATGCTGTTACCCGGCGCGATCGGCGCTTCCAGGCCGGAGCGAATCTCGCTACCGACCTTCAACCCGGCCGGTGCGATGATGTAACGACGCTCGCCATCGAGGTACTTGATCAAAGCGATGTGCGCGGTTCGGTTCGGATCGTATTCGATACGCTCGACGATACCGGGCACACCATCCTTGTCACGTTTGAAATCGATGACACGATAGCGCTGCTTGTGGCCACCACCCTTGTGCCGAGTCGTAATGCGGCCGCCGTTATTGCGACCACCGCTTTTGCTTTTTTTCGCGACCAGCGCAGCGTGCGGCTGACCTTTGTGCAGCCCTTCGCTTTTGACCTGGACGACGTGACGACGGCCCGGTGATGTCGGTTTTGTCTTGACGATTGCCATTGTTCTATCCGTTAGCTAATCCGCGACCGCGTTCAGGCGCCGCCGCCGGCGAAATCGATATCGTGCCCCTGTTCCAGGCGAACGTACGCTTTCTTCCAATTGTTTCGCTGGCCGAGCATGGCGCCGAAGCGCTTCTGTTTACCCTTGACGTTGACCGTGCGCACGTGCTCCACCTTGACGTCGAACATCAGCTCGACCGCCTGCGCGATTTCCGGCTTGGTGGCATCCGCCATCACCTTGAACGCGAACTGGTTCGAACTGTCGGCGGCCATGGCGCTTTTTTCGGAGACGACCGGGCTCAGCAGAATGTTCATCAAGCGTTCTTTGCTCATGCCAGTTTCTCCTCGAGTGCCTTCAACGCCGCAGCGGTGATCACAACCTTATCAAAACCGATCAGACTGACCGGATCGATCTCGTTCAACGAACGCGCATCGACGTGATACAGATTGCGGCTGGCCAACATCAGGTTCTCGTCAAAGCCTTCGGTGATGATCAACGCATCGCTGGCGTCCATTTCACCGAGCTTGGCAAGCAGCTCTTTGGTTTTGGGCGCCGACACACTGAAATCGTCGACCACGAGCAAACGTTCCTGGCGTACCAACTCGGACAAAATCGAGCGCAACGCACCGCGATACATCTTACGGTTGACCTTCTGTTCATAACTGCGCGGCTGGGCCGCGAAGGTCACGCCGCCGGTACGCATGATCGGGCTGCGAATCGTGCCCTGACGCGCGCGGCCGGTACCTTTCTGGCGAAACGGTTTGATACCGCCACCACTGACCGCCGACCGATTCTTTTGCGCTTTGCTACCGGCACGGGCAGCGGCCATATACGCAACCACGACCTGGTGTACCAGCGATTCTTTGTAGTCGGCGCCAAACACCACGTCAGAGACCTGGATGCTGGAACCCCCTTGTACGTTCAGGTCCATGCGCTTAACCCTTGTTCTTCAGTTTGATCGCAGGCGTGATCACCACGTCGCTACCCGGCGCACCCGGTACCGCGCCTTTGACCAGCAACAGATTGCGGTCGGTGTCGACCCTTACGACCTCGATGCTCTGGGTGGTGCTGCGTTCCGCACCCATGTGCCCGGCCATCTTCTTGCCTTTGAACACACGGCCCGGGGTCTGACACTGACCGATCGAACCCGGCGCGCGATGCGACAACGAGTTACCGTGGGTCGCGTCCTGGGTACGGAAGTTGTGACGCTTCACGCCGCCCTGGAAACCCTTACCGCGACTGGTTCCGCAAACATCGACTTTCTGGCCGTTCTCGAAAATGCCGGCGTTGATTTCGCTACCGACCTCGGGCGCATCGGCACCATCGAGACGAAACTCCCAGAGCCCCCGTCCGGCCTCGACACCGGCCTTGGCATAATGCCCGGCCATCGGCTTGTTCAGCCGTGACGCCTTTTTGTTGCCAACCGTGACCTGAATGGCCCCGTAGCCGTCGTTGTCGCTCGTACGTACCTGGGTCACCCGGTTCGGCTCGACCTCGATAACCGTTACCGGCACGGAGACGCCTTCGTCGGTAAAGACGCGGGTCATGCCTGCCTTGCGGCCTACCACTCCAATCGCCATCTCACTAACCTCAGTTCAGTTTGATCTGAACATCAACACCCGCCGCCAGATCGAGCTTCATCAACGCATCGACCGTCTTATCGGTCGGATCCACGATGTCCATCAGACGCTTGTGGGTACGAATCTCATACTGATCGCGCGCGTCTTTGTTGACATGCGGCGAGATCAGTACGGTAAAACGCTCCTTCTTGGTCGGCAGCGGAATCGGGCCCAACACCTGGGCGCCGGTCCGCTTCGCGGTATCGACGATCTCGCGTGCGGACTGATCGATCAGCCGATGATCGAAGGACTTCAGACGAATACGAATACGCTGATTGGTCATTGATATCACTCGATAATCTTAGCGACGACGCCGGCGCCGACAGTACGGCCACCCTCGCGGATTGCAAAGCGCAGACCTTCGTCCATCGCAATCGGCGCAATCAGCTTCACCGTCATCTTCACATTGTCGCCAGGCATCACCATCTCGACACCCTCC
>JANQLO010000007.1 GCA_028280505.1 Chromatiales bacterium | reverse complement strand
ACGATCAGGAACACCGTCGCCGATGCAATACCGGCGGGCCCTTGCTCTTCGAGTTGAATCGCCTGTGCCAAAAAGCGCGCCCGAGCACGCGGCAGTCCGCCGTCACTACGCGTCTTCGATTTCGCGTTCATCGTAAATTCTCCAGCAAGATGTCCAGTACCTTCTGCGGTTCGCCGAAGTACCGCACACTGCCCTGTTCGAGATAAACCGCCTTGCTCGCCAAACGAATATGGCTCGGTCTGTGGGTGACCATCACGACCGTGCGGCGCCCGCGCAAACCTTCGAGGCGGCTCATCAGCAGGCGATCGCTTTGTTCGTCGATCGAAGCCCCCGGCTCGTCCAGTAACAGTAAGGGAGCGTCTCTGAGCAGCGCGCGCGCCAAGGCGATACCGCTCATGAAGCCCGGTGGAAAGCGATCGGTCCGATTGTCGCCCACCCGGGTTCCGAAACCTTCCGGCAAAGCCCGAATCTCTTCCAACACACCGGCCTCTTCGGCGGCGCTTTCGAGATCGGCATCGGTTGCCAGCGGATTGTTCAGCCGAAGGTTCTGTGCAACGGTACCGTGAAACAGTGCGACCTTTTGCGGTACATAAGACACCGATCGGCGCAACTGGGTCGCATTGAGTTGGCGGATATCGACACCATCCATGGTAAGGCTGCCCGCCTGCGGGCGATACATACCGGCGATCAGCTTCAATAGGGTCGATTTGCCCGAGCCGGTGGTACCGGCGACCGCGAGCATCTCACCCGGCTCGACCGATAACGACACACCGAGCAAGGCGGGGTCTTGCTCCGGCCCGTAGCGGAAGCTCACGCGGTCAAGTTTTATCGCGCCCTGTACCGGACCGGCCAACAACCCCGCCTTCGAGCCCATGCGCTCGGTGCCGATCTTCATCAGCAGGTTTATTTGCTTGAGCGCACTGCGGATCTGGCGGACCCGTACACCGGATTGATAGGCACCTTGTAATGGCGACAGCACGCGCCAGGTCAATGCCATAGTGGCAATCAGGCCGCCGACCGAAAGGTCGCCGGCCATAACCGCATAAGTGCCCCACCAAACGGTGGCGATCGCGGTCAGCGTCATCACCGTCTGACCCAAGTTACTCGCCACGGCGTTCGCCATCGCGCTCCGGTAACTCGCCGTCGCCGATTCGCCCGACACCTCGCGGAAACGCTCCAGCCAAACGCCTTCACCACCGATGGATTTGATCTCCGTGCGTCCTTCCAGGGTCTGCAGCAACATGCGCTGCTTGTCATTGCTGGCCGCACCGGCCTGCTGTGTGTTGCGGCTGACGACCGGCAACATCAGCTGTTCCAATAGGAAGTAAACCAACATCGCAGACAAAGGTATGATCGCCAACGGGCCGGCGATCAAGGCCACGACCAACACCGCCAGCAACGAAAACGGCAGCTCGAGTACGATGGAACCGGTGCTGCCGGTAAAGAAATCCCGCACCGAATCGAACTGCCTTAATCGACCCAGCTGCGCCGCGACGGTCGCACGTTCGGTATACACCGGCGCCATGTGTATCAAATGACTGAAACTCTCGACCCCGATCAGATAGTCCATCCGGCCGGCAATCGCGCCCATCAGCTTGGCCCGCAGATACCGAAAACCGAAATCCGCCAACAGGGCGATGCCGATACCGGCAACCATGTAGGGCAAACTCTCCAGGGATTTGCTGGCAACGACCTTGTCATACACCAGCATCACGAAGATCGGCACCGCAAGCGCAACCAGGTTGATAAACAAGGTCATGACCAAGAGCTGCCCGGTCAGACGGCGAAAACGCAACAGCAGACGTTTACTCCAATCCTGTTCGGTCGCCTCGGCGGAACCCACGCCATGGGTGGGATGGGTATCGGTCATGACGAACGCCGTGCCGCTGAGCTCTTCGTTCGGCAAATCACGTTCGACACGTTTCTGGGCATCGAAGGCTCGCACGCCGCCATCGACCGGTTTCAGCAACACATACAGTCGCCCGTCGCGTTTCTCCAGCAAACAGGGTAAAAGCTGGTCGCTCAGCCTTGCCGCTTTCACCGGCTGCGCCTGACTTTCGTAACCCAGCGTGACCAACAGGTTGCGTAGATCGACCAGGTCGAAACTATCGGCGAAATGCGGCAACGCCTCCAATAGCGAACGATCGAAGCCACGCCACCCAAAGGCATTGAGCAAGGGGAACAAACAGGCTGCGGCCGGCGATTCGGCCGCGAAGGCCTCGGTGTCGCCGGCACGCAAGGCCTGTGCAAGGCGTTCCGTCAGCGGCGGCATGCGTTTCGGTTTCATCACGGCCGCCATATCACGCCACCCCGCTTGCGCCGCCGCTGGCCTTTGCCCGTGGCACATGGCTGTCACCGGCCGTGACCTCGTTAAGCCGACCCTCTTCCATCACATACTGACGGTCACAGGCCCGAATATACGACGGCCGATGGCTGACGATCACCATGGTCATCCGGCCCTTAAGGCTTTTGATCAGCTTCAACAAACGGGTGTCGTTGCGAATGTCCAGATTGGCGCTGGCATCGTCGAACAGCAACAGATTGTGTTCACCGAGCAATGCCCGCACCATGATGATCTTTTTACGTACGCCTTCCGGCAGCGAATCGGTCCCGCCCCCGTTCACCTGGGTATCCAGACCGTCCGGCAGACGCATCAAGGTCTTGTCCAGACCGAGCAAACGCGACAGCTCGATCGCCTGATCGACCGACTCGCCCTCGCGGTACAAGGTCATGTTTTCGAGAATGCTGCCTTCGAACAAAGTGCCGTACTGTGGCAGATAGGCAATGCGACGGCGTAAGGACGACAACTCGTAGCTCTCGACCGGCTGCCCGTCGAGCAATACCTTGCCGTCATTCGGCCGCAGGTAACCGGCCATCAGTTTCAACAAGGTGCTCTTGCCGACACCGTTACGACCGGTGATGGCGATGGCCTCACCCGGTTCGATAGTCAACGATGCTTTGTCGAGCAGCGGCGCCTCGCCTTCATAGGCGAAACTCACGCGGTCGAGCGTTAGCGCACCGCGCAGGCTTTCGTCGACCTGCTTGTTTCCCTTACGTTCGGCCGCGAGTTCATAGAGTTCATCGACCCGCCGGCGAGCTAGACGTACCGACTGAAACTGTGCCGATACCGCCATGGCGCGCAGCCCCGGCTGTAACACCCTGCCGGCAAGTAATGTACCGGCGGCCAGTGCACCCAGCGTCAAATTGCCTTCGAGCACACGCGCCGCACCGAAACCGACGAAACTCACGATCGCAAGTTGGGCGAAGCTGGCACCCAGACTTTGCACCAGGCTGCCGATACGCGCCAACTCATATACGCTATCGGCCGAACGGGCCTGTAGGCGCTGGTAACGGCGCAACATCGGCGCCTCCATCGCCATCGACTTGACGGTGTGGATACCCTGCAGGACCTCGATCAAAAAATTCTGCCGCTGTTCCTCCATATCGGTGCGCTTGATCACCGCGGCATGCAATCGATTGCCGGCAATCACCGAGACGGCCCCAAACACGATAAGCAACACCAAAGGGACGACAACCAACGAGCCGGCGATGACGTAGATCATGCCGAGAAACACGAACACGAAGGGCAGGTCCATCACCAACAGCATCGCCTGGCCGGAATAAAACTCCTGGATCTTATCGAGGGCGTTGATGCGCTCCAAGTAGTAACCGGCCGGTCGCCGTTCGAATTCGCGGGCGTCGGCGCGTAACACGTGATTCACCGCGGCGATGCTCTCCAAATGATCGAACCGAGCCGCGGCACGGGCCAACACATAGGACCGTAAAGTACGCAGCAGCAATTCGACCAGCACGACACCCAGCAATGCGAACAGCAGCACCATGAAGGTCTCGGTTGCCCGGTTGGGAATGATACGGTCGTAAACCTGAAGGATGGTAAACGGCAGTGCCAGAGCCAGCAGATTAAGTACCAAAGATGCCGCCAGTACATCCGGCCTTCGCCATGCCGCGGGGGCGGAGGGCGGTGTGATGTCTTCGGGCAATGATGTCGACATGTCGTACTGCGATTGGGCCTGTGATTCCCTGTTCCGGGTTAGCGACGGGGAAACAGGTTTCTTTATCAGGAACCTAGGTCACGAATCGGCTGTATTAGCTCAAGCTAAACCCTTGATGTACCGATGAGCTTTTAATAGTGGATACCGCCCTGAGTATTCCGGGCCGGTGAAGACGTATAGCAGGTGACATCATGGCTAATCCGGAAATCGAACGCGTTCGCGAAGAGGCGTCCGAAGAACTGTTCAATCATCGTGAAGCGAGCAATGCTGGCGAGCGAGGCCCCGAAACCGAGGAACTGATCGGCGGCAACGCGACTACCGGCGAGGAATTTGCCAAGGCCAATGTCCAGATGGGACGTGACCGGGATGCGACCGAGCGCCAGAGCGACGCGGAGACCACGGTGGCTGGCGGCGTTGCCGCCGACAGCGACGTGCCTGTCGACACCCGATCGGATACCGGCACCGAATCCGAATCCCGAAGCGCGCTGGGCACCGGTACCGAAAATGCTGCCCCGTCCGAAGACCTGCAATCCGATACCAACCGAGGTGCACCACAGCAGCCCCCAACCGAGGGCCGTGGTCGCAGCGCTACCGATACAACCGCAGATCCCGAAGCGGCCGAGGCATCGACACCGCCGGATGTCGGATCGAATGCGTCCGGACCGTTCAGCAACGCGAGCCCACAGCAAGACACCGCGTCAAGCCAGATCATCGACGATGCGCCACCCGCACCTCAGGCGAGTACCGAGACGCCGAATCTCGCCCCTAGCGATCTATCGTTGAACGCCGATTCGATCGGCGAGGACGCAGCCGGCGGCACCGTGGTCGCTGAATTGAGCGCGACCGATAGCGACGCCGACGAAACCTTTACCTATTCCATCAGCGGCGATCCGAGCGGCATGTTCGCCATCGACGGTGACCGTTTGATACTACGACCGGATGCCAGCCTCGATTTCGAGACCGACCCCACTCACGAGCTCACGATCGAGGTCAGCGACTCGGCCGGCAACAGTTTCGAGAAAACGGTGAATGTCGACGTCACCGACATCAACGAAACCCCGACACAGATCGTGTTCGATGGCGGCTCGGTGCAGGAGAACGCCGCGGGCGGCACGGTGGTCGCCAATCTTTCCGCTGTCGATCAGGATACCGGCGAATCCTTCACTTACGAATTGGCCGGCGACGCCTCCGGGCTGTTTGAAATCGTCGGCGACCAAGTCCGGGTCAAGCCCGGCGCAGCACTCGATTTCGAATCGGCCACCAGTCACGAAATCGATATCAAAGTGACCGATACGGGAGGCAATGCCTATACCCAGAGCATTACCTTGAATGTCGACGATGTCGCCGAGTCCGTTCCCGGTATCACCTTGACCGGTTCCAACAGCAGCGATCATCTGGTTGGCAGCGTCGGTGACGACACCATCGACGGCCGCCGCGGCAACGACGTCCTCGAAGGCGGCGCCGGCGACGATACCTTCAAGGTCCATGGCGACGCCGGTTTCGACCGGTACGACGGCGGTACCGGCCACGACACCATCCAGGGCGGGCGCTACAACGACACCATCCGCATCGACGACGACCTCGATAATATCCAGAACATCGAGGCCATCGACGGCGGCGCCGGCTATGACGTCCTACAGGCCGGCAGCGGCGACGACACCATCGACCTGTCCAACGGACCGGCACTGAGCAACATCGACGAGATCGACGGCGGCGCCGGCAACGATCACATCATCGGCACCAGCGGGAACGATCATATCGAGGGCAACCGCGGTAACGACGTCCTCGAAGGCGGCGCCGGCGACGATACCTTCAAGGTCCATGGCAATGCCGGCTTCGATCAGTTCGACGGCGGCAGCGGTCACGACACCATCCAGGGCGGGCGCTACAACGACACCATCCGCATCGACGACGACCTCGATAACATCCAGAACATCGAGGCCATCGACGGCGGTGCCGGCTATGACGTCTTACAGGCCGGTAGCGGTAATGACACCATCGACCTGTCCAACGGGCCCGCGCTGCGCAACATCGAGGAGATCGACGGCGGCGCCGGCAACGATCACATCATCGGCACCAGCGGTGATGATCATATCGAGGGCAACCGCGGTAACGACGTCCTCG
>JANQLO010000006.1 GCA_028280505.1 Chromatiales bacterium | reverse complement strand
AAACCGGTCACCTCTTCAATGCCCAGCCAAGTTCCCATATCCAAAGGAAATATTCCGTACTGGTTGATATATCCGTAGAACAGAGAGCTGGACCCACCTGATTGGACAGTCATTGGACGACGATAAGTGCTTCCTCCAAGATGAGCGATATGCTTAGGAGAGAAGCGATGAGACGGAAAAGACGTAATCATTCCCCCGAGTTCAAGGCGAAGGTCGCGCTGGCGGCAATCCAAGGGGATCTGACAATGGCCGAGCTGGTCAAGAAGTTCGATGTGCATGCCAACCAGATTTCTGATTGGAAGAAGCAGCTGCTGAACAGTGCCTCGGACGTGTTCGGCAAGGGCGCGCAGAAGGCGGAACAGTCTGCGGAAATCATCGAACAGTTGCACGCGAAGATCGGCCAGCTGACGATGGAGAACGATTTTTTAGAACGCGGGCTCGAACGGATTCACGGGCCCAGAGGAAAGAAATGGTAGAACGGAAGGATCCGTTAGCGGTGAGGCGGCAATGTGCGTTGCTGGATCTGCCGCGCTCGACGTTCTATCACGTGCCCAAGCCCGTCTCGGACGAGGAGTTCGCGTTGATGGCGCTGATCGACCGCTGTCATCTGAAGTATCCCTTCTACGGCAGTCGTCGCATCCGTGATTGGCTCGAGGACCGGGGACATCGGATAAACCGTAAGAAGGTCCAGCGCCTGATGCGCACGATGGATCTGTCCGTGCAGTATCCGAAGCGCAACCTCAGCCTGGCAAATCAGGCGCACAAGGTCTACCCGTACCTGCTGCGGGATCTGGTCATCGATCGCCCGAATCAGGTCTGGGCGACTGACGTGACGTATATCCCGATGGCACGGGGCTTTGTGTACTTGGTCGCGATCATGGACTGGTACTCGCGCAAGGTGCTCGCCTGGCGCGTGTCCAACACGCTGGATGCCAGCTTCTGTGTTGCCGCCCTTGCGGAGGCGATAGAGGCCCATGGCGCCCCGGAGATCTTCAATACCGACCAAGGCAGCCAATTCACCAGCGAGGACTTCACCGGCGTCCTCAAGCATCATGGCATCCGCATCAGCATGGACGGCAAGGGCCGATGGGTCGACAACGTCTTCGTCGAGCGCCTGTGGCGCAGTGTGAAGTACGAGGAGGTCTACCTGAAGGCGTACAACAGCATCGCTGAAGCAAAGGCCTCATTGGGTCGATATTTCGCCTTCTACAACACCGAAAGACGGCATCAATCGCTTGACCGGCGCACGCCGCACAGCGTGTACTACGAATCAGCCGCCAGGCTGGCGGCTTGACCCGAGGGGGCACTTATCGCGCTGTCCAATTTTCGGGGTCCACTTCTAACAACCGGATACCGATACGTTGGCTAGTAGGTTGCTATCGCCGGCTTTCGCAAATAAACAATTGGCGGGGCTCTTGTTGGATCAAGGGTTCGTTGCCGGGCTGGGAACCTATCTGTGCGCCGAAATCCTGTTCTTCGCCAAGCTTCATCCTAAAGCCAAACCGTCCGAATGCAGCGACAAAGCCATCAAGCGCCTGGCGAAAACGATCCTGGGCATCACGCAGCGATCATATCGAACCCAGGGGATCACCAACCCGCCGGCACGCGTGCGTCAACTCAAAAACATGGGCCTACGCGACAAGGAAGAACATCGATTCAGTGTATATCGTCGGGAAGGATTGGCCTGCTATCAATGCGGATCCCCGATTCAACGAAGCAACGTCGGCGGACGCCCCATGTTTCACTGTCCGGGTTGTCAGCGAATGGTTGACGAACGGATACTGTGACTAAAAAACAGTGGTTAAGGGTTACCGAGCTTTTTTAACTTTACTCTGACCCCAGTTGCTAAGTCATAGTTAAGCCCAAAACCTTGGCACGTCTATTTCTTCCTACCCCCAGTTCTGTTGAGGTGTTATGGGTTTGTTAGAATCGTGCGGTCAGGCCCAGGTCAACGGTATTGGCCTTACCGCCAGCGTAATGTTCGCCTTCATAGCGTACAAAGGCAGATATATTTTCCGACAACAGGCTTGAGAGGCCGGCCCCGTAATACACACTGTCATCCCGGTCTCTGTCGACATCGGTCGAAAACTTCGTCACGCCGTTCATAAAACGCGCGTTTATGTCGTTTTCGTCGATAAACTGATGCGTGCAACCGACGAACACTTCAGGAATGATTTTCATATGCGCCAGGGTGGACACCCGGTGAAGATGGAACCCAAGCTTGCCCAGCAGCGACTGCTGGGTCCGGGCATCGACATTCAGTCCGGCCGAGTCGGCCTCGCTCTCCTCGAAGTTTTCGCTCCGGTAGTAGGTGTACGCAAGGGAGGCGAACGGAGTGAGCGTCCATCCACCGCGATCAAAGTCACGGCCTGCCTTCAAAAAAGTGTGAATATCATAGGCGTCATATTCCCCGTGAGCGGTTCGGTCAACGCCGCCGAACCGGATGTTTCGGCGGGTTTTGTTGTGGTGATACCCGAAGGTCACCGAACCATCAACAAACCACTTATCCTTAAAGTAAGTCCCGTACGGGCCCAACCGGAAACTGTCGACATTGGCTTTCCCGAGATCATAGTCGTTTTTGATAAACGAATGCGCGTAGGCTCCACCAAGCCCTAGGATAAGATGATCGCTGAAATGGTAGTCGTAACCAAAATGGATCCCAACCGCTTTGGCGGAAAAACCGATAACGTTATCTGTCGAGTCCTGGTTGTAAAATGTGCCGAAAGGCAGGAATAGATAACCCGTTTCTTGAGTCGTTCCCACTTGTTGCCGCCTTTTTTCGGTTTCCCGGATGACATAGCCGAGCAGTTCGGGATTTCCCGAAGCATCGGCCAGCAGCAAATCGTTGTCGGATGATAAGGAACCCGGCTTCGCCCAATGCGTGTTATTAGAGCGTCTGGCCCCCAAATGACCACTCAGGTTCGATGATAAGCGGCGGCTGGTATTCGTTGAAAGTGTGGCGGGGCTGGCGTAAGTCTGCGGGCTGAGCTGCTCAGCGGCGTTGTTTAATTGCGCGGCACTCAAGGATGAAAGTGCGTTGATCAATGTGACATCACTTGTAAATGAGGTAGAGCTCATATCCGAATCGACCGCTCCCAGAAGAGATGAATTATTTTTGCCTGTCGCGCTGGAAGCGAACGGACTTCGCGTCGCCGTTAAGATGTAGTCATTGCCACTGATCGAACCGGCAAAGCTTAAAACGGCCGAGGTATCAGTCACGGCCGTCCCGTTGTCAGTGACCCCGCCACCGGTGGTGATAATCGTGAAGGTATCCCCTGTGAGAATGAACCGGTCGGTGGGGGTCAGGTCGGTGACATTGATCGTACTGCCGGATGCCAAATTGGCGGTGCCGGTAACATCGATCAGGTCGCTGCTCAGAGAATTATCCGCATTCTTAAGCACCTCAACTTCCAATGTGGACCCTGAGTTCTGGACGTAGTTGCCGGCAATATTGGTCGTGCCGATACTCGCCCCCGGCGCAAATGTTGAGCCGCTGTTGAGTGTCAGATCGCCGCTGTTGGCGATCGTACCGGTTCCCATGAAAGTCCCACCATTGACCACCACATCCCCAAAGAGCTGGCCGGTTAAATTAAGGGTTCCGGCCGAGAGCGTGGTGGTTCCTGTATACGTGTTATTGCCGCTCACCGTTAACCTGCCGGCCCCGGTCTTGGTCAGGGTTCCGGAGCCGCTGATGATATCGGCATAAGTCCCATCGGCTGACTGATCGAAAGCAACCGCGGCGTTATTCGTAATCGCGCCCTGCAGGCTCGAACTCGTCCCGCTCAGCGTCCCTGCGGTGACCGTCGTTCCACCGCTGTAGGTATTCGTACTGGAAAGAGTCAGTGTCCCGGCGCCGGTCTTTATCAGGGTTCCTGTTCCGCTCATGATCCCGGCATAGGTTCCGGTTGCGGCCTGGTCAAAGACGACCACAGCATTATTCGTAACCGCACCTTGTAAGCTGGTGGTTGTCCCGGTCAATGTACCGGTGGTTACGGTTGTTCCACCGGAATAGGTGTTCGTTCCACTGAGTGTCACGTTCCCTGCACCGAGTTTGGTTAGGGTTCCCGAGCCGCCCATATCACCGGCATAGGTTCCGGAGCCCGCCTGATCAAAGACGACCGCAGCATTATTCGTAACCGCACCCTGTAAACTGGTGGTTGTCCCGGCCAATGTCCCGGCGGTCACGGTTGTCCCGCCGGTGTAGGTATTGGCGCCGGACAGGACCAATGTGCCTGCGCTGGTCTTGGTGATTGCATAGCCGTTGCCACCGTCGCCGATGGCACCCGATATGGTGAGTGTCGAACCGGAGAAGACGTCGAATGACTGGCTTGCGCCAAGTGTCACGGGCGCGGCGATACCGAATTGGTTGGCGGTTGTAGTGGTGATCCCCTCGTTGATCGTCAAGGTTCCGCCGCCGGCGGCGATATCAAAGTTGCCCGCCCGGTTGAACGTAACGGATTTGACCGTATCCGAGACGTCCATGGTTGCCGCGGTGCCGGCGCTTGCGAACTGCACCTCGACCAGACCCGGATCCGTATCGCTGTTCCAGTTGGAGGATGTTCCCCAGTTGGTGACGCCTGCGCCCCCGCCGCCATCCCAGATCGCCGCAGTGATGCCAAGCACATCATTGACCGTTTCCCCGATGCGGATTTCGTCCATTTCATCGATCCCGAATGTGTGGGCAGGTCCCGTTTTTATAACAACTCCATAAAAGCCCATATCAAAGCCACTGATGGTTGCATCGACAACGAAGGTGCTTGGGTCTGCGGTGGGGTCCTCGTTCCGGTATAGGTTCAGCGTGTCATTGTCACCGGCTCCGAAAATCACCTCTGCGAGCAAGAATTCCGTACTCGAGGTTGCAGCGCTCAGATTAACCACAGTGCTTAGGTCCGAATTGAACAGCGCCAAGGGCGAGTTCACGATGTTGGTTTTCGTCCCGATGTTGACTGCCGCTCCCGCACCACCCAAGAGATCATCCCTCAAGCCCAGAGACCACCCTCTACCGTAGCCGGCGCTTTTCCAGAGCATGCTAAGCCAGATCGATGTGCCGTCTTTGCCGATCACATCATCCCCATCGCTGTTGACTTCTTGAAACGCCGCGAACGCACCGTTTACGTCCAGATTGCGCAGATTTGAATTGAATGTGGCTGTGGGACCCACTCTATTGCCGGATGACGGCAGGCCGGAATAGGTCATCCCGGGGGCTTCAACATTAGAAGCCCCCCCGGACCATGCCCCGGACCAGCCGTCACTCGATCCGCCTTGGCCTGAAAGACCCTGGCCCGACGTATAGTCGAACCCCTCATAGGCCAGCAGTTCTGCCTGCGCCGTGCCTTGCATCATGGCCAGGAACATCATGACCGCTACTAAACGGAGTATGATTCGATTCTTGATGGCCTTCCTCCCTGTTAGCGGGCTTTGAAGTTAATCTGGGACAGCGCCCTATTTTCTACTCCTTCGTGACCCGTAAGATTTCATCCAGTTTGGTGAGAGGAGCCGCCGCGTCTACAAAGTAATCAGACGTCGGCGGGTGAATCTTGGGCGTAAATTTGCGCAAACCGGCAGGCGGATTCAAACACTAATCACGGTCGAATTGACCTGCGGCAATCCATCGATACAACCGTTCGTTTTCTCGAATTTACAACGGATGAAAGCAATAGTTGGTACTCGAACGCTGACATCTACGGCCTAGTTTGCATGTGTAAACAACCACGTAGATCGTTTTGTTCAGAAAACGATTTCCAAAGACAATTTATCGAAAGCACTTTGTCGATCTGTCATCAAGCGATACACGAGGCAACACTGTGGATGCTTCGAAAAACAGACGACTCAGTAGAAATGCCGCTGCACCCCGACCCGCTGCATGATCTCGATCGCCAATTCTTCGATCGACACGGCGGTACTGTCGAGAAAGGGAATCGCATGGCTGCGAAACAGATCTTCCGCGGCCGAAACCTCGCGTCGGCATTGTGAAAGGCTCGCATACTCCGAACCCGGACGACGTTCTTCCCGAATGCGATGCAGACGATCCGGCGCAATGGTCAATCCAAACAGCCGCTCACGATGTTCGCGCAAGGGTTGCGGGAACTTGCCGGTGAGAAAATCATCCTCGGTCAGCGGGAAGTTGGCAGCCCGAATCGCGTACTGCATCGCGAGATAAAGACAGGTCGGCGTCTTACCGCAACGCGATACGCCGATCAGTATCAGGTCGGCATCACCCAGCCCTTTGAAGCGCGAGCCATCGTCATAGTTCAGCGCGAAATTCACCGCATCGACTCGGCGATCGTATTGGCTTTGATCGCCCATACCGTGACTCAAACCGATGTGGTCGCTATGCGGTATACCGATCACCGTCGACAGCTTCGGTAAATAGGTATCGAAGATATCGAAGACCTCGGCCTTCGCCTCTTTCAAACGGCTGCGCAACGACTCGTCGACAATACTGGAGAACACCAATGGCGTCGTCCCATCCTCTTTCTCGGCGGTGTTGATTTCCCGGATGGCGGCATCGATCTTGGCGGGGGTGTCGAGAAACGGCAGTACCATGCGATCGAAACTCAGATCGTCGAACTGGCTCAGCAGGGTACGAACCAATTGCTCCAGGGTGATACCGGTACGGTCGGAAATAATGAACAGGGTGCGGGATGGGGTCGCCATGTTTTCTCTTTGTTGTCACTGCGATTTGCAACGCCGACTTTTGGATGAATGACTGCAGTCGACCCTGGCAATCCTAGCAGGCGATGTCGGCAGGTGACGTGGAAATTGCCTGTGGAACGCCTCGAAAGCCAAGGCGCAAACCACGGAAATATTAATGCTCAAGACACAGGCTTTTGTCACAATTGCATAATGGACGATATGACAAGACAGCAACGCCGCGAGACGCTGGCCGAAAAGCTCAGACAGGTGGTCGACGGCCCGCACGTACTGAGTGCACCGAGCGAACTCAAACCCTACGAATGCGACGGCCTGGCGGCCTATCGCGTGGTGCCGCTGCTGGTGGTCTTACCAGGCTCGATCGAAGAAGTTCAGGCGGTGCTGCAACGGTGTCACGCCGAAGGGGTGGCCGTGGTCGCACGCGGCGCCGGTACGGGACTGTCCGGTGGTGCCCTGCCTTACGAAGACGGTATTCTGCTCAGTCTCGCCAGACTCAATCGCATCCTGGCGATCGACCCGGACAACTGCTGTGCCCGGGTGCAACCGGGCGTACGCAATCTGGCGATCAGCGAGGCGGCCAAACCGCACGGTTTGTACTATGCGCCCGATCCTTCATC
This sequence comes from Chromatiales bacterium, assembly GCA_028280505.1. Taxonomy (GTDB): domain Bacteria; phylum Pseudomonadota; class Gammaproteobacteria; order Chromatiales; family Chromatiaceae; genus Thiosocius. The sequence continues at coordinate 102,060 of JANQLO010000006.1, read as the reverse complement.
ACAGATCGCCTGTTCGATCGGCGGCAATGTCGCGGAAAACGCGGGTGGCGTGCACTGCCTGAAGTACGGTCTGACCGTGAACAATCTTATCGCGGTCGAGCTGGTCACCATCGAAGGCGAACGCATCACTTTGGGCGGTAGCGGTCTGGATGGGCCGGGTTACGATCTGCTCGCTTTGATTACCGGCTCGGAAGGCATGCTAGGCGTCGTTGTCGAGGTCACGGTCAAGCTATTGCCGATTCCACAGCGTGCACAGGTCGCGCTGGCGGCTTTCGAATCGGTCGAAACCGCCGGCCAGGCGGTCGCCGACATTATCGCGGGCGGCATTCTGCCGGCGGGCCTGGAGATGATGGACAACCCGTCGATTCGCGCATCGGAGGATTTCGTTCATGCCGGTTATCCCACCGAGGCCGCGGCCATCCTGTTATGTGAAGTCGACGGCGGCAACGAAGAGGTCTCCGAAGACATCAATCGCGTGCGCCGGCAACTGTTGACCTCCGGCGCCACCGAGGTGCGTACCGCCGAAAGCGATACCGAACGCGCCCGCTTTTGGGCCGGTCGCAAGGCGGCTTTCCCCGCAGTGGGCCGGATATCGCCGGACTATTACTGCATGGATGGCACCATCCCACGTAAACATCTGCCGCGTGTACTACGCGAAATCGCCACCTACTCCGAAGAATCCGGTCTGCGTGTGGCCAATGTGTTCCATGCCGGTGACGGCAATCTGCATCCGCTGATTCTGTATGACGCGAACAACCCCGGCGAACTGGAACTGGCCGAAGAGGTCGGCGGCCGCATCCTCGAGCTGTGTGTCGAGGTCGGCGGCACCATCACGGGTGAGCACGGCGTGGGCATGGAAAAGATCAATCAGATGTGCGCCCAGTTCCCGCCCGAGGAACTCGAAACCCTCCATGCGATGAAAGCCGTGTTCGACGATCGAGGCCTGCTGAATCCCGGCAAGGCCATTCCCACGCTCAATCGCTGTGCCGAATTCGGTGCCATGCATGTCAAGGCCGGTGATTTACGCTTCCCCCACCTGGAGCGTTTCTGATGTCCGACCGGGATCTGTCGCAGGCGCTGGCCGCCCGGGTCAGCGATGCCGCCGCAAAAGGTCGACCACTGGCGATCGTCGGACGTGGCAGCAAAGCGTTTTATGGTCATACCGTCGAAGGCGAGACATTATCGCTGGCCGAGCACAGCGGCATCGTGAGCTACGAACCCACCGAGTTGGTACTCACCGCGCGTGCCGGCACGACCATCAGCGAAATCGTGCACGCGCTGGCCGATAACGGCCAGATGCTGGCCTTCGACCCCCCGGCATTCGACGGCGAGCCTTCGTTGGGCGGAGCCATCGCCAGCGGGCTGGGCGGACCGCGGCGCCCCTGGGGCGGAGCCCCGCGCGACCTACTGCTCGGCATCAAACTGTTGGATGGCCGGGGCCGCATCCTGCGTTTCGGCGGCGAAGTCATGAAGAACGTCGCCGGCTACGATGTCTCGCGCCTGATGGCCGGTGCGCTCGGCACCCTCGGCATACTGTTGGAGGTATCGATCAAGGTACTGCCCGCGCCGGCGGTCGAGCGCAGCCTGGTGCTGAGTCTCCTGCGCGACCGTGCAATGCAACTGATGCGCGATCTGGCGCGCCAGCCGGCGCCGCTCTCGGGCGCTTGCCATCTCGATGATCGCCTATACCTGAGATTGTCCGGCAATGCCGCCAGTGTCGACGCCTGGGAGAAACAGATCGGTGGCGATGGTGGCGCGGGCGGCGAGTTCTGGCAACAGCTGCGTGACCATCGTCTGCCGTTTTTCGACGACGAACGTCCGCTGTGGCGTCTGTCGCTCGCACCGGCCAGCGCGAGACTCGATTGTGAGCAGCAGGTGCTGATCGATTGGGCCGGGGCGCAACGTTGGGTATACAGCAACAACGACGCGGGCGAGATTCGTAGCCAGGTCGCAAAAGCCGGCGGCCATGCCATACTGTTTAGACATGGCGACGGCAACACCCCGGTCTTCCACCCGCTCGATCCCGTCCGCGAACGCTTGCATCGCGGCCTCAAGCAGACGTTCGACCCGCAAGGCATACTCAACCCGGGGCGCCAGTATCCGGCGATTTAGCCTGATCGGCTCCGTCTGCATTATCGGTTTGTTTGCCTCACAAACCACCCAGGCGTTCATTTGCCTGGCACTCGGCTCGGGCAACAAGCATCAACGCATCGCAACACCCTACTACGCCTACCCGATGGCTCCGCCGGCCTACCGCCTGCCATCCATCGTGCCGCCGCATCGAAGCGTACGGCATGCACCCCTTACCCCAAAGCCTGTTTCGCAACCGCGCTGGCGCCCCGATCACTATCGCTAAGACCCTGCATCGACAGCCCAAACCGCGGCATGCAATGTACGCGGTTATCCGATCTGAACGAGCGAGTCGCAACGGTTAGAATAGCGCTCTGATTCATCGCGGATTCGAGGTTTAGTAACGTGGAAGAACGCCAGGTAGACGTAGCAATCATCGGTTCGGGCAGCGCCGGCCTGTATGCCATGAGCCGGGTCAGACCGTCCGGCAAATCGGTGGTCTTGATCAACGGCGGCCCGCTGGGCACAACCTGCGCACGCGTGGGTTGCATGCCCTCCAAGGCCATCATCCAGGTCGCCGAGGATTTCCATCGACGTGGCGTGTTCAAACGTTTTGGCCTGGAAGGCGGAGAAGGCCTGACGCTCGATATGGAAGAGGCCCTCGGCCATGTTCAGGATCTGCGCGACATGTTCGTCGAACGCGTGATCTCGAACAGCACCGACAAAATGCCCGAAGGTATGTTCATTCCCGGTTACACCCGCTTCATCGAGCCGAATCTGTTGGAGATGGAAGGCGGTCAGCGCATACGTGCCGGCCGTGTCATCATCGCCAGCGGTTCGCAACCGATTATCCCAAAAGCCTGGGAGCCCTTCCGCGATCGCATCATCACCACCGACGAGTTCTTCGAACTCGAAGACCTGCCCAAATCCATTGCCGTACTCGGCATGGGCGTGATCGGCTTGGAGCTGGGCCAGTCGCTGCACCGGCTGGGCTGCGAGGTGGTCGGCATCGATATGCAACGTGAAATCGGTGGCCTGAGCGATCCGTCCGTCATCGAATCCGCGATTGAGGTCATCGGTAAGGAATTCCCACTCTGGCTCGGTGATGGGGCCGAAATCGGCGAGGGCAGCGACGGGAGACTCAAGGTAACGGCCGGCGAAAACAGCATCGAAGTCGAACGGGTGTTTGCAAGCATCGGGCGCCGACCGAATACCGCACGGCTCGGCCTGGATGCGATCAATGCACCGCTTGACGAGCGCGGCTTCATCCAACACGACCCCAATACCATGCAGGTCGGCGACCTGCCGATATTCGTCGCCGGCGACGTCACCGGTGAACGACCGCTGTTACACGAGGCCGGTGACGAAGGTCGTATTGCCGGCCAAAATGCGGTCAGCGATTCGATCAGCGCTTACAAACGCAAGACGCCGCTGGGCATCGTGTTCTGCGACCCCAACATCGTGCAGGTCGGCCAGCCCTATTCGTCGTTGGACCCCGATAAAACCGCGATCGGCGAAATACAGATGGCGCCGGTCGGCCGGGCACTGATCATGTCGAAGAACAAAGGCGTCATCCGCGTCTATGCCGACAAGGCGACCGGCAAGATGCTGGGGGCGGAGATGGTTTGCGTGAAGGCCGAGAACCTCGGCCATCTGTTGGCGTGGAGTATTCAACAAGAATTAACGGTCGGACAACTGCTGCAGATGCCGTTCTATCACCCGGTGATCGAAGAGGCCTTACAGGCCGCGCTGTACGATCTGTATGCCAAAGTCGACGCCAAGAATCCCGGGCCTATCGTCGAATTGCCGACACTCTGATGACCACCATCACATTCGCATTGCCCGCCATCACGGGCGGGCGATGCCGTCATCTTCGCCTCGGCGGCAATGCATCGTACCGAGGTAATTCGGACGGCTCGACATACCAAAGCGCACGCGAGCCGCAATAGATGTTTTGTATCGGCCTGATACCGGGATCCTCGTCCAAGGAGCCGGCCGGCACCACCATGGCCTTGCCGGTCTGCGCCAACCAGGGCATGGACGAGCCACACGAACGGCAAAACGCCGTTCCGAAATGCTTCGCCTCGGGCAAGGCGTAACGTCCGACCAGATGCTCGCCTTCGAGCCAACGAAAATCCTCCGGTGCAACCAATAGGTTCGCGGCAAAAGCACCACCGGTGAACTTGCGACAACGCGAACAATGGCAGTACTGAAAGATCCCGAGATTGCCCGTCAGTACATAACGCACGCTGCCACACAAGCAGCTCCCGGTCACCTCATGCTGGGACATGGTTATCTCACCTCCCGTGATCCGTCGGCCTTGATTTCATCCGCTATTCTCCGCCAATGGGTCAGCTTACGGTCGAAGGAGTAAGACGCATTTGCCGGACTTGTCGACGGCAACCGTGTGCATTCGATGCCATTGAAGGGTTCCGGCAGTTCGGGCAATACATGTCGTCGATAACTCTGCTCCGCCATGGACCCATTGAAATAGATCGCCTTGATCGACGGATTTCGTTTAAAGAAACCAAGAAAGTCGTTCGGCACGATGGACGAACTCTCGATCGCGGCATCCAGACTGCCGCTGCGAATACAGCTTTCGAGCACATCCCACACGGCAATACCGTGCGAGACCAGTGCCTGACAGCGTTGCACATACTCGGCATCGGCCGCAACCGCGAACAAGGCCTCGACGATGGGCCAAAACGCATTACGGGGATAAGCGTAATACTGACCGGCACGCAACGACGCCTCACCCGGCATGGAACCCAGAATCAGGACCCGTGGCGAATCACCGCAAAGCGGAGGAAAACTGCTGACCCTATCCACTGCATTTCGGCCCACTGAGTCTTGACCCACCCGGCCCCGGCCTACTCAGCCTTCACCGACGGCAAGCGCCATACGCACCAGTTCAGCCAGCGAACCGGCCTGCATTTTCTCCATCACCCTGGCCCTGTGGGCCTCGATGGTTTTGGCTGAGACACCGAGCGCGTTCGCGATTTCCTTGTTCGATTTACCGTCGGTGACCATCTGCATGACTTCGCGCTCTCGCGGCGTCAAATGACCGAGGCGTTCCTTGATCTGCGAATGCTCGGAATAGTGCGATCGCTGCTGCTCCTCGTACGCCAATGCGCGCCGGATCGCGTCCAGCAGCACCTCATCGTTGAAAGGCTTCTCGATGAAATCCACTGCACCGGCCTTCATTGCGCGCACGGCCATCGGGACATCGCCATGCCCTGTGATAATGACCACGGGGATACGAATATTCTGCTTGATCAAATGCTCCTGCAGTTCCAGGCCGCTCATGCCCGGCATACGTACATCGAGCACCAGACAACCGGATCTCCCCGTCTGGTAATGGGCCAGAAACTCGTCCGCCGAAGCAAAACTCTCGACAGCAACCCCAACCGATTCGATAAGCCATTTGAGCGAATTGCGCATCGCCTGATCGTCGTCGACGACGAACACGGCGGCTTTGGAAAGTGCGGGATCAGACATGATTCAAGATGCAGCGCTAACAACCGCTTCCACACTCGGCGGAAGCTCGATGATAAAGGTGCTCCCCCTACCCGGCCAGGAGTCGGCCCTGATCTTACCATGGTGATTCGTCATGATGGTTTGACTGATCGCCAGACCCATGCCCATGCCGCTCTCCTTGGTACTGAAGAAGGGGTCGAACAGATGCTCCATCGCCTTCTTGTTGATTCCGGCGCCATTGTCCTCGACGCTGACGAACACCATACCATCGGGTTGCATACCCGAAGTCATGCGCAAACTGCGGTCCTCCGCGGGTAGATCCACCAAAGCATCCAACGCGTTGCGCAACAGATTCAGCAATACTTGTTCTATCTGTACCGAGTCGACCCGCACCCAGAGTTCGCGTTTCGCCAGATGTTGATCGACACTCAACTCCAGCCGTTTGAGCTCATGACTGATCATGGCGCAGACCTCACGGGCGAGCACATTGAGATCGACCACCTCTCGCACCGGCTGACGCCGGCTGACCATACCGCGCAGACGCTTGATGATCTCGCCGGCACGCTCGGCTTGCGCGGAAATCTGGCTCAGCGCGTGCAACAGCTCCTCTTTACCGCCGATATCCAAACGCAGACGCCGCGCACAACCGTTGGCGAAGTTCACGATTGCCGACAACGGCTGATTGAGTTCATGTGCGATCCCGGTTGCCATCTCGCCCATATTGCTCAAGCGCGTCACATGTACCAGTTCGTTTTGACGTAGCTTGAGTTCTTCTTCGGCTTCGCGCTCGCCGGTGATATCGCGTGCATAGACGTTGACATAATCGAGTTCCGCGACCGGTGCGAGCAACAGCGAGAAAACACCCTCGTCGGTCGTTACCTCGAGTTCGTGCGTGGAACCGTCGTCCAGCACCTCTTCGACTCGATCGCGCCAGTACACCGGCAGGGTTTGCAATGGACGGCAACCCCAATGATTGAGCAACGGCAGACTCGGCTGATTGGCATAGGTAATGACGCCGCGTCGATTGATCCTCAACACGGGTATCGGGCTTTCGCTTGGAAAAGCCGCGAGACTGCGAATCTCGGCTTCACGCACTTTACGCTCAGCGATGTCTCGCAGATAAATGGTGAACACCAGCTGCTCTTCGAGAAACACGGGTTTGATCGACAGCTCGACCGGAAACATCCGACCATCGCGCGCCACGGCCTGCATCTCGGCGCGCTGTAGCGGCGCGCCCCGCTCGGCACCGGCGAGCGATAAATAGAGCAGACGTTCGAAGGTCTCGCGCCACTTGGGCGCCATGACCAAATCATTGAACGAACGGCCCACCGCTTCGTCGTGCCGGTAATCGAACGTATCCTGGGCGGTTGGATTGAAATCGATAATCTCACCGCGGCCGTTGACCGTGACCACGGCATCGAGCGAGGCATCCATGACCGCGACCCGAAGCTTCTCGGTCTCGAGCAATTCGGTCTCATGCTGACGGCGCATTTCGTCACGCGCCCGCATGACCAACTGCACGAAATCGCGGATCCAGTCTTCGAGAATCAACAACTGGTTGCCGTGGCGATCGACCTTCTCGTCCGGAATGTCCAGTGCGCGTCGCGACAGACTGGATATTCTGGTCAGCAGGCGGCTTATGCGGCTCGACAACAACAAGAACAGAAACACAAAAGCGGAAATGATCACCCCGGCACCGATCAAGCGCTGACGACGCTCCAGATCGAGTACCTGTTGCCCGGTACGTTCGAAAGAGCCCCGGGGCAGCAAGGTCGCAAACAAGAGATTCAGATCGGAATCACCATAGTCATAGAAGGACTGGGCAGTGACCAGATAACCGCGCTCCAGTGCCGAAAGCGGTTTTCCGGCCCCGACAGATTCGGGGTTGCTGCTCGACAATATCGTCTGCGCCTCCGAATCGAGAATCGCAACCACATTGTTGCTCGACTTCACGAATTGCTGTGACGCAAGCAAAAAGCTGCTGTTGAGCGAGACCAAGACCGACACACTGCCCATCGGGGTACGCGCATTGTCTTCGGTCGTTTCCGACACGATCAACCAGGGCTCGCCGTCGAACACGGTAACGAACGCACGCCTGGCGCTCGCCGTGAGGTATGCCTGCGGTTCGCTCTGGAGTGCCTGCGGCAATGCCTCGCCGCCCGGGCTATAGAGTTCACGAATATTGCCATCCGGATCGGTCAACAGAAAATGTCGGGGTGTGATACCGCCTTGCCAATTCGTCTCGCCCGGCAGCCAACTCGGCGGATTCTTGGCATCGTGATGTACCACGCCCAGCGGGCGTCGACCCCAGATCACGGGATCCAGGTAATCGGCCATACGTCCGTGGGTTGCGATCAACTGTGCGAAATAGGCGAAGGAGCGGCGATATTCGTCGAATCGTATGAGCGATTCCCGTGCCTGTTGATCGAGCTGGCTCTCCAGAGCCTGATCGAAAATATCGCTGAGCGCGCGGGTTTGCACCCGGTCGACGATCATCCACAGAATCAAACCGGTCACCAGACCGAAGGCGAGCGCAAGCGCGGGGATGGGTATGCCCTTGAGGAGCCGGCGATAAAGCGAACGCTTGCTGATAGGGGTAGTCCCGGTGGATCACCTGGACAGATTATCGCCCCGCTTGGCCGATTGGCCAAACGGGGCGGAATTCAGAAGTTATCGGTCAGAGTGCGCGTAGGGCCGGCATGGCCCTCGGGGGCACCGCCGGCATACCGGGTAAGAAGTCGTCAAGTGCCTGTCGACATGGCGAATCCATTTCTCCAAACGCCACGCCAAAGCCCTGCAGGCTTTGATGCGTCACCCGCCCCTTTAGTGTCAGACAACTGCGGCAGATATCGGTACCCGGCTGGAAGGTTACCGAGACCTCGGAACCGAGCGGTACGATGCTGGTCTCCGCCCTGATGTACAGCCCACCGTGGCATAGATCGACGATCTCGCCTCGAATCAAGCCGAATCGCGTGCAGGCGATAACCGCATCCATTGCGACCGCCTTGCGCTCATGTTGTCGCTGCTCCATTCTTCCCTCCTTTAATTTAGTCATCCGCGTTCCAGCGATCTCCGTCGCCTGAGAACCCGAGTGATCGGGTCAAGATTATGCAGTCAACGACGCTAGGGCCATTAGGGGCAATCCTCCGTTTCACTAGGATTATCCCTAGCAATCATCATTGACTGATCTTTTAAAACAATATTTTACAGTTTTTTATTAAACTTTTTTGACACTATATCCTTACCATAGTTAGCAGTACTTTTTGTCGATTCCTGAACCCCATTCGCATTATCGAACAACCGAATGTCCACAAACGATATCTCAGATGCCGCCATCCCCGGCCTGCCTAGACGCCTGGCCGCCATTTTCTACGACAGTTGGCTCATTGTTGCCCTGTGGGTATTGGGCGCCGCGGTCGACGTCGCGCTCCATGCGGCGGCCGGCATGACCGAAGAATCCTCGCGCCTGCCCCTGCAAATCTATCTCACCGCCTGCCCATTCGTATTCTTCGGCTGGTTCTGGACCCACGGCGGGCAAACCCTGGGTATGCGGGCCTGGCGCCTCAAGTTGCTCGATGAACACGGCAACCCCGTGACCTGGAAACAATCGACGATACGTGTGGCCGGCGCCTACCTTTCGACGTTCGCATTGGGCCTGGGTTATCTGTGGATGCTGTTCGACCGTGATGGCCGGACCTGGCACGACAGCCTGAGTAAAACCCGATTGGTCTTACTCAGTCGGAATTGAGGACGACTGGGCCCTGTGCTCAATGCACACGACGAAAGAAGTACAGCCCGATCGCCAGGAACGCAACCGCCGGGATCAACGCACTGACCACGGGATTGACCTCGTACACCACGGCGACATAAGACATTGCACGGCTGAACATATAAAAGGCCATACCGAGCATGACGCCGAGAAAAATCCGCTGCCCCATGCTGACGAAACGCTGATGAGCCAATACGAACGGAATCGCGATGAACAACATCACCAGGGTCGCGAGAGGCGTCGCCAGTTTGATCCAAAACGCCACCTCGTAATCGGTCGCCGACTGGCCGTTATCGCGCATCACCTGAATGTAACGATGCAGTTCGGTGATCGGTAGCATCGTCGGCTGAATCACGACCGCGCTGAGCAGGCCCGGATCGAGCAGCGAATCCCAACGTGCCTGATCCAGACGACGGGAAGTGACACCCTGTTCGGAAATCCGACTCTGCTGGATACCGAACATCAACCAGTGATTGCCGCGATGTTCCGCGCGCTCGGCATAGCTGGCCAGCGCCAAGCGATCCTGGTCATCGAATTCATAGATGTAGATATCTTCGAGACGCGCACCCGGCAAGATGTTCCGGATGTTGACGAAGGCGCGGCCGTCGCGGGCCCAAAATCCGTAACGTGATTTCAGCGTGACATTCTCTTGCATCTTTTCGCTGCGATGCTGCTCACCCCATTGCTCACTAGCGGGCGCCACCAGTTCGCCAAAGAGAAACACCGCCAGCATCATCAGCACGCCGGCCTTCATGACCGCCATGACAATCTGGCGCAAGGAGAAGCCGGCACCACGCATCGCGATCAGTTCGCCATGCGAGGCCATCGCACCCAAACCGATCAAGCTGCCGACCAGGGCGGCGACCGGAAACACCTCGAACATATAGCGTGGCGCCGACAACACGGCGACCAGAAAGGCATCTATCGTTTGATAGGCACCGCGGCCGACATCGTCCATTTCATCGATCAAGCCGAAAAAGACCAGCAAGATGACCAACACGACCAAGGTCATCACGGTCGCCTTGAGCATCGCCGCGGCGATATAGCGCTCGAACAGGGTCCACCTCATGCGCGCACCAACCTCCAGCGCCGCGCACGACGCCAAAACCAGAGCGAATCGACCAGCATGATGGCACCGGCCACGGCCAGCATCAGCAATGGCAGCCACCACATGCCCAGCCATACGGGGGTAACGCCGTCTTCCAACCAACGTTCCGCGACCCGCTGCAGATTCATGAAGGTGAAGTACAACAAAACGGCGAAGGTCATACGACCGTAGACTCCGGCCCGCGGCGGCGAACGCGCCAATGGGACAGCCAGCACCGCAAAGGCCAGCAACGCCAGCGGCACCGATAAGCGATACTGAAACTCGGCGTAATCGTCGAGACGATCGGAGGCCAGCAGCGTCTGCCAAGATTTCGCGCTCTGCTTCGGTGCATAGCCCGATACATCGGCTTGCGGCAAGCGAACCGCGTATTCGTCGAAACGACCGATGCTGTAGTTCAAAAGACCCGGCGTGCCGACATAGCGGCGGCCGTCACCCAAAACGATGAAACGTTCACCGGTCTGGACATCGGTAGTCTGATAAGCGTTATCCGCCATGACTAGACCGAGTTCGCCACGCTGGCGATCCTGTACGAAAACACCCTCCAGCCTGCTGCCATCCGCCGAAAGACGCTCGGCATAGACGACCAAGCCGCCCCGGCTGAATTCGTTGAAACGCCCGGCGCGCACGCCGCCGATATCCGCGCTATTCGCCTGCTGCGCCTTGAGCTGCTCGACATTGCCTTTGGCCCAGGGCAACACCGCCATCACCAGCCAAGTCACCAACACGGCCAGCGGCACGCCGACCAACAATACCGAACGAAAGACACGGGCATGACCGAAACCGGACGCTGCCAGCGCAACCATTTCGCTGTCGCGATACATGCGGCCGAGCACCCAGAGTACAGAGAAAAAGAAGGCCGGCGGAATAATCAAGCCCAATGCCTTGACCAACTCCAATCCGACCACGATCAGCAGGATATCGGTACTCAACAGGCCACTGGCCGCCTTAGCCAGATAACGAACCATGGTGTTGGACAGCAAAACGAGCGCGAGCACCAACAACACCACGGACAGGGTCTTTAGGATTTCACGCATCAGCAGCCGGTCGATCACCCCCATGGCACTTCCCATACACGTTTGATTCGTTACACTCTGACGAACAGCGAAACCAAACCATACCGTCAACCGCCCGCAAGAGAAAGCCGGCGTGCGCGGCTCGACTATCCAGCCAACGATCTAATGAGAGAACTCATGCAATACAGCTGCAAGCTCGGCTCCCCGAACACCGCCAAGACCGCCTGCCTACTGGTGGGCGTGTTCGACAACGGTCAACTCACCCCCATGGGAAAAACACTGGACGAGGCGCTCGACGGCCAGATAAAGCGTGTACTCAAACGTCAAGACTTCGCCGGCGATCTCGGTCAAACCCAGATGCTTTATGACCTCAGAGACTGCGCCGCACAGCGCGTCATGCTGATCGGCCTGGGTGCCAACAAGCGTTTCGATGCAGGCAGTTTCGGTGCTGCCCTGCTACCTGCCCTCAGGCAACTGGAGAAATCAGGCTCGACCGACTGTCTGATCACGATGCCCAACGCGGCCGACGACGATACCAGCTATCGCCTGGTGCGCGCCGCCGTTGGCGCGGCCGAGAGCGCGGTTTATCGCTTCGAGCGTTGCAAAAGCGAACCGAAACCGTCCAAACGCCCACTGAAAAAGGTCGGCTTTTTGATGGGCGGGCGCAGCCAGCTCAAAGCGGGCGAACGCGCCGCTGAACACGGCCAGGCCATTGCAGTCGGCAGCAGCCTGGCCAAAGACCTGGCCAATCTGCCCGGCAATCTCTGTACCCCGAGTTATCTCGCGGAACAGGCACAAGCGCTTGCACAGGGCAAACGCAAACTCAAGGCTACGGTGTTGAGCGAAGCACAGATGAAAAAGCTCGGCATGGGCTCGCTGCTGTCGGTCTCGCGCGGCAGTCGTCAACCGGCCAAACTCATCGTGCTCGAATACAAGGGCGGCAAACCGGGCAGTAAGCCGGTCGCCCTGGTGGGCAAAGGCCTGACTTTCGATGCTGGCGGCATCTCGATCAAGCCTGCCGCGAACATGGACGAAATGAAGTACGACATGTGCGGCGGTGCCGGCGTCATCGGCACCATCGCGGCTTGCGCCGCGATGGACCTGCCGCTCAACGTCATCGGCGTGGTACCCAGTTCCGAAAACCTGCCCGATGGCGATGCCAACAAGCCCGGCGACATCGTGACCTCGATGTCCGGCCAGACCATCGAGATACTCAACACCGATGCCGAGGGTCGTTTGATTCTATGCGACGCCCTAACCTATACCGAACGCTTCGATCCGGCCGTGGTCATCGACATCGCGACCCTGACCGGTGCCTGTATCGTCGCCCTCGGCGATCAGGCCAGCGGGCTCATGGCGAACGACGACAAGCTCGCCGACGATATCCTCGAAGCCGGCACCGAGTGTGGCGACCGTGCCTGGCGTCTCCCCCTTTGGGACGAATACCAGAAGCAACTCGACAGCAACTTCGCCGATATGGCGAATATCGGCGGCCGTGGTGCCGGCACCATTACAGCGGCCTGTTTCCTGTCACGTTTCACCAAGGCATTCAAGTGGGCGCACCTGGATATTGCCGGCACCGCCTGGCTCAGCGGCAAGGAAAAAGGTGCCACAGGCAGACCCGTACCCCTGCTCACCGAGTTCCTGCTGCGCCGGGCCAAGTTGACGCTCTGAGTGACGGCCGTACGCGATGACCCAGGTCGACTTTTATGTTCTCGAACCGCATGCCCGGGGGGATCGCTATCACCTGGCCTGCCGCATTGCCGAGAAGGCAAGGCGCGCGGGCCAGCGTGTCGTGATTCATACACCGAGCGATGCGGAATCACGCCATATGGACGGTCTGCTCTGGACGCTGTGGGATCAGAGCTTCATCCCACACGGCTTGCTCGGCAAGGACGATGCGGCAATCAATCCCATCCTGATCGGCGACGCCAGCGAGGAGGTGCAAGAACATCAGGTGCTGATCAATCTGGCGACAGACGTGCCCCTCTTTTTCAGCCGTTTCGACCGCTTGATCGAATGCGTCGATCACGATGAGCAAGTAAAGGCCGCAAGCCGCCAGCGATTTCGGTATTACCGCGAACACGGTTATCCACTGAAGACACATAACATCGCCTGAGAGCCACGCCGATAGACAACGTCGGTGGATTTCCTCGGCCCTTCTGCTGTGTCGATCAACGTCTCCGAAACTTATTCGGTGCCGTAGCCGTATCTCTGAATGACGGCCCGTGCCGCATCGCTTTTCAGATACGCCAGTAATGCCCGGGCCACCGGATTGTCTTCACCTTTTTTCAGCATTACGGCGTCTTGACGAATGGGTGAATAAAGACTCTCCGGCACCGTCCAACGACTGCCCTTGTCGTTTAGCGCGATCTGCGCCAAAGCGACGAAACCCAATTGAGCATTACCCGTAGCTACAAATTGGTAGGTCTGGGCAATGTTTTCGCCTCTGACCAGTTTGGGTTTCCAGGTTTCGTAGACGCCGAGATTCCGCATGACTTCTACCGCACCTACGCCGTAGGGTGCCGTCTTTGGATTGGCAATGGCGAACTTCTCGAACTCGCCCTCATGCAATACCTGCTCATTCAGCACTTGCTCGGCATCGCTACTCCACAATACCAACTTACCAACCGCATAGGTGAAGCGTGCACCGGCTGTACCCTTACGCTCCAACAACTCGGGACGTCGCTGATCGGCGGCGAGAAAAACCTCGAACGGTGCGCCATTCTCGATCTGCGCATACAGTTTGCCGGTAGAGCCGAAGCTGATTACGGTTCGGTAACCGCTGGCCTCTTCGAAATCGTCTGCGATCTCTTTCATCGCCGCCGTGAAATTGGCTGCCACCGCTATGCGGACTTCACCTGCCTGAACCAGCGAAACACTCAGTCCAAGCATCAAAACACAGACAGTTTTGGACAGGAACATCAAACGCATACAACTCATCGCCCATCGAACGACCAAGATAACCAATCAACTATACGCCATGAAGAAGCAAAGCAAACCGTATGCCATGGCTGTGTACGCCGTATGGACAGCATCTACTCGCCAAGACTTTTGTAAGATTGTCGACATGCACCAAAGTTGCAAAAATCTTTGTCGCAAATACGCCGGTAGTCGATTGAATAAAACCGCAACGACTCAGCCGCTACCTCAGTATCGATAACGGGCGACAACAACGAGATAACGGAAAGGCCGGGTGACGGCGACGTTTCATCGATAAAGATTTATCGAAACGACGCACGAAAAAAGGGGCTTTACAGCCCCCTTTTAAAATCCGACCAGAGTCAAGCGATCAGGCTTCGGCTTCTTCCTGCACGGCCTTCATGCTCAAACGAATCCGGCCTTGCTTATCGACCTCGAGCACCTTGACCTTGATGGTATCGCCCTCGGCCAGTTTATCGCTGACTTTCTCGACGCGCTCATCGGAAATCTGGCTGATATGCACCAGACCGTCCTTGCCAGGCAGGATGGTGACAAAGGCACCGAAGTCCATGAGTCGGGCCACCTTGCCTTCGTAGATCATGCCGACTTCGACATCGGCGGTGATCAATTCGACACGCTTGCGGGCCTCGTCGCCGGCACTCTTGTCGACCGAGAAGATCTTCACCGTGCCGTCGTCGCTGATGTCGACCGTCGCACCGGTCTCTTCGGTAATGGATCGAATGGTTGCACCGCCCTTGCCGATGACGTCACGGATCTTGTCGGGATTGATCTTGAAGGACACGATGCGCGGCGCATGCTCGGACATCTGCTCACGCGGTGCCTCGATCGCTTTGCCCATCTCGCCGAGAATGTGCAAACGACCTTCTTTCGCCTGCCCAAGCGCGATCTCCATGATCTCGCGGGTGATGCCGTCGATCTTGATGTCCATCTGCAGGGCATTGATGCCATCGACCGTACCGGCAACCTTGAAGTCCATATCGCCAAGATGATCTTCGTCGCCCAGGATATCGGTCAATACCGCGAAGGAATCGCCTTCTTTGATGAGTCCCATGGCAACGCCGGCGACGGGCGCCTTGACCGGCACACCCGCATCCATCAAAGACAGGCTGGTGCCACAGACCGATGCCATCGAAGATGAACCGTTCGACTCGGTGATCTCGGACACCACGCGGATCGAGTAGGGAAAATCGTCCATGCTCGGCATACACGCCAACACGCCACGCTTCGCCAGACGACCGTGGCCGATCTCACGACGCTTGGGACTGCCGACCCGACCGAGTTCCCCAACACAGAAGGGCGGGAAGTTGTAATGCAGCATGAAAGCTTCCTTACGTGAACCCTCCAATGCATCGATGATTTGCGCGTCGCGTTCGGTACCGAGCGTGGTCACGACAAGTGCCTGGGTCTCGCCCCGGGTGAACAAGGCCGAACCATGGGTACGCGGCAGCACACCGGTACGGATCGAGATCGGGCGTACGGTTTTGGTATCGCGACCGTCGATACGCGGCTCGCCGGCGAGTATACGGCCTCGTACGGTTGCCTTCTTGAGCTTTTCGACCGCACCACCGACTTCGTCCTCGGTGAACGCCGGCTCGTCACCGCCGCACAATTCGGTCTTTACTGCGGCAACCGCCGCGTCGATGGCGGCATAGCGCTCCATCTTGTCGGCAATGGTGTACGCATTACGCAACGCGTCGCCACAGGCTGACTCTACCGCATCGACCAAAGCCTGGTTGACAACCACCTCCGGCAGGTCGACCACCGGCTTGTTGATCTCGGCGGCGAGTTCCTTGATTGCATTGATCACGACCTGCATCTGCTCATGACCGAACAGCACGGCACCAAGCATGGTTTCTTCGGAAAGCTGGTCGGCTTCGGATTCGACCATCAGCACCGCATTCTCGGTACCGGCGACGACCAAATCGAGATCCGTCTCTTCACCCAGACCCGTCGGGCCATTGAGGATGTAGTTGCCATCTTTATAACCGACCCGCGCCGCACCGATCGGACCCTGGAAAGGCGCACCGGAAATCGCCAGTGCCGCAGAAGTACCGATCAGCGAAGGAATCTCGGGATCGATCTTCGGATTGAGCGACTTGACGGTACAGATGACCTGCGTCTCGGCGGTGAAGGTTTTAGGGAACAGCGGACGAATCGGACGATCGATCAGACGTGACGTCAGGATCTCTTTTTCCGCCGGACGGCCTTCGCGGCGGAAGAAGCCGCCGGGGATCTTGCCCGCGGCATAGGTCTTTTCCTGATAATCGACGGTCAGCGGGAAGAAATCACGACCGCTATCCAGGTTCTTGTCGTACACCACGGTAACCAACACCACGGTATCGGCCATATTGACCATGACGGCGGCATCCGCCTGACGGGCGATCTCGCCGGTCTCTAAGGTGACCGTATGCTCACCGTACTGAAAGGTTTTTTTGATCGGGTTCACTTGGAATTCCTCGAGCGGTTGCTGTGTGGGCGCTTAGCGACGCAGTCCTAGACGGGCGATAAGCTCGCGGTAGCGTTCCACATCCTTCGACCGAAGGTAGTCGAGGAGCTTCCGACGCTGGTTGACCAGGCGCACGAGGCCCTGGCGGGAATGGTGGTCTTTCTTATGGGCCTGAAAGTGCGGCGTCAATTCGGCGATCCGTGCGGTCAGCAAGGCGACCTGTACTTCGGTGGAACCCGTATCCTTGGGATCTTTGCCGTATTCGTCGATGATGGCCTGTTTTTGCTCTGCGCTCATTGTCATGACATTTCTCCTGTCACAGTGCCTCGATTGAAGCCCCCAACAATGAGTTCAGGCGGCTTCGGCGTTAGAAAAAACAGGGCCACAAGGCCCTGCCATTGAATTGAGGTCGCGTATTCTCTCTCAAATCCGCCCGGCTGTCAGCTTCCGGTCATCAAGCGTTTAGGCGCGATTCGCCCATCATCCTGTACCTGGCCGACGGCGATGAAATCCTCAGCCTGGTAGATACGTACCCAGCCCTCCGTCGGGGCTTTGGGTACCAGTACCGCCTGGCCCTGCTTGAGATAGAAAGCCGCATCGGCACCGACACGCACCTCGGGCCAGTCGCCCAGGGCCGTATCGATCGGCAGCAACAGCTCGTCCAGGGCCGCATGCCCTCCCTCTTGGGCGGCCGCCTCCAATGCGTCCACGCCATACATCGGATATCCGGTATAAGGTCCGACCCCGGTGCGACGCAAGGCAACGACATGGGCGCCGCAACCCAGTGCCTCACCGATGTCTTCGGCCAGGGTACGGACATAAGTTCCTTTGGAACAATGCACGCTCAACTCGAATTCGGGCAGTTCGATGTCGCCGAGCTCGAGTCGATGAATCATGACCTGACGCGGTTCACGCTCGACCTCGACGCCTTCGCGTGCCAATTCGTACAAGCGTTTACCTTGATGTTTGAGCGCCGAGTACATCGGTGGAAGCTGGTCGATCGCGCCCGTAAAACTCGGCAACACCTCGCGGAGTTTGTCGACATCGATATCGTCGGTCGGTCGCCGCGTCAGCACGTCACCCTCGGCGTCGCCCGTTGCCGTGGTTTCGCCGAGCCTGACCCGGAACTGATAGTACTTGTCGGCATCGAGGAGAAAGGCCGACAGCTTGGTCGCATCGCCCAGACAAATCGGCAACATGCCGTCGGCCAGGGGATCGAGGCTACCGGTATGCCCCGCTTTGCGTGCATCGAACAGGCGTTTGACATGCTGCAGGGCATGATTCGAACTTTCACCCAGCGGTTTGTCGAGCAACAGGATCCCATTGACGGGACGCCCGCGCTGGCGTCGGCGACGTCCCATAATCAGTCCTCGTGTTTACCGTCGTTGGCGACCGCCTGATCGATCAACGACGACAGGCGATTGCCGGTCTCGATCGATTTGTCGTACACGAAGGCCAATCGCGGCACCACACGCAGCGCCATCGATTCGGCCAGGCGGCGACGGAGGAAAGCGGCCGCCTTGTTCAAGGCACTCTGGGTGGCCTTGGCCTGGGCGCTGTCCATCACCGTGAAATAGACCTTGGCATGCGACAGGTCGCGCACCACGCGCACTTCCTGCACGGTCACGCTGGCCAGCCTCGGATCACGCACCTCATTGCGCAACAGGCCCGCCAACTCTCGCCGAATCTCCGCACCGACCCGCTCTTCGCGGCCGAACTCTTGCATCACGCTTACCCAGTGAGATCAGATCTCACGCGCGACCTCGACCCGCTCGAACACCTCGATTTGGTCACCGGTTTTCACGTCGTTGTAGTTCTTCACGCCAATACCGCATTCGGTACCGGCCTTGACCTCGTTGACGTCATCCTTGAATCGGCGCAACGATTCGAGTTCGCCCTCGTAGATCACTACATTGTCGCGCAGCACGCGGATCGGGTTGTGTCGTTTGACGGTACCTTCGATCACCATACAACCGGCAATCGCCCCAAGCTTGGACGAGCGGAAGACATCGCGCACTTCAGCCAAACCGATAATCTCTTCTTTGATCTCCGGCGACAACAGACCGGAAATGGCCTTTTTGACGTCGTCGATCACCTCGTAAATGATGCTGTAGTAGCGCAGATCCAGCCCGTGTTCCTCAACCACGCGTCGTGCCGTCGCATCGGCACGCACATTGAAGCCAATCAGGATGGCATTCGAAGTGACCGCCAGGTTCGCGTCCGATTCGGTAATACCGCCGACGCCTGCAGCGACGATACGCACCTTGGCCTCTTCGGTCTCGATCTTCAGCAGCGACTCGCGTAGCGCCTCGACCGAACCCTGTACGTCGGCCTTGATGATGAGATTGACGTAGGCCACCTCGCCTTCGGACATTTGCGAGAACAGCTGATCCAGCTTGGTCGCCTTCTGTTCAGCCAAGCGACTGTCACGATGACGCTCGCGACGCAGCTCCGCAACCTCACGGGCCTTGCGTTCATCGGCCAACGCGACCATGTCATCCCCGGCGGAGGGTGCCGCCGACAGGCCCAGTACCTGGACCGGGATAGACGGCCCGGCTTGCTTCACAGAGCGGCCGTTCTCGTCGAACATCGCCCGCACGCGACCGAACTCGGCACCGGCCACAACGGGATCGCCGCGTTTCAAGGTCCCTGATTGAACCAGCACGGTGGCAACGGGACCGCGGCCCTTGTCGAGACTGGATTCAACGATGATGCCGCGCGCAAGGCCTTTGTGGACCGCCTTGAGTTCGAGCACTTCGGACTGCAGCAACACGGCCTCGAGCAACTGATCGATGCCCTCACCGGTCTTGGCCGAGACCTTGACGAATTGTACGTCGCCGCCCCATTCCTCGGGCACGACCTCTTCAGCGACCAATTCCTGCATCACCCTGTCCGGGTTGGCCTCGGGCTTGTCCATCTTGTTGACCGCGACCACGATCGGCACATTCGCCGCTCTCGCATGCTGCACCGCTTCTTTTGTCTGCGGCATGACACCGTCGTCGGCCGCAACCACGAGGATCACGATATCGGTAGCCTGCGCACCGCGCGCGCGCATCGCCGAGAACGCCGCGTGCCCCGGGGTATCCAGGAAGGAAATCATCCCCTGGTCGGTCTCGACGTGATAAGCGCCGATATGCTGGGTGATGCCGCCGGCCTCGCCGGCGGCAACCCGGGTCGCACGAATGTAATCCAGCAACGAGGTCTTGCCATGGTCGACGTGGCCCATGATGGTGACCACCGGCGCACGGGTCAACAGCTCGCCCTGTTGTTCTTCTTCGGAAGACGACAGGATCTCCTCCTCGACGTCTTCCTGCTTTTGCGCGACGGCCTTATGGCCCATCTCCTCCACGAGGAGGATCGCCGTTTCCTGATCGATCACCTGGTTGATGGTGACCATCATGCCCATTTTCATCAGTTCCTTGATCGCCTCGCCGGCCTTGACCGACATGCGTTGAGCCAGCTCGCCGACAGAAATACTCTCGGGCACTGCGATCTCTTTGATAACGGGCGCCGTAGGACGTTGGAAACCATGCTGGCCATCGCTCGCAGCGGCAACCTCGCGCACGGCACGACGACCGGTCTTGGTGGCACGTTGACCACGCTTACCTGCGGCAACATGCAACTCACGCCGACCATGACGGCCACGCTCCGAATCATCGTCGAAACCGCCACCACGATGACGTTTACCCTTTTTCGCCGGCTTCTCGGCCGTCTTTTTCTGCTGTTCGCTTTCCTGCTGAGCGCGTTGCTGTTGTTCGGCCTCGAGACGGGCCTGCTCCTCGGCCTGACGACGCAGTTCTTCTTCGGCCGCCACCCGGGTCTCTTCCGATTTACGTTTCTCTTCTTCTTCGGCGTTGCGTCGAGCCTCTTCGGCGCGGCGGCGCGCTTCAGCCTCTTCCTCGACCTGGCGACGCTGCTCAGCCTGCTCCGCCAAGGCGCGCTTGGCCTCTTCGGCCTGCTTGAGTAGTTCTTCCTGATCCAATTCCTCGTCAGCCTTCGGCTTTACCACGGCACGCTTGCGGCGCACCTCGACACTGACCGTCTTGCTGGTACGAGCCGCCGGCGCGCGCGCGGTGGCACGACCACTGGCCGGCTGGCGCAGCTCGGTGGTGGTCTTGCGTTTCAGCGCGATCTTACGACCGCTGGCTGCCCCCGCGGCCTCTTTCTTGCCGTGACTGCGACGCAGATGGTTGAGCAGGTCCATCTTTTCCTGCTCGGTGATCACGTCTTCCGCGCTGCTCTTGGCAATACCGGCATCGCTCAACTGACGCAGCAGCCGATCGACAGGTATGCCGACGTCCGAGGCGAGTTGGTTGACCGTGACTTCACTCATAATCGATCCTCTTTACTCGGCACTCTCTTCGAACCAAGGCGCACGCGCGGTCATGATCAACTGTCCGGCGCGTTCTTCATCCATTTCGTCGATCTCCATCAATTCGTCGATCGACTGCTCAGCGAGATCTTCCATGGTCACGACGCCGCGAGAGGCCAACTGGTAGGCAAGGTTCTGTTCCATGCCATCCATGTTCAATAAATCTTCCGCCGGCTCGACATCGCCAAGTACCTCTTCCTTGGCGATCGCCCGCGTCAGCAACGCGTCCTTCGCACGATTACGCAGTTCCTCGACGATTTCCTGATCGAACTCCTCGATGGAGGCTATCTCGGCATCGTCGACATAAGCGATCTCTTCGATATTGGTGAACCCTTCCTGAACCAGGATGGCCGCTACCTCTTCGTCGACATCGAGCTGTTCCATAAAATGCTGGATGAACCCCTGGGCCTCGGCCTCACTCTTTTCCGCGGCCTGTTCTTCACTCATGACATTGAGTTCCCAGCCGGTGAGTTGGCTGGCCAGACGCACGTTTTGACCACCACGACCGATGGCCTGCGACAGGTTCTCGTCTTTCACGGCGATGTCCATGCTGTGCGCATCCTCGTCGACCACGATCGAGGTCACATCGGCCGGCGACATGGCATTGATCACGAACTGTGCCGGATTATCGTCCCATAGAATGATGTCGACACGTTCGCCGCCCAATTCGTTGGATACAGCCTGGACTCGCGAGCCGCGCATGCCCACACAAGCACCGACCGGATCGATCCGGGGATCACGAGTACGTACCGCGATCTTGGCGCGCAAACCCGGATCGCGCGCGGCACCGATGATTTCGATCAACCCCTCACCCACCTCGGGCACCTCGAGCGAGAACAGCTCGATCAGCAACTCCGGTGCCGTGCGGGAAACAAACAGCTGGGGCCCGCGTTGCTCGGCACGTACATCGTAGAGATAGCCGCGCAAGCGGTCGCCGGCCCGCACGGCCTCTTTCGGAATAACCTCGCTCTTCGGCACCAGGGCTTCGGCATTGTTGCCGAGGTCGAGCACGATGGTGCCACGATCGGCACGCTTGACGATGCCGGTGATCAGTTCGCCCACTCGGTCCTGAAAGGCTTCGACGACCTTGGCACGTTCGGCTTCACGAACCTTTTGTACGATGACCTGCTTGGCGGTCTGTGCGGCGATACGACCGAACTCGATCGATTCGATCCGGTCCTCGACATAATCGTCGGGTTGCAAATCCGGATTCTCCGCTTGCGCGGCGGACAACGTAATTTCGGCGATGGGGTTTTCCAATACCGCAGTCTCGCTGTCGTCGACGATCAACCAACGGCGAAAGGTGTCGTAATCACCGGTTTCGCGATCGATCGCAACCCGGACCTCGATTTCACCGCCGTGCTTTTTGCGGGTCGCCGACGCCAGAGCGGCTTCGATCGCTTGGAAAATGATTTCCTTCTCAACGCCCTTCTCGTTGGACACCGCATCAACAACGAGCAAGATTTCTTTGTTCATCGTTTCGCCTTTCGCCTAAAACTCTGGTACCAGTCGAGCCGATGCGATGCGCGCGAGGGGCAAACGCACCGGCTCCAATTCAGTCTCGACCTGAAGCAGTACCGCATCATCCTCGACTCCGACGATGACGCCCTTGTAGTTGCTCCGACCGTCTAATGCTCCGTTCAGCTTCACTCGGGCCACCTGCCCGCTGAAACGCTCAAAATGCGCCTTCTCGAACAGCGGACGATCCAGACCCGGTGACGAGACCTCCAGCGCATACTCCGATTTGATCGGATCTTCGACATCGAGCACGCCGCTAATCTGGTGGCTCACCCGCTCACAGTCTTCCAAACCGATGCCTTGTTCCTGATCGATATAGATCCGCAACAAGTGCCCACCTTTGGGGCGCGACAGCAGTTCGACCCCAACCAGCTCATAGCCCAGCGCTTCTACCGCGCCACGAACGATCTCCCTAAGCTGCGCCGGTGCCTTATGCATAATCCCAAAAACAAAAAATGGGCCGATGGCCCATTCCTGAATCTTTCTGCGCCGAACAACTCGCGTTCGTCGCTTTTCGATAGTCAAAGACCGCTATCGCGGACTTATCCAGGATGCGGCCCAATCATGCGGCCGCCGCCGATTTGAACCCCAACCCGGCTTCAAATCCGCGCCCGAAGTCTAACAGAATTTCATTTCCGGTCAAACATTTGAGCAGTTGCAACGCAAACAGCAACCCCCTGGGCACGACAGCCGAAAAAGCGCGCAGATCAGTGTGGTCGAGAACCGCCCGCGTCGCCACCACCGCCCCGGGTCGACTCGGCGACAAGGCGGACCAGACGGCGCGCCTGTTCAAATTCGGCATCGCTCATGTCCTTGGCGACATGACGGCGTAACAATTCGGCATCCTGGTCGCCCTGGGCGATTGCGCGGCTCAGCCAGAAATAGGCCTGCACGGGATCGGGTTCGACTCCGCGACCCTCCGCATAGATCAAGCCGGCGGCATACTGCGCATCCATGTCGCCCCGTTCCGCCTCGGCGATAAGCCGGGCAGCCGCCTCCGGATCGTTACGCAACAAACCCAATACGCTCAAATCGGCCATGGCAATCCCAAGAAGGCAGCGGCGGAGAGAGGGGCCCCACCGCTGCCCTCTTTTAGTCCAGCTTCAGCATTTTTTCCATTTGCGGCGCGAGCTGCTGACTCATTTCGGCCACGTCACCGCCATACATCATGCCCATCGCCTCGAGATTCATCATCGAGATATAGGTCTTCCCGTCGGATTTGACGTACACCGCGATCGTGCAGGGCATCATTGCGGTCAATTGCTTGTATTCGTCTTTCAGCAACAGTCTGACGGCCGCCTCGGGCTCACACATTTTAAGTACCCGATTCGGCCCAATGTCCTTGCCGGTCACCTTTTTCAAGTTACGTTGGAAATTGACCTTCCATTTCGACGGCACCTTCCAACCCAAACCCTTGGCGTTGGCCTCCAGCCTTTTCAATGTCTGGTCGAAACCGAGCGGACTCTGGCGCTCGATCAACATATTGAATCCCGCCGGCGGTACCGGCTGTCCTTCCGCTAGCGCTGGGCCACCTACCAGTAAAGTCAAACCCAATACCGCACTACACACCTTCGCTATCGTTGTTGTCATATCCACCCTCGGAATCTGTTTCGTTCAGGCCGGGCAGCCGACAACCGCACGACGGCCGCCCATTCGCGTGCCGTCCATGACCCGAAAACAGCGGTGGGAAACACGGTACGACAGTAATATTGTTTCAGCTTTTTGAACCAATAACCATGATCGGAATGGGATATTCCGTCGTTAAATCGAATGACGAAAACTGACGGAATGCATGGTGCTCGAGGCATCACGGACAAATACCGCTCCTTCCTCATGAGCCCGCTTCGACGGTGCAAAGCGTTCTCAATGAACCCTCCTTTTAACTCTGCTGCTCAACCACGCACCCATCACCCAAGCCTCCGGTTATCGATCGTCGAAACCCGGGATTCTTGCATCCGTATGCGCCGTCACATGCGACCGCGATCACATACCCATCAACAATTACGTCGTTTTCATAATCGAGACTTCGATAGCGTTATGTCGTGTCCCGCAGGTCTCACGCCTCTCGACACCGTTCGCCCATTAACCGACATACGTCTTTTTTAACGCCGGACATCGAGATTCTCGATCTCTGACACCACGCATTAAGCAAACGACATTATCACCGACTGTCATCCGCATCCTGTCACTCCATCTAATGATGTCAATCGTGACTCAGGCAGGCACTTCGAATCGCCATCGATGCCAAAAGGCGATCGGGCCTGACGAACGCCTTGCAAAGCCCGGGACGAACTACCCTGTACGACAAGCGATAAAAAACTTTGATCCATCCATACATGAAAAGAGACCCTATACCGAATGGAAGCGCCATAACTTATACACCTGCCATTACAGGAAAAAATGTGAAATACTCTGTTGAAAATATGGAAAATTAACGACGCGGCAAAACAAAAACGACGTTTACAGCCGCGTTCAAAACATCGCAATGCAATTTCCGCGATGAAATTGGGGCATTGACGGCTTATTACGCTAGACTCGGCATTCAACAAGCTGGCGACAGTGGATAATCGTTCGGTGCCAACCGAAAGTTCGTAGCAACGAAAAAAGTGTCCGGAGGAAATACCGGACGAGTTAAGTTAAGAACCCTTCCATTGCACAAACGAAAACCAGGAGGAACTATGGGCTGCAATAAGAAAGCGCTCGTCGCGCTGATCGGCTCTGTCTTTATGGCCGGCGCCTCGCAAGTGCTGGCTGATCCGAGTGCCTTGATGATGGCCAACACCTGCGCCGGCTGTCATGGCACAGAAGGTAAAAGCGTTGGTCCGGCCTCGCCCAATCTCGCAGGCATATCCGAAGCCTATTTCATCGATTCGATGAACGCTTTCAAAGAGGGCACCCGCCCCGCCACCATCATGGACCGTATCGCCAAGGGCTACAGCGAGTCGCAAATCGAGTCGATGGCCGGCTACTTCGCCTCGCTGCCGGTCTACAAGGCAAGCGTGCCGCACGATGCCGGTAAGGCGCAAATGGGGGCCGACGTTTACGACAAAGGCTGTGCCAAATGTCACGACGAGAACGGCGCGCTGGCTGATGACGATGCAGGCATCCTGGCCGGCCAATGGCTGCCCTGGCTGAAGTACTCCATGGCTGATTTCCAGAGCGGTCATCGTGAGATGCCCAAGAAAATGAAGAAAGCCGTCAAGAAACTCAGCGACGACGAGATCGAAGCCGTCCTGCACTTCTTCGCCAGCCAGAAGTAATAGGGGGAAATCAAACAATGGCAAGTTTCACACGTAGAAAGTTTCTCAAAGTTGCTGGTAGTGCGGCCGCAGTCAGTTCGCTCGGATTCCCCGCGATCGTCGGCGCAGCAAGCAAAAAGGTCGTTATCGTCGGTGGTGGTGTATCCGGCGCGACGACCGCCAAATACATCCGCATGGCCGATTCGTCTATCGACGTCACGCTGGTCGAGCCAAACAAGGAGTACTACACCTGCTTCATGAGCAACGAAGTGCTCTCCGGTCATCGCACCATGGAGTCGATCAAAGTCACCTATGACGGCCTGCGTGGTCATGGCGTGAACGTGATTCACGACACCGTTACCGACATCGATGCAGCCGGCAAAAAAGTCATGACCGCAGGTGGCAAGACATTGGCTTTCGACCGCTGTGTGGTCGCCCCCGGCATCTCCTTCATCGACAATATCGAGGGTTATGACGGCGATGCCATGAAGGCCATGCCGCACGCCTGGAAAGCCGGCGAGCAGACGGTCATCCTGCGCAAGCAACTCGAGGCCATGCCTGACGGTGGCGTCGTGGCCATCGCTGCACCGCCGAACCCTTTCCGCTGCCCACCGGGGCCTTACGAGCGTGCCTGTCAGATCGCTATGTACCTGCAGGCGAAAAAGCCGAAGTCCAAGCTGATCATCATGGACAGCAAGGACAAGTTCTCGAAGTTCGGCCTGTTCAAGCAGGCGTTCTCACGCTACTTCCCGAACCACATCGAGTGGGTCGCCGCGAAAGCCGGTGGTAAGGTCACCCGAGTCGACGCCAAATCCAACACCTTGTACGTCGGTGATACCGCCCACAAGGTGGACGTCGCCAACGTGATCCCGGCTCAGCGGGCCGGCGCGATCGCCATCAAGGCCGGTTTGACCAACGATAAAGGCTGGTGCCCGATCGATGGACGTACTTTCGAGTCGACCATGCAGAAAGGCATCCATGTCGTCGGCGATGCTTCGATCGCCGCACCGCTGCCGAAGTCCGGCTATGCGGCAAACTCCGAGGGCAAGGTCTGCGCTGCAGCCATCGTCGATATGCTCAACGGTCGTACCCCGGGCGATCCCGCTCTGGTCAACACCTGCTATTCGATCGTCGGCCCGAACGACGCAATCTCGGTCGCGATGGTTTACGACCTGCAGGAAGGCAAGCTGGCCAAGGTGAAGGGCTCTGGCGGCCTGACGCCGAAAGACGCCAGCGCCGAAATGCGTGGCCGTGAGGTGCAGTATGCCTACAGTTGGTTCGAAAACATCAAGAACGACAGCTGGGGCTGATCAGTAGCCTGATCGCTGTCTTTCAGCGATATTTTGAAGGGCCCTTCGGGGCCCTTTTTCATGCCTCGATGACACGGATGCCGTTTAAGCGGTCTCACCGGTCCCGGCATGGGTCGGCTGTTGCGCTTCGTAACGCAACTCGACTTCACACACGTCTTCGGCCCCCGCTTCGCTGACCCGGCAACCGACAACACCATCCAATGACGGCATTTCGTACATCACATGCCGCAACAGGCCTTCCATAACACCACGCAGACCGCGCGCACCGGTTCCGCGCGCAATGGCCTGACGTGCAATCGCGCGCAGGGCACCATCAGTGAAGGCCAGTTGCACCGATTCGTAATCGAACAAACTCTGGTATTGCCTGACCAGTGCATTACGCGGTTCGGTCAGAATCTTGATCAACGCCTGCTCATCCAGATCATGTAAAGCCGTAATGACGGGGAATCGACCGATGAATTCGGGAATCAGCCCGAAATGACGCAGGTCATCCGGCTGCACCTCTTCGAACAGCCGCAACTGGTCATAGGCCTCGCGCGGCTTGGATAAATCGACATGAAAACCGATGCCTTGGCTCCCGCCGTCCAGGCGCTTGGCCAACAGTTTCTCCAAACCGGCGAAAGCGCCACCGGCAATGAACAAAATATTGCGGGTATCGATCGTCGGTTCATCAGCCGCATCCTTGCGACCCTTCCCGCTGATCTTGATCTTGGCGCCCTCGACCAACTTGAGCAGCGCCTGTTGCACCCCTTCACCGGATACATCGCGCGTGCCGTGCGAAGACTCACCGGCGCGCGCCAGCTTGTCTATCTCATCGATGTAGACGATGCCCCACTCGGCCAATTCACGATTGCCTTCGGCGCTGTCCATCAATCGCCCGACGATACTGTCGACGTCGTCACCGACATAGCCCGCCTGTGTCAGCGTGGTTGCATCGGCGATGACGAAAGGTACGCCAACCACCCGGGCCAAGGTGCTGGCGAGTAAGGTCTTACCGGTGCCTGACGGGCCGAGCAGCAAGATATTGGATTTTTCGATCTCGACCTCGGGTTCGCCGACCTGCATCTTGGGCGTGTCGTTCTCGATACGCAGCCGTTTGTAATGGTTGTAGACCGCAACCGCCAGCGTTTCCTTGGCCAGTTCCTGGCCAATGATGTAGCGATCGAGTTCGGCCTTCAGCTCGGTCGGCTTCAGTAGATTACGCAAGGGTTTGGCGGCAGCGCGTTTGCGCCCCCAACTTCCCACGACCTGCGATGCAAGACGCACGCATTCTTCACAAATATGCCCTTCTTCCCCCGCGATCAACGGCAGGGACGGGCCCTGTGGTTGTCCACAGAAGGAACAGCGGGCTTTGGCTTGGATCACGGCATCACCTCTCTACTCGGCCGGCACGACAGTCCTGTCCGCCATAAGCGGGAAAGCGGAATCAATCGCGGTATTTGTTTTGCAACGTCGCCAGCCAGGCCTTCTGGCAGTTACGCTGCTGACGCGCTTCAAGAATCTCCCGAATACGCGGCGCGGCCTTTTTCAACGGGGTGCGCCTGCCGGGTTTGATCTTTTCACACAACAAAATGTGGAAACCCATTTCCGATTCAACGATCGGGCTGATCTGACCGGCGTCCATACTGAACAACATCGCATCCAATTCCGGATAGAGCTGGCCACGCTTGGCCTCGCCCATCTTGCCGCCGTCCATCGCGGTCGGGCATTCGGAATAACGCTTGGCAAAATCATGGAAACGATTGGCTCGTCCGCCCAGCTTATCGACCAGTTGCTCCATTCTCGCCCATGCGGCATCACGGGTGTTCTCGATGAAATCCGAATTGATCGTAATCAGGATGTGGCTGGCGGTTCGAATCTCGGGGGTTTCAAAACGGTCATGATGCATCTCATAGAACAGATGCACATCGACATCGTTTACCGCCGCTGCTCGTGAAGCGACTTTTTGCATCACGCTGTCGAAACGCAACTCGCGTTGCAACGCCTGGCGCAGACCGAATTCATCCAAGCCGTTTGCTGCGAGATCGCTAACGAAGGACTCACGGTCCGCATAGCGCGCCGCAACCGTATCCATTGACTCGTTCAGGAGTTGTTCGGAGATCACCACCGACTCGGCTTCCGACGAGGCCAGCACCAAAGATTCGAGTGCATAACTCTTGCCGGCCTTCTGATAAGCCTGCCGATATTCGTCATGCTCGAGCTGAGCAATGTTCTTCCCGAAACCTTCCAACGAACTGCGTAGCAAATGGTAGCTAAACTCCGGCGATTGCTCTTGTTGTTCCGCCGTATTCATACCGACTCCTGATCGTCGTTACCGATGAAATCCAGTGCAGATTCCGGTACCAATAAGGTCCGACCGCTGAAACGCACATGGTAGGCCGGCCCCGACGGATGATCGCGCAAGACCTGTTCGATCTCGCCCGGATCACCGGCCGCCGCGACAACCTCCCCATCGATGCCGAGCGGCACCTTGGGTGTCACTTTGTCACGAAACTCGAAACGCGTCGGTATCCAAGGATCATCGGCCAATTGAAGTTCGGGCTCGCGGCAACCCACCATGATGCCCTGCTCGAAGAAATCGACCGAATAGACCAGCTGATCCTGCAGAAAGGTGCCGACATCACGGACATAACCGACGCTGCCGCGCCGAATCAGCAATCGACCGGTCGGCTCGCCGGGAAAAGTCCCGTCGTTGCGCACGTTGCGGATCACGCGGACCGCATCACCGTATTCATACTTTGGCAACACCAGACGCCACCTGCCCCGCAAGATCCATCAACGGGATCTCGACCTTCACCGGTTCGTTCATACGAAAAACTTTGAACACCTTCTCGGTCTGCGCATCCGAAACAACGAAGTCGCCATAAGCCTTGGCGAGCAGTTCGGCATACCGCGTACAACGACCATCGTCGTCCTCCGGCATATCCAAGGTACTTTCGACATAGTCATGAAAACGCTGCAGGATGTGCAAACGATTCACATGCACCACAGCCGGATCGAAATCGATACCGAAGTATTCGAGAAAATCCTCCGCACTACTCAACTCGTCGAGATCCAGATCGAATTCACTCTCACTCATTGGCTTGCTCCGTGTTACATCTCTCGGTGACGTCGGCGGCCACCGCGTTAGTGATCAATCAACCAACCGCAGCGCTGTTCGGCGTCAATTCAGACGCCAAAGCCTCGTTTGCAACATTAATCAGGGCCTTGGCGCCCAGTCGATCGCGACCGTCGAGTTCGGCCACTTTTTGCAGACGAGCGATCGCCGACTCATAGCGGCCCAAACGCAGTTCAAGATAACCTGCACCCTTCAAGGCCAGCATGTAGAAGCGGATCATGGTCATCGAAACCATGACACCGCTACCCAGGCAATGCTCGTCCAGATGGCGCCAGTCGGCCGGCAGATCGAGACGCTGTGCAAATACACGCAAGACACGCTCTGCAACCGTTAACGCGTTTTCATAGCGATGTTGGTAGTAGAAATAGCGATACAAGGCCACCAGCACCATCGGATGTTCCGGTGCGAGAAAATTGGCCCGCATGAGTTGCTGTTCGGCCATACCCTCGCCGTAATGGCCGGCGGCGTCATCCAGGCAGCGCCGTACCTCGGGCGACAACGGCTCATCGAAATACAACGACTCGCCTTCGAAATCCAGCATATCCATGATCAAGCCCGCGCCTCCTTGAGTTCGAGTTCAGCCGTCATCGGCGGTTCACAAACCTGTTGCGCATCGCATTCGCTGCATTCGTCATCCGGCATGGCGCCGCCAGGCAAACAGCCATGTACGCCGACCGCTTGTTCGAGCAAGCGAATGCGCTCCAGCAAACAACCCACGGCATCGGCGACAGGATCGGGAATCAGATGATGATTGAGATCGATACCATCGATGACATCGCCCGTCGGCTGGCTCGACTGCACCACCTTGCCGGGTATGCCGACCACGGTCTTCCCTTCGGGTACCGGTGAGATCACGACCGAGTTCGCACCGACACGAGCGCTGTCACCAATCTCGACCGGCCCGAGAATCTTGGCACCGGCCCCAACGACCACACGGTCGCCCAGCGTCGGATGACGCTTGCCTTTGTTCCATGACACACCGCCCAGAGTCACACCGTGATACAGCGTGACGTCGTTGCCGACCTCGGCGGTTTCGCCGATGACGACACCGACACCGTGATCGATGAAGAATCGCCGACCGATGGTCGCGCCGGGATGAATATCGATGCTGGTCCAGATACGACCGATGTAAGAGATCAACCGGGGCAGATAGCGCCAGCCACGCCGCCATAAGCGATTGGCGATGCGATACAGCAGCAAGGCATGTACGCCCGGATAGGTCGTGATGATTTCCAAACGCGTGCGAGCGGCGGGGTCACGCTGAAACACACAGGCCACATCCTCTCCGATCAACGCGAACACCGACCGCGAACAGGCCGCATCGGACTGCTGTTCGACAGATTCTACGGAGCTCATTGCTGTGTCCATTCCCCGTCTCCGCTATGGACCTCGAGATAGAAACGCCGCAGATCTTGGGCAACCGGCGCACGTTTGTGTTTCATCGCATGTTCACGCACGCGATGAAGCAAAGCTGCGGCACCGCTGCGGGTCAGGGTCACCCCCATATCGGCATAGGCCTGTACTACGGCGTGTACACCCGAATGCTTGCCGAGGACGATCCGGTGCGTACGCCCCATCTCGGCAGGATCGACACCCTGGTAGTTCAGACGGTCTTTCATCAACCCATCGACATGGATACCGGCCTCATGCACGAACACGCCGGCACCGACCAGACTTTTCTGCCAACTGACATCACGACCCGAAGCCTTTTGCACCAACTCGGAGACCTTACCGTAGCTCGCCATGTCGATGAGTTGGCCCTGGCCATGGAACTTACGCAGGCCCATGACAACCTCTTCCAAGGGCGCATTGCCGGCACGCTCACCAAGTCCATGTACCGTGGTGTTCAAATGAGTTGCCCCGGCCCGCATGGCAGCAAGGGTATTGGCGGTTGCGAGACCGAGATCGTCGTGCGCATGCATCTCGATCTCAAGATCACTGTGCGTCCGCAACGCACGTATGGTGTCGTAAACCTGAAAAGGCTCCATGATGCCGACCGTATCAGCGAAGCGAAAACGTTTTGCGCCCGCAGCCTGGGCGGTTTCGAGCATACGATGGAGAAATTCGATATCGGCGCGTGAGGCATCCTCTCCGCCGATACAGACGTCGAAGCCCAGCGCCAACGCCTCGGATACCCGTCGCGTGACCTGTGACAAAGCCCAACGACGGTCTTTGCCCAGCTTGTTGGCCAATTGCTGATCCGATACCGGGATCGACAGATCGACCCGTTGCACCTTTAACCCACGGCAATGTGCGATGTCGTGTCGATGCATGCGACACCAGACCATCAGCTGCGCATCCTCGACGATATCGGCAACGGCCTGGATGGATTCGCGTTCCTCGGCGCCCATGGCCGGAATACCGACCTCGAGTTCCGGTACGCCCAGTACATCCAGTGCATGCGCGATCGATAACTTCTCATCGACGGTGAAACACACCCCGGCCGACTGTTCGCCGTCCCGCAGCGTGGTGTCGTTTATCGTGGCTTCAATGTGATCAAAAGACATCGACTGCTCCTTTTGATCTACCTTCAGCAAGCACTGTGCCAGTCAGTAACTTATTTGATATTCAATGAATTAGGCTGACTTCATCTTAGTTGGAAAACGACCAAAGGCGGTGCTTTGTAGGAAATACGACAGAACGCGAAAATGACCGTGGCCCCCGCCATGAACAAGGTCTACCTCTTGAGTTTTGAACATTTCGCGCCCGGGCCGACAACGTATCGGTGCCCGGAGTCAACAGAAAGGGGATGCAAATCACCAAGGACCTGGTCCGACTGCGTTTCATTGTCCCGAAACAGGAACTCGGCATACTTCACTAAGACAACCGCTACCGTTGCGACACGCCTTCTCGCTCATTGGAACCTGGTAACGCGAAATGAACGTCATGCAACTCATCCCCGAGCTCAATGGTGGAGGAGTCGAACGCGGTACCGTCGAGATTGCCAATGCCTTGGTTCAACGTCGCTATGGTTCGGTTGTCGTTTCAGGGGGCGGCGAAATGGTCTCGGAAATCCGGGATGGCGGCAGTGTCCACTTCCCGCTCACCGTAGGCCGGAAAGCCTTGTCCTCACTTTGGCTGATACCCAAGATTCAGCGTCTCATTACCGAACAACAAATCGATATCGTTCATGCGCGCTCCAGGTTGCCGGCGTGGCTGACCCATCTCGCCTTACGCCGGATACCTGTTCCGGCGAGGCCCACATTTATCACCACAGTTCATGGTCTCTACTCCGTAAACGCTTACAGCGCCATCATGACCCGTGGCGATTGTGTAATCGCTGTCTCCCAAAGCGCCAAAGAGTATGTACTGAAAAACTATCCGAAAGCCGACGAAGAAAAAATCCGGGTCATTCATCGAGGAATCGACACAAACAGCTACAACCCGTCCGTAAGACCGCCCAAACAATGGCTCGACGCCTGGCAAGCGACTTACCCCCAGCTGATGGGTAAGCCGGTCATTACCCTGCCTGGGCGGCTCACTCGGCTTAAGGGACATGCAGATTTCATTCGCATCGTTTCGACACTGCGCCGATCCGGCTTGGACGTCATGGGACTCATCGTTGGAGGTGAAGATCGCCGTCGGAAAGGCTACGCGCAGGAATTACGGTGCCGGATCCGGGAACAGGGTCTCGATAAAGCCATCGTGTTTACCGGCCACCGGAAGGATCTCAAATACGTCATGACACAATCCGACGTCGTCTTGTCTCTTTCGAATAAACCGGAGTCCTTTGGAAGAACCACCCTCGAAGCGCTAAGTCTCGGCGTACCCGTGGTTGCCTACTCACATGGCGGTGTTGCGGAAATCATGGACCGTATGTTTAAACGAGGCCAGGTCGCCAGTGGCGACGTGGACGGCGCCGCCAGAAAAATCGCCGATATCCTGCGGCATAGTGAGCGGCCCGATGACAACAATGCGTTTCAGCTTGCATCCGCGCTTGAAAGGGAAATCTCACTTTACGAAGAAATACGTCATCAATAAGCACTCACCTTGGTACCGCAAAAACGTCTCTCGAAAGAGATTCGGGCCATAACGTGAGCAATGAAAGGATTGCTAACGCCAATTCTTCACCACAAAAGAAGCACGCTTCCAATAGCCATACCCATGCTCTGCAACGTCTTCAGGATTTGGCTCGCCATGGAAAACAACAATCGACGCCCCGGCAGGCAAAGAAGTATCCATTCGATCAGCTGCTTTGGCCACCAGTTGCTTTAGACCAAGCTTCCAGAATAACGGGAATGCGCGCGAATTGAGACTTTTCTTATACGAAACGACACGCTCCGCCGGCCAGGTGGCCGCATTTGGTACGCATTCGTAAATCCACTCCTGATCTCCATTACAGCGCTCGAGGATTGCCGTTTTGTTCTCGAGGAAGCGTTCCCAAACGAATGCATACTCTCCAATCCTGAATCGCATGACAGAACTGTTCCACATTGGATTTCGTGACCAGTTGCGGGCAATCACGAAACGACCCGGATGATCGGAAAGAAAATCGATGTCGCCAACAATCACCACATCGAGATCCAGATAGATCAAATCCCCACGAATGCCATAGAAGTCGCGCTGAAACAGTGCCAGTTTGTACCAGAACCCTTGGAGATCGCTTCTTTCAAGCTGCAGATGCCGAACGCCCGCATCGAGCCCCGACTCATCCTCGGTCAGGCAATAGAAATGAAAAGGCGAATGAAAATTCCGCTTAACCATACGGTACAGCTTGTTCACATATGACGCCGAATACTTCTTTCCCCATTTCAGGCAGACAAAATTCACTGTGTCTGACATAACCGTTTCACTACCTAGCAGATTCGCTGTCTACAGAACACATCTTTTTTTCGGTTCGGCACGTTTGCAACGCATTCAGCATCAATAAAATCGACATGAAGTAAGTCACAACCTTGTATTCGTGCTTCAACGAGACCTCGGTAAGGCCGAAAACCATGAAAGACAACACAATGCTGACTAGCGCATATCCCACCCAGCGATTCTCCGCGATCAGCAGCCTGGCTTGATTGAGGTGAAAAGCAAACAGTGCAAGCAACGCAAACAACCCAAGCAGTCCGCGCATGACGAGTTCTTGGATATACTGATTATGCGCATGCGTTGTGAGAAAAAGCGCTTGCATGGATGAATGCACACGGCCCGCATCCACAAACGCCTTTTTCTCCTCTTCGAACCTGTCCTTGCCTAGCCCCAATACCGGGTCGTTCGCTACTGCAGCCAGGGAGAAATCCCACATCATCAGTCGGAATCCAACCGAGTTGGCCTGATGTGCCAAATCGACTCCGTTGTCCGACGTGTTTTGATTGAAGTTATGCACTCCGAGGGAAAACCGTTGCATTGCAGCGTTCGATGTTACGAGCACGGCGGTTATCGCGAGCAAAAACACCGCCAGTTGCGGCAAACGCGCCGGTCCGAACCTCAGTTTTGCCAGAACAAACGCCACATAGAGAACAAATACGGGGACGATCGCAAGAATGATGCCTCGACTCAGCGTCAACATCACAACGTACAGACTCGCCACCGCGGCGATAAAATACAGGTACCGCATGAATCGGCCATGCATTTTCTCTGCAAGATAGAGGTTGAGCAACATGACACAAAAGCCGAACATGGCGAGGAACAAAGGATTTGTAAAACCACCGACGCGTGTAAGGCCTTCGATGTGTACCTGGTACAGCGAAAGCATGAGGAGTTCCGCGGCAGAAAAGAGCGGCAAGTAGACGATCCAACCGACCTTAAGCGCAAACGGCTGGGCAAAATAGAAATAGAGGCAGATAAACAGAAAACTCTTTGCCGTGCTTTCGTATCCACCCTGGAAAAGGTGCAATGCGACCAACACAACCGTATAGCACACAAGCGGCCAGAATATCTGCCGATATCGATCGAGTGCCCAGATCCCGGAAGCGTATCGCTGATACAACCCGATCAGTATCGAAGGCAAAAGCGTCCAGCGAAAGAACTCGTCGCCCTCGGGAACGAAGAACATGATGTTGAACGCATAGATGAACGGTAAAGCGCCGATGACGCCGACAAGCGTTTTGCTCAAACCGGCCTGGCGATCATCCAACGTAACCATACCGGGATCGACCGCAGTCGATAGATTCCGTCCCGTCACAAGCTTAATGCCGCCAATGCTCCCGGATCCATTGGGAAGGTAAAACATAGCGCTTTAAATGCGTGAGAAAGCTGCTTCCAACCCGCGGGCCGGTAAAAGAGCGCTT
Organism: Chromatiales bacterium; assembly: GCA_028280505.1. Taxonomy (GTDB): domain Bacteria; phylum Pseudomonadota; class Gammaproteobacteria; order Chromatiales; family Chromatiaceae; genus Thiosocius. The sequence goes on along the minus strand of JANQLO010000006.1, from coordinate 65,456 downwards.
GATATGCTCAAATCGCGAGACATGCGGATGCACGGCAGACCACCTGCCGGCCATTGCATCCGCGGGATCCGGTTTACCGGGAAAAATGACAATACGTGCGTCTCGCGGAAGCCTAGGCGGCCTGAGGTAGCGCAGAGGCCATGGGCCGAGACAATTCAACCGAAAGTGCTTTACCGCGTAATGCGGCCAGAACTTTACGGGCCTCTCGCATCGCTGGGTAACGTAACGCTGCTCGAACTGAAACTGCTCTGCGATACTTTCGGGATCTTTTCGGAAATCATCCAGCAGTCGATGATATTTGCCGATCGGAAAACGGAAGACCGACGTCTGACCCAAGCGTTCCAGCGGTTTGATCCAGTTTCTCGCGAGAATAACGTCGTCGGGCTCTCCGTACTCGAAGAACACATCGATGTTTCCGGTGATGACCACATCCAGATCGACGAACAAAGCCGGACCGGTCAAACCATTGAGCTCGTTTGCCCACAACGCGATTTTCGGCCACTTGCCGGGCGCGTTCGTCGGTCTCGGGCAGCCGAGCTCCGGCAGATCGAAACAGGTTACTTCGCTGCGGATGCCTTGCGGGTCATCGGTGAAACAATACATCTCGAAAGGAGGCGTAATGTTTCGCCGAACCATGGCGTAAATGCGGTTTACGTAATCACAACCGTACCGCTCGCCCCATTTAATGCAGATTATCCGCTTCAACACGAATCTCGTCGCAATCAAGCCACTTTAACGGGATCAAGAATAAGTCACGTTTGTTACAAACTTGCGTAATCGGGCCGGAAGACCATGTTTCCATGATGATTCTTAGATACAGTGTGAAACGAGGCTTCAGAACGCGGTGAGTTAGCACTTTAAAATGATTCAGACTGGAAATTCTCAGAAATCGGAGACGGATGATCGTCGAATCGGGGCGGCGGACAGAAACGGATCCGTCAAACAGATCATCTGCATGAAATGGGGTTCGCTCTACGGCCCTGAATACGTCAATACGCTGTTCGCGATGGTCCGCCGCCATACCAGTGGAAAGATTCGATTTGTCTGTTTGACGGATGACGCCAAAGGCATCGATGCAGGCGTCGAATGCTTACCCTGCCCGACGGTCTCGATCCCACCGCCTTATAACAACAGGGGGTGGCGAAAGGTCAGCCTTTTTGCACAAAACATCCAAGGATTGACCGGAGACTGGTTGTACCTCGATCTCGATGTGGTCGTAACCGGCAAACTCGATGTTTTCTTCGACAATCAGAAAGAACGACCATTCGTGGTCATGCAAAACTGGACTCAGCCCGGCAAACGGATCGGAAACACGTCGGTTTATCGTTTCCGTATTGGACAAAACAGTCACCTGCTAGACAATCTACTCAACCAAAGCGATTCGATACTAAAGACCTATCCAAACTCTCAGACCTATATCTCGCGAAACGTCGACGGACTCGCCTTTTGGCCGGATGACTGGTGCATCTTGTTTAAAACACACTGCGTTCCGGCGTGGCCCGCGCGTTTCTGGCGGGAACCGATGCTACCCGAACGCGCACGTGTCGTGGCATTTCCCGGTGTGCCCAACCCACACCAGGCCTTGCGTGGTGAATGGCCGGCTCTCCCGTATAAGAAACTGTACAAATCCATTCGTCCCGCAACATGGATTTCCGATCACTGGCGAATCTAAAGCGCAATACGGCACCGATGAAACCGAGTGATCCAAGGCGCGATAGACCATTGTCGATATGGATCATCGACGAAGGCCACCCCGGGCACACGAATCAATCCTGGGGGCTGGTTGATGCCTTGGCCCGCCAAACGGAAATCGACTGCCAAAGCATAACCGCCCGATTCAAGCTACCCGGAGCGCTTCGTTCCATAATGCGCGCGTCATTGTGCCGTTTCGGGGGACTGCCATTCAGTGTAACCAGGCGACTCTACAGCAATCTGTCACTACCGAACGGAACACCCGATCTCCTGGTGTCGAGCGGTGGTCGCAGTATTCCCTTGGCATTATCGCTGCGAAGAAGCAACGGCTGCCGCCACGCATTCCTGGGCGAAGTGAAACCGTATCCACCGTCTCTGTTCGACATCCTGCTCACGCCTGCAAACCAACCCGGCGCTGCGCATACCATCGAGACCGATCTACTGGTCACCAGGGTCACACCGGAAGCCTGCCAGAAAACCGGCGATGCGTTTCGCTCGGACCACGATCTCGGTAGCGACCAATTCGTCGCGGCAATGATCGTTGGCGGTACGTCGCGTAGTCATAGGTTCGTCGACTCGGATTGGGCCGATCTCGCACGGGGAATGAACACGCTACATGAACGTCTCGGATGGTCATGGCTGCTAACTACATCTCGAAGAACGGGCCCCACCGCCGAGAATTTGCTGAGACGCCAACTCAAGACGAGTGCGATCATCGACGCTGTCTGGTGGAATACCAACCCACAACGCGTGATGCAAAAGTATCTGGGTGCAGCCAATCTCGTTTGCGTAACACGCGACAGTCTTACGATGGTCAGCGAGGCGGTCAGCAGCGGTCGACCCACCGTCGTTTTGAGCCCGCGAGAAATTCGGCCGTCCATCTTCCTCGATGCCGCGTTCTCCAAGGCACTGGGCGCCCGCCGTATCCTGAACCTGCGCTGCGCAGAGTTACCCCGAATCGATCGGTTTATGACCGGGATAGAACCCGTCGAAGCACCTCAGGCGGATGGATACGCCAAGCAACTTTTAGCAGCTATTTAGCGATTATGCGCGGGTTGGAGAAAATCCGGGCGTATCAGGCAAGAATTCACTATTTGAAGAAATCAGATATGCACATCGACCGGCTTCATTGAGCAACTGATGGCTCACGTCGACGATGCCGGTACGCTGCCACTGCACATAATCGGTCACTGCGCCACTCTTTCGCAGATCATCGATACCCCGAGCGACTCGGCTTCGCTTGACGGATGATAGTTGAAACAGGCCTACCGACGCTCCGGAGGTGAGTGCCTCATAAACCATCGAAACGCTATCGGGAGTGGACCAGATCACAGACGCCCGACCCATGTGCCGAGGCAGCCAGTTTTTATGCGTCATCCGGTTGGGCACAAATTCAGCGTTTGACGGCAGCCCCGAGGCAAGCCGTTGCGCCATCGAGGCGGATGTGCGCCTTGAATCGGTAACCAGCCAACGCATCTCTTTGTTGGTCGTCACAACATCCGTAACCTGGCGCAGTACCGATTCGTCATCCCAATCGAAGTGTTTGGATGGCCCGCCAATAAGTATCAGCCCACTGGACGGATCTCTATCCACCGAACGTTTCACGGTATTTAGCACACCGCGCGTAACGACCACGTTTGTACGTTCCGGGGGACGGTCGTGCTCCGGAATGAGACACAGATCAAACCAAGACAAGGGCAGGCTCGGTTTCATCAACACGACGGCCCGGCCGCCATAGGCGCGACGCGCTGCCAACACACTAAAATGAGTTGAATGTCCCGCCCCGACAACAAGGTCTGGACGAGTCGGACCGCGATCCCGACGATAACTCCCCAAAGTCAGCATGCGGAAGATTTCCCACGCCGGAAACGGAGACAGTTCCTCGACCTTTGTTTCGTAATGTTCGGCCAATGCCGCAATCAAACCGGCAGTTTGATTCTCATGACCGCGTTTTCCGTCGACGAAACGCCAGATCACCAGCTTGCCGTCGACCTCAAGCCGATCGGCGGAGGAGGCAAAGATGCCGGTTGCGACATCCGCCGAATACAGGACCTGCCGGCGTTTGGCAGCAATGCATGAATCCCCGACGCGAACTGGTCTCGACACGGCTCTTGATTCCAATGGACTTCTCGGGAAGTCGAATCATAGGAATCGGTTTTGACAAATTCGGGAGAGCCTGCTGACAGTGTTATTGCAAATGCATTAACACAATGTGTCGCTTCGGGTTGGCGTCCTAAACCGTAACGGTAAACGGCGTATCTGAAATCAATCTGACCGATAACGACTTGCCGCCTTGGCGGCAAATATGCTCAGACGCAATAGCAGTCGCTTTCGAAACGCTTAACGCCCCGCACTGAAGCTTTTCAAAGGATCGCCACTACCAGTATGCAAATGCGCTTTTTCAAGCGTACTTCGGTGCAAAAGCCTTTTCCGGCTCTTCGACCGGCCCACCATCCGCCCAATACGGCGACAACTTACGCAACTGCTCGACGATCGGCGGTACCGCCTCGATGACACGTTCTATTTCCTCCATGGTGTTGTAACGCGACAACGAAAACCGTACCGAACCATGCGCTGCGGTAAACGGGATGTCCATCGCACGCATCACATGCGAAGGCTCGAGAGAACCCGAAGTACAAGCCGAACCACTGGATGCCGCGATGCCCATCTTGTTCAGCAGCAGCAAAATGGCCTCGCCTTCAATATATTCAAAAGCGATATTGCAGGTATTGGGAAGACGATTGTTCGGGTCACCGGTCACGAAACAATGCGATACCTGTGACAGGATGCCCTGCTCCAGTCGATCACGCATCGCACGCACGAAACTCTTCTCGAATTCCATCGCTTCACTCGCCATTTCACAGGCCTTGCCAAGACCGACGATCGATGTGGCATTCTCGGTACCGGCACGTCGGCCACGCTCCTGGTGGCCGCCTCGCAACAGTGGCCGAAAGCGAACACCGCGACGCAGGTAGAGCACGCCGATGCCCTTTGGCGCATGCAGTTTGTGCCCTGACAGCGACAGCATATCGATACTGGTTTCTTTCAGATCGATCGGCAATTTACCGACCGCCTGCACCGCATCAGTATGGAACATGACCCCGGCCGACCTTGCCATTTCGGCCATCTCTTCGACCGGGAACAAGGTACCACTCTCGTTGTTGGCCCACATCACAGACACGATCGCCACCTGATCCGATAACAGGTCGTAGTATTCCTGGATATCGAGACGGCCGCGTTTATCCACTTTGAGGTAGTGAACAATGTAACCGTCTTTTTCGAGTTGTTCACATAAAGTCAAAACCGCAGGATGCTCGACCACAGTGGTGATAATTTCCTTGCGCTCGGGCTGTGCTTTGAGCGCCGACAGGATCGCGGTCGAATCCGACTCGGTACCACAAGAGGTAAAAATAATCTCGGAGTCGTGTTCGGCGCCGAGCAGTGCTTGAACCTGCTTGCGTGCCTTTTTGAGCGCTCTACCAACCTTGTCACCGAATTGATGTAATGACGATGGATTCCCGAACTGCTCGGTGAAGAACGGCAACATCGCTTCGACGACTTCAGGTGCCACCATGGTGGTAGCGTTGTTGTCGAGATAAATTCCATCGGCCATGATCAAGCCCCCATCGCCGCGCGGCGTGCCAGTTCTTCAGCGGGTAACACCTGAATGAACTCACCCAGCCCTTCAGCCAGATGCTGTTGAATACCGCCCAGCGTGGTGGATGCCATCTGGCAGCCGGCACAGGCGCCAATCATCTTCACATAAATATATTTGCCATCGACCTCGACCAGTTCGACGTCGCCATGATCGCGTTGCAGATTCGGCCGAATCTCTTCGAGCAGTTCTTCGATGCGCTTCATACGTTGAAGATTAGTCAGTCCCGATGTCGGCTTTTTGATCTCGCCCGCAACCGCAGTCGGGTCGAAAGTCTCACCGCGCTCATCCATAACCTTCATAAGAATCTCTTCAATGCCTTCATGACAAGCTGAACAGCCACCACCTGCCTTGGTGTAATTCGTGACTTCCTCAACGGTGCTGAGATCGTTCGCACGAATCGTTTCTTCGATCATTACCGCATCGACCGCGAAGCATTTGCATATCAACGCACCTTCTTCATGATCATCCACCCATTCTTCACCGCGATAGTTGGCGACCGCGGCCTGTAAGGCCTCACGCCCCATGACCGAACAATGCATTTTCTCCGGCGGCAGACCATCAAGATAGTCGGCGATGTCCTGATTGCTTACCTGTAAGGCCGCATCAATGTTCATGCCTTTTATGATCTCGGTCAGTGCCGAACTCGACGCAATGGCAGAACCGCAACCGAAGGTCTGAAAACCGGCATCGAGAATCGTCTCAGACTCCGGATCAACCTTTAAGGTGAGGCGCAAAGCATCACCGCAAGACAAGGAACCGACATCACCAACGGCATTTGCACCGTCGACTGCACCCGCATTACGTGGTGCAAAGAAATGTTCTTTAACCTTTTCCGAGTAATCCCACATCTTCTGACTCCTGACCGATCAAGCGGAGAACGAGTTACCGCAGCCACAACTAGCGGTCGCGTTTGGGTTGTCGAACTTGAAACCCGATCCTTCTATGCCATCGAGAAAATCGACCGTGACACCTTCCAGCAATGGTGCGCTCTGCGGGTCGACAAAGACTTTCACCAAGCCGAGTTCGACTACGGCATCATCACTATTCGGTGACGGCTCCAACGCCATGCCGTACTGCATACCCGAACAACCGCCGCCGGTCACTGAGATTCGCAGGCCCTCGACCGGTGTTTCAGAGCCTTCTATGAAACGCCCGATGGCCTTTTGCGCCCGTTCAGTCAGTGTCAGCATGTTTGCATTCTCCATGGCAAGTGATTTGCATCTTGGTATACCGATGCTTGTGCAAACCGTATGCCATGTATCGAACGGACAGTTTTCGCGTTGTTTTTCAACGCTTTTTTTAATTACCGACAAACGTACTTGTCGCAGATCAAACAAATCACCACCTGATGCATAGTGAACAACACGACAAAGGAGAAAGCCCATGGATCTCGAACATCTCTCACCCGGTGACGTCGTTTTCGCCGCCAGCCACATCTATAACGATGGCGGCATCCCGGAAGTACCGATGGACGCCCTGCTCGCCAAGGCCGGTACACGCGGGGTCATCATTGAAACCGGACATCTCGAAGAAGCACCACACCGCAAGGTCTATCTAGTGCGATTCGAAGACGAAGAGCTCAATTTAGGCCCGCCAACCGGATGCTGGCCCGAGGAGCTGCAAACTGCGAAAAACTGACCATAAGCAAGTGCAGCCCTATATATTCGCCTACCCACGTTAGCGGACAAGTTCTCGACGACGTTCCATCAGCCGGCAAAGTGGGTGAATCCAGCAAGATTCCCACATAGCTGCCGATAAGGTATGTCTACCCAGATGCTATTTAAGCCATCGGACTGGTGGCATGGATGCCTCATAGAGAACATATGGCGAACGAATCCATCACACGACGGCCTCTCCTCAGCGATAAGACGATATGGGCTGTCGGGGTAATCAGCATATTTGTAACCTTCGCCGTATTCTCTTTGATCGCATCTCAGGAGCGACACAGTCTTCTCAAAGAATTCCACCACGCTAGTCAAAGTCATGCATTAGCTATCGAACGCACGCTCCAAACCACATGGGAGAGTCTTGAACATGTGGCTGGTTTGTATCGCGCCTCGGAAAAGGTTACTCGCGAAGAGTTTCACGCATACGTCCAACACCAAATCGAAACCCAATCTGCCTCGCTTGCCTATCTCTGGATGCCCCTGGTAACTGACGGTCAACGCAGCACATTCGAAGCCACCAACCGTGCCATCGGATTTTCGAACTTTCAGATAATGGAGGAAGATCCCCATGGCGGACTAATGCCAGCCAACAAGCGATCAGAATACTTCCCAATTGATTTCATGGTAACGGTCGACAGCGACCCTCAGCTTCGTGGCTTTGATGTCCTTTCCGATCCAACGATCAAACTCGCGCTGACCAAAGCTAAAAAGTCGGGAAAATTAACGATGAGTGCCGCTCTGCATATTCTGCAATTGGAAGAGAAGCGCGCAACGGTACTGGTTCTCCATCCGATATTCGACCAACATACTCCCGCCAACTCGGATGACGCAAAACTAATCGGCTTCATCGGTGCGATCTTCGATATAAAACGACTCGTCGAATCCGCCCTTTTGTACACCAGGATTTCGGGACTCGATATCGCCCTCTATGACGAATCCATACCAATACAGCGTCGTATGCTCTATTTTAAGCCGTCACGTTCTCGCGGGAAAAATACAGAAATCGAGATACCCGTCGATCCCCGTGAACTTTCCCATATAGCGATTAAAGCGCCTGATCGTGTTTGGTCATTGGAATTCACACCGGCACCTAGCTTTTGGGAGAAACACGTCAGTCATACATCCTGGCTGGCCTTGATCGGCGGTCTCGTCCTGACGTTGCTGCTTCTACTCAAGCTAAGGTCGGATCGTACCAACCAACTCGCGTTATCGCTCAGTGAACGCAATCTTCGCCACGCACAATCCGTTACCAAGACAGGTAGTTGGGCGCTCGAAAGCGATGACACCACCCTCACATGCTCCCAACAACTGCTCGACATGTTCGGGTTTTCTTATGATGAGACAGTAACGCTGGAAAAGCTTGCCGAACGTATTCATCAGGATGACAAAAAGACCGTGCTGTCTGCATGGGCTGAACTCGACAACGGGATGCCTCTGGACATCGAGCATCGTATCGTCATCGAAGAGAGGACACGCTGGATTCGGCAGCTGGCGACTGTCGATCCAGGATCTGACGGTAGTAAACGGCGCTTAATCGGTACGATGCAAGACATCACGAAGCTAAAGCTCGCAGAAAAGGAACTCGATCGCTATCGAAACCATCTTGAGGACCTCGTCTATAAGCGCACTCGAGACCTTCAGGAAGCAAAACAAGCTGCCGAAACCGCCAATGTTGCCAAAAGCGCCTTTCTGGCAAACATGAGCCATGAAATCCGCACGCCTCTTAATGCAATTGTTGGGCTGTCCGAACTTCTACGAGACGAAATCACTGAGTCCAGACAGGTTGAAAAACTCAAGTACATCGACGAGTCCGCGCATCACTTACTGAGCGTCATTAACAACATTCTCGACCTTTCCAAAATCGAAGCTGAACAAATGGAAGTCGAGGAACTGCCTGTCAATCTGTCCGAAATTCTGGATAGCGTCATAGCCACAATGTCAGCACGCGCCGATACCAAAGGATTGTCACTCATCGCAGAGCTTGATCCGGCATTGGTCAAAAAACCACTGCTCGGCGATCGTCTACGCCTCATGCAGTTGCTGATCAACTACGCCGATAACGCCATCAAGTTCTCCGACACTGGCGAGATCCGACTCAATGCCGAACTGGCGGAAAACCGTCCCGACCACGGAGTAGTCCGTTTCTCTGTTACTGACCGTGGGATTGGCATCGATCAACAAACTCAAAAACGCCTGTTTAAAAATTTCGAACAGGCCGATGCATCGACAACCCGAAAGTACGGTGGCTCGGGACTCGGCTTGGCCATAAACAAACAACTGGCGAGGCTAATGGGAGGAGATGTCGGCGTCGAAAGCGAACCCGATCGAGGCAGCACCTTCTGGTTTACCACAGTCTTTCGATATGACAAATCGAACTCGATCGAATCAGTACAAACAACTGACACGACCCTACGCCAAGGCAGCCATGTGCTCTTGGTGGAAGACAATCTCGTCAACCAAGCCGTCGCACAAGAGCAACTCAAACTGGCGGGACTCATGGTCGATACGGCAACCGACGGTAGAGAAGCCGTTACCAAAATCGCTGCCGGAGAATACGATGTCGTATTAATGGATGTACAGATGCCCATTCTAGACGGCACCGAGGCAACCCGTTTGATTCGTCAAACCGGCAATACGGTGCCAATCATCGCGATGACCGCAAACGCGTTCGACGAAGACCGCCGACGCTGCCGGTCTGCAGGCATGGACGACTTCGTTGCAAAACCTGTGGAATGCAGCAGATTGTACGAAACCCTTGCCAAGTGGATTCCGGGCTGAATCGATCTACCAACACATACACAAGTATTCTCTAGACTCACTCAATCGGGCGATCTACAACGGCATCTCAGCGCTGCCGGAGCTCAACACGTTTTGGATCCTTGCAGACCCATAGTATCTTCGTTTGGAGATACCACATCTCGACAACCAAAAAGTTGGTGCACTCCAACTCGGGCGATTTCCAAACGCTGTTGGATTACGTCACCACTTCTTTGCGGTTACTCGCTGGTGTTCCTGCTATACAAGATTCGCATCCAGTCGGATTTTAGCCGCCCAGAACCACTTCGTACGCTGTTCGCAACAACTGCAGCTCAACCGGCGGTAACGCGCGTGCTTGAGTTAAATCAATGAAGTTTGCATCGATGCGTTCAGCCAGCTCAAAGGGTGGATCGGTGGTTTTTATCGCGGCGAGAATAATGCGGATCTGTTGCCCGGGCACCTCGACCAACTGCTGAAATTCGTTTTCAGCAACCAGCTCTTCGGGCCTCAGGCCGATCTCCTGTGCGGCTGCTGAGAGTACTTTATTCTGATGTAGGGGCGTTGTTTCGGGAAGATCATCGATCACTCTCGCCAACTTCGGCAAGGCATCGAATGCGCAGACGCTGTTATTGGCGAAACGTAAAAAGCGCGTGCGCGCACTGGTGGCCTGCTTGTGATAAAAAATCACGCGGTATTCCATCGAGGCTATTCCGGCATGGGCAGCAGGCGTGACTCGGCCTTGATGTTGCCACCCTTGCCCCAGGCATTAACCGCCTCGACAAACCAGCGTCGTTTGCTTGGGTGTGGCTGGACAACGTCATGCTCTACAAAAAAGCTGCCGTCGGCATGGAACAGCAGGCTGCCGAGCTTGTTACCGTGCTCTCCGATCCAGTCCCCGACCAAGCTGTATTCACCATTCGACGGGTCTTTTTCGAGACGATAGAGTGCTTCCTCGGGCGGACTCAGCGCGAACGCCTTCGGATCGAAGCCTTCGTTTTGCAAAGTCTCATGTAATTGCTGCATGACCGCATCCAACAAACCGCGGACGGCAAGGTAGCGCCGCGTCACCGCATCAGACATCTTCGGATTCCCGTAGCGCTTGCGCCAATTCGATAACCACACCGCCACCCACGCGATCATTCGGGTCCAAGCGGCGTAACGCTGACAGCACGAGTTCAGCCTCTTCGAGCCGACATTGCCGCAGATAGATGAACGCCATGGCCTTTAAACTGTAGAGGTAGGTTCGCGCCGGACCCCGCGGTTCACCCCAGTTCGTCGAACCGGCATCGAGACATTCCCATTTCGAATCAAACCCGCCCTGTCGGGCCGACTCGAACAGGGTTTGCTCCGCATACCGTTCCGCCAGATTGATATCGCCGCGATAACAATGGAATTTGTACAGCGCGACCAACACTTCGATCTGATCCGGTGCCAAAGCCCGAGCCTGATTCAACGCATCCAGCGACTCGGCATCACGGGTTACGCGCGACGCGGCAAGCTGAAGTAGACGCTCGACCTCTGACGGCAGCCCGAAACCAAATGCAATCTCGTTGTGTAAGGTACTGACAACGCCGTTAGCCGAATGCATACCGGTAACCACAAGCGGGGCTCAACCCCAGAATTCCTTCGGCATAATCAGTTTTTCAACCGGCTTGTCCTGCATCAGATGCTCCTCGAAGATCGTGCTGACATCTTCCTTGCTGACGCCGCCGTACATCACACCTTCGGGGTACACCAGTACCGATGGGCCCTCGCTGCAAGGCCCAAGACAACCGGTGGTCGTCACCTGGATCTTGTCGAACAATTGCTTGTCCTGCAGATACCGGAAAAACTCTTCGGCTACTTCGGCGCAATTCTTCCGACCGCAAGACGGACGCGGATGATCCGGCGGCCGATTCTGCACACAGACAAAGACGTGCTTTTCAGGTTTCGGCATGATTTGACCCCCTCAACCTGCTGCCGTCTGCAGCTCATGCGTGAAACACTTCTTCGGACAGATCCGCGCACAGGAACCGCAGCCGATACAGTCGAGCGCGTTCTTCAGACTCATCACCATCGCGGTATCATCCGAGAAACCGTCATCGTCATCACCGTAGTCATCGTCATCGTATTCGTCCGCTTCCAGTCCTTCGACCTCTTCGCGTTCGATCAAATCGAACACCTCGCGGGGACAAACCTTGAAACAACGGCCACAGCCGATGCAGTTGGCCTGATTGATATCCATGACGAAGGCCGGAATGTATTCCTCGCCACCGCGGGTCACACCGGTAATCATGCTCATGATCAGGCCTCCGCCGTTGCTGCGGCTTCTGCCGCTTTGTATGCCGCATCGGCCTCGGCCCATGCCTTGCAAGCATCGTAAGTCGCCTGGGCGATTGCGGGGATCTCCTCGAACGCAGCCGGCAAACGATCTTCAACCAGGTCGTGCAACTCACCAGCCTTTTCGGTCGCGATGCGCTTGGCGCGCTTGGCCGCCTTCGACATTGATTTCAATTCTTCCGGGCTCATCGTGTTACTCCTTAAAGGCCGGCGACTTTCGGATGATTGCCGACGATCTCCAGCGCGACCGACAACAGCTTGTCGGCCTCGTCTTTCATCTTCGACAGCGTCGGGAAACCAAAGCGATGGACATCACGCAATGTTTTGTCCATCACGACCAACTTGCCGACGGTAATGAGCGCGCGACCGAATCCTTCATGGGTAAGATTGATCATCGGTACCGCCATCAGGCCGCACTCTTTCTCAATCAACGCCGAGATCGCGTTATAAAACGCCTTGACCCGCGCCATGGTGACCTCGTCCGGATCACCGACCACCGGGATCTCGCGCTTCTTTTCCTTGGTCAGCACGAAGGGCTCCAGGATCTTTTCGACCGGCCAGTCGTCATAGGTGCCATAGGTATCGACGGCGCGCATCTGGCGCACCATCTCCTTGGCGAAATCGGTTTCCAGCACCGGATCATCGTTGCTGATTGCCAAAGCTGCTTCGCTCATCGTCAACTCCTCGTGAGACTCGTCAATTCGATCGAGACCTGCGTCGGTTGCGCAAATCTCAACAGCGTCGGCCTCAACCGCCGCTGCATGGAACCTGTTGTGGTGAACCGTCGCACCAGCAATAGGCCAACCCCAAGGCCGACCAGTGCCATCAAACTCTGTATACCCTCGCCCGCACCCGCGACGCTGGCAACGGCTGCCCCGGCCAACAGCGTGACCATAGGCAGCAAGTAGGCCCACAACGAGGCCTTGGCGACCAGATCATCCGGAATACCGACCACGACCTGCTGACCGGGGTATGCGTTCAGGCTGTTGTCCAACCGAAAGCGCGGCTTACTCACACGAAACAACTTGGCGATTACCGAGGTCGTGCAAGTGCCGCTACCGCATTGTGAACAGGCACTGCGTGACGGCAACTCCACCCAAAGGGAGTGCTGGTCGGCCTCGACCACCAAAGCGGTTTCTTCCAGCATCCGCCTATTCCTCCCAACCTTCCGCTTCCATCTCATCGAAACGGGCGGGATCGACCGGCATGGTCGCTGCGATCGCCTTGGCCAACCAACTGCTTGGCCCCTGGCGCAACTCGTCCTGCAAGGACTCCAACAGATCGTTGATCTCGGCACCCGGCGATACCTTGACCGGCTGCACGCCCTTGGCCTTGAGCTGGCTGATCGCCGATGCCCCAACCGCCTGACTGTACACGGCGACACAGCCGTCCAGCGCAGCGATCTTGGCCGCGAGCTTGTCTTCGTTACCGTCCATGTCGAGACGGCCGAACTCGCTCGCCTCGACCATACAGACATGATCCATATCGACCGCATAGATCGCGAACGATTGCGCGGCACCGAAATGCTGGTCGACATGTTTCATATCGCTGGTGGCAAATGCGACCTTGATCGAGGCCTTCATCCACTGATCCTCAGTGCTGCATCCCACGAGCTGAAGTCGTCGCACCTGACTCATTGAATAGGATCTCCGAATCGTCGGTTTTCTGGGCATAGATAGAGCGGTAGGCGTGGATTTCGCCCTTCTCCAAACTAAGCATGATGTTGGCCAGATCGAACAGGACCTGGCGCGTACCGCGATAGCCGATCCACACTTTTTGGTAGCCACCCACCAGGTCGTATTGCGGGAAGCCCGCGCGCAGTAGCGGAATACCCAGGCGAGCGGCGCTTTCGACACCGTGCGAGTTGGCGATCAGCACCTCGGCCCGGTTGTCGCGCGCCAACATCTCGAGGTCCTCGAGATCACCGACTTTCACCGCTTCGGTTTCAACGAGCTGCAGCGTCGACGTGCCGATCGGCGAAACCGCGGCGACCGTCTCGGCACCAACACCGGCCAGCATCTGGCTGAAACCAATTAGTAAATCGGGATCGGCAGCGATCGCGATGCGCGACATACCCAGCATGAAATGGCAATCGAGCATCGCGTCCTGCAATTGCGCACGCTGACGTTCGAGCTTGGCCGGTACCGGCTCGCCCGAGATCCGGTGCAAGGTATCGATCAGGCCATCGACCGCATCCAATCCCATCAAATGGTCAAAGCGATAATCCGGCACACCGGTCAAGGCCTTGAGGCTGTCGGCAGCCTTTTGCATGGATGCGCCGACGACCAAAGTCGCAACCGCGTCACCCAAGGCCAACAGCTCCGACACATCGGTGCCGCCGATGGTCAACGGCGAAAAATCCTGTTCGCCCAAATGACCGTCGAGCGAATCGGAAAGATCGGGCACCAACACCGGCCGCAGACCGAAGGCCTCGATCATTTCCTTCAACTCTTCCAAATCTCCCGGGGTGAGGAAAGAACCGACCAGCACATTGACCTGGCGCTTGCGGCGTCCCGGTTGGGTGCCGGCATCGTTTGCCTTAGGCACCAGCGTCTTGATGATCTCATCGACCGCCTTGGCAAAGCCGGTTTCCAGGCAACCGCTGTAGTCCGGTGTCGATACCGCAACCACCGGGATGGCATCGAACTGCGGATACTTGCGACGGAAGTCTTTAACCGCCATGTTGACATCACTGCCCTGAGTCTCCGAGAGACCGGTGGTCGGGACACCGAGCAATGACGGCTTGTTCTTTTCCGAGATGGTCTTAAGACCTTCGACCACACTGTCTTCGGAACCCATCACGGTCGTGATCTGGTCCATCGCCGTGGTCTGCAGTGGAATGGGTTCGCGGAAGTGGCGCACGAAAAAGACCTTACCGAAGGCGGTACAACCCTGTGAACCGTGCAACATGGGTATCGCGCGACGAAAACCGAGGAACGCCAACGCCGCACCGATCGTCTGGCTCGCCTTCAACGGGCTGACCGACAGGGCCTTCTTACGTTTGATGATCTCGGTCATACGCTTGCCTCCGAAGCGGACTCACCGGCCGGCCGCTGCCAAGGCGCCGGCTTGCGCACAGACGGCCAAACAGGACTGTCGATGGTCAAAACCAATTGGCGTGCCAACTCGACCATGCCTTCGTAACCGGCATAACCGAACTCGCGTTCCTGGTTGATATCGAGGAAGGGAATACGCGCCTTCAGCGCGGTGTACATGTTACGACCGCCTGCGATCAAGACGTCGACATTTTTGTCACGGACCAGATCGATCAGTGCGCGGGGGTTGCCCTCTTCGAGCATCACGGCATCCTGACCCATGAGTTCACGGATACGTGCCTTGTCTTCTTCAGTCGACTTCCTGGTACCGGTGGCGACCACCTCCATACCCAAATCCTGTAACGCCGCGATCACCGACCACGACTTGACCCCGCCGGTATAGAGCAACACCCGCTTACCGCGTAGCTGTTCACGCCAGGGTTCCAACAGTTCGTCGATACGCGCCTCTTCGCGCGCGATCAGGATTTCGGTACGTTCGGTGAGATCGGCATCGTCGATCAGCCGGGCAAAGTCGCGCAGCGCTTGCGATACGTCGCGCACCCCATAGAAACTGCCCTCGAACCAAGGCGTGCCGAAGGATTCCTGTAACTTTCGCGCAACATTGATCATCGCCTTGGAGCAAACCATCATGTTCACTTCCGAACGATGCATGGTCTGTACCTCGCGATAACGCGCATCGCCGGACAAGGTACACAGTACCCGCAGGCCGAGTTCATCGAGCAGGGGCAACACATGCCAAAGCTCGCCGGCAATGTTGTACTCGCCGACCAGCGTCACGTCATGGATCTTGAAACCGGTTTCGGTGGCCGCCGGTGGCAGCGGATCGGGCTCGCGAGTACCGCACACATACTTGACCATGGCCTCACCGGCGATCCGGTTGCCGAGGTTCTTGGTGCCATAGAAACCGGCGGCGTCTACCGGCACGACCCGTGTACCCCAGCGCTCCTCAGCCGCCTTGCACACCGCCTCGATATCGTCGCCAATCAGCACCGGCACACAAGTGTTATAAACAAAGACTGCGGCAGGCTGATAATTTTCGACCGCCTGCTTGATCGAATGGAACAGGCGCTTTTCGCCACGCCCCATGATCACGTCCTGCTCGGTCAGATCGGTGGTCATACCGATACGAAACAAACGCGGGCCGCTCGAGCGGGTACCGCGGTTGTCCCAGGAACTGCCGGCACAGGCGATCGACCCATGAACGATATGCGCGACGTCGGCGATCGGCAGCAGCGCGATCTGCGCACCATCGAATGCACAACCACCCGCGGTCGCCCCGGGCTTGGGTTTGGCGCAACCGGCCTTGGATTTTTTATTGTGCGAGCACGCCGGCTCGTCCAACAGTGCGGCAATGTCCTTCTGTTTCATCGCGTGGCATGACTCCTAGACCGGTACTGTCTATCGATCTAGCAATCCACGTGCCACTGACTATGTGTCTGTTTTTGGTTGCCTTTTTGACAAAGGGACTTTGTCGCAAATGCGACAATGCCGCAGGTTTGAAGGGTGTGTGACGAAGATGCCGTCGGACTAAGACAAAACACTTAGGCACGATGAAGAGCTGTCGCAATCCACCCTGATTCTTGGCCCTGGCAGGTATCGCCCCTTACGCGAAAGCACAAGCTACCTGAGCCGTCTTTGCCAATTTTTGCCAAACAAACTAGAATTTTATGCATGAGCACAATGAACATTTCGCTACCCGAATCACTACGAGCTTTCGTCGAAGAGCAGGTATCCGCGCGCGGGTATGGCACCAGCAGCGAGTATGTGAGGGAGTTGATTCGTAAAGACTTGGATCGCCAACACCTGCGAGCGCTATTGCTTGATGGTGCATCCTCGGCACCTACAGCACCTGTGAACGAAAAGTACTTTGAGGAACTGCGCAGTAACGTTCGCAAGCGGTAGTGACAGTCAAGCCGGTTATTCCCCGGTCACAAGCAGACCGGGATGTAGAACAAGCCATCGCGTATTACCTGGAGCAGGATGCACCGGACGCAGCACTCGGCTTCATTGATGCTTTAGAAGCTGCGTATAAGCAGATTGGTCGGCATCCAGCAGCCGGATCACCACGATACGATCACGAACTGAATCTACCAGGCTTGCGTTTCCTGCCCCTGCACGGATTTCCGCACATGGTCTTCTACATAGAGCTTGAAGAGCATGTGGATGTCTGGCGGGTACTTCACGGTCAACGCGACATCCCTTCATGGATGGTTGATTAATCGGTTCGGCCTCATCATTACTGACTATCGCAAATCCGAGTAAGCCATCTTGGGAAGCACAGAGGGCCGTTCACCGCCGCTTACTCGATACATGTGATCACGAATCAAAACGGTATCCCTTCGGCACAACAACAACCCCCTTGTCCGACAAGGCAAACCGCGCGGCATCCTTCTCACGATCGAAACCGATCATCTCGCCGGCGGGTATCTTCACGTCCTTGTCGACAATACAACGCTCGAGCTGGGCCTGTGCGCCGACCTCGACATTGTTGAACAGGATGGAGTCCTGAATCACCGCCTCTTCGCCGATCAGTACGTTGGGGAACAGAATCGAGTGCTGGACGCCGCCGCCGACGATCACCGAGCCGCCGGCGACGATGGAATTGATAAAGACGCCCTCGCTGCCGTTCACACCGGGAACGGTACGCGCCGGCGGGTACTGGGCCTGATGGGTACGGATGGGCCATTCGGGCTGATAGAGATTCAGCGTCGGTACCGGCTCGAGCAACGCCATGTTGGCCTCGTAGTAGCTGTCCAGGGTATCGAGATCGCGCCAGTAACGGTCCTGACTCACCCGCCCGGCCTCGCCGCCGAAATGATAAGCACCTACCTTGGCGTTACCGACCAGTTTCGGGATCACATCGCGCGAGAGACTGTGTTGCGATTCGGATTGCCTATTGTCGTTTTCCAATGCATCGATCAGCACATCGAGGGAGAAAACATAGACTCCCATCAACACCTGGTTTTCATCATCAGACGAAGCGGATGTCACGCTCGTGACCTGATCGATATCGAACGTGACGCGACTCAACTCCTCGGCACGTTCATCGGGTACCGACATATAGGCCAATGTGACATCGTTGGCCTGAGTCACATGGTGATCGATCATGGCCGCATAGTCCATGCGATAGATATGATCGCCGGACAGGATCAGCACCTGTTCGGCACCGCTTCGCTTGAGCATATAGAGGTTTTGATAGACCGCATCCGCGCTGCCACCATACCAACTCTCACCCACGCGCATCTGTGGCGGCACCGCGGTGATGTATTCGCCGAGTTCCGGATTGAACAAAGACCAGCCGTCGCGCAGATGCTTCTGCAGTGAATGCGATTTGTACTGGGTAAGCACCAGGATCTGACGCAGACCGGAGTGCAGACAGTTGACCAGGGTGAAATCGATAATGCGGTATTTACCGCCGAAGGGTACCGCGGGCTTGGCGCGGTCGGCGGTGAGCGGTTCCAGACGGGGACCATGGCCGCCGGCCAGGATCACCGTGAGTGTTTTGTCGAGCATTCCAACCTTTCGTCTTGCCGATGCCCGGTAAAAAGGCCGGCGGCTTACTAGCGGAAGTCAGAGTTTACCGCAGAAGCGTGTTGGCGACCGACGCGAACATCACACGGCGTAGGGGCGCGCCTCCCAGTCCCGCAATACCTTGAGGTCGCGTGCCGGCAGGTAGTCGTAGGCACCGATCTGATCGCGCAGGACCGCGTCCGCGAGCGTGTAGTTCGACGCCTTGTGGCTAAGCATCATGAAGAACCACGCGAAAGGAAAGCCCATTTCACGATCATAAGCATGAAGCGCATTGGCCAGATTTGCACCACTCAAGGATTCACCGGACGGCAGTTGCGGCAGTTCTTCGGCGAAGGTGCTTAACGGTTTTGCGCTAAGCCGGACGCTGCCGTCACGATCGGTGTATTCGCGCAAGGCCAACACCCAATGCCTACAGAACCTGGCCTCGTGGGCGCTGCTGGCATCCCAATCGCCGAAGAAACGTCGCAGATCGCGTTGACCGCGATCCGGAGCACCATCGTCGTTGAGCAGATTATCAATCCAAGTCACTCGACGAAAACGAAACATCGGCTTACCGATCGGCTCCGGCTCCAGGCGCGGATAATCGATCGGATCGACAAACTCTTCCATACTATCCGGGTACCAGTCGCGATCGACCAGCGGGCGGTCGAGCACTTCTTGCAGTTGCTCGACCTCGAGTTGTACGAAGTCCGCGGCACCGTCACCGCAGGGCGCCGTCAGATAGTGGGTACGGCCGGACAGGCGGGTCGCGAAGTAACCGCTATCCATATGGGTCGCGATCAACTCATCGATGTCGCCATCGCTGGCCTCTTCGGCCCACTTGGCGATACTGTCGCTGACACGCTGGTAGTCGCCATCGACGACGCCGCCGAGACGGTACCAATGCCCGCGCGTCATCACCAGTTCGAATCCGGGCATGATCGCGGACAAGACATCCGGTAACGCCTCGGGCCCACCGGTGGCATCCACCGCAGCAATGGCTTCGGCCAGACGGTCGGGAAGAAAGAGTTCATCGTCCATCGGATTGCCTCATACGCTTGTGTTCTTGTTCAACCCGACTCCAGTCGCGCCCTGGCGACAGCCCGAACGTCGTCGTCTTCGTCCTCGCACAAAGGACGCAAAACCCCCAAAGGTGCTCGCTCACAGGCCGCGAGACGCACCCGCCAATCGGCATCCCGTAACAAGGGACCGAGTTCGGCCGAATCGATACGTTCGGCAACCACCTGACGCACCTCGCTGGCGGCATCCTCGACCATCAGGCCAAGGCTCTCCGGCGGCAGTCGGCGGGCGACCGTCTTGCGCACCTCGCGATCCGGATCGGCGATCATGCGAAACAGGCGACCGGGCTTGAGCCGCTTGGCGACATACTGGCGCACCAGATAATCTTCATCACCGGCCATCGCCTCCAGTTGCTCGACCGGCAGACGATCGGCGACCGTGATCCTGACCTCACGGTCCGGATCCTCGATCAATGCAGGCAACGACGCTACCGGCAAACGATAGGCCAGCACCCGACGCACCACCTCGTCGGCATCATCCAGCATCTGTAGCAGCCGTTGCTGCGACAGATAACGCGCGGCGATCGCACGCCTTTCCCAAAACGGATCGCCGGCGTATTGATCGGCGAGATCCGGATTGACGCTGAAAAAACGCGCGATCTGACGCCCGCTCATCACCCGCACACAGACATCGCCCGGATTACAACGTCCCTGCTTGAGCCGGTCCTCACGGTGCGGACAGCTGCGGCAATCGCCGACCGGCGTGGTCACTTGCTCTGCCGGCATCACTCGTCGTCCATGACCTCGGCGATCACGACACCGGTCGCGATGTCGCTATCGCGAGTGAAGGCCAGGCAATGCTCGCGACCGTCGATCAGGTAGAGATTGAACCCCCGTGCCTCGCGCACCGGCTGCACTTCACAGACATCGTCGTCCATGCAATAGGTGAAATGGATGCCTTCGAAACGCCCACGCAGTTTCGCCACGACCTCTTCGGACAAGGGTTCGGTCTCGGCCATCGCGGCGATCCGGTCGAGCTGTTCTTCGCTGATCAACGCGCCTCCTCGGCCAGGCTGTCCTCGTCCTGCGCAAACCGTATGCGCTCTTCCGGCGACTGGCCCACCACCTTGGCCAACCACGGCGGCGCGTCCTTACCGATCACGGCCTGCAGGGCCTCGATTTCGGTAGTAGCCGACACGGCCTGTGGCTTCTTGATGGGATGCGCGCCGGTGCGCACGACCTTCGCCGCGGCAGGACCGCCAATGGACGCAACAAATAGAATCTGACAATCCTTGATCAAGCCCGCACGATAACCGTTCTTGTCACCGTCGGCTTCGCTGTCGTCGATCTCACGAATCTCGACCAGCCGGTTTTCGGCCGAAGAAACCTGATAAATCAAAAACCGCTTACAGGATCCGAAATGGCCGTCAAGCATATCGCCTTTGTTCGATGCACAGGCAACCCGGATACTGTTCGGCATATCGCCGTCGCTATATGATTGAACCTCGGGCAACGGTTCGGCGGAAATCCCTTGCTCGCCCTTCAGGCAGGCCAGTGCGGATTTGAGGGCAGCGGCATCGATGTCAGCGAATTCGCCGTCGGCCGCGGCCTTGAGATCCTTTACCGTCAAACCCGACAGCTTCTTCACCGACGGCGGCAGGCCGACGACATCGTCGAGCACGCGGATCAGTCGCGCTGGATCGGTATCGGGCAGTTCGCGGGCCGCCAAGCCAATGCGCAGGGCGATCTCTTTGGTGATGGTTGTGGCATTCATGACTGACCTCCGGATGCAGGCGACCGGTCGGTCGCGTTCACGCAGACGACGTCCCCGCCCTCTCGGCCGGAACGACATCCCGATAAATGGCGGGCGACAGAGGTCGCCCGCCGTATCGTCAGGCAGGAATGATGCAGTCGTCTTCCATGCAGACATCCAGGCACTGAGGCACGTCGAAGTCGCCTTCGCACTCGGTGCAGCTGTCCGCTTCGATCTTGTAGACGCCCTTGAAAGGCACGATCGAGTTGGTCGGGCATACCGGCTCACAATCGCCGCATGCGGTACAGATATCACGAACAATCGCTAGGGCCATGATAGACCTCCGTTAATACTGGTTCACTCTCGTTCGGGCTCGCCGTCACGCCGCGGGGCACGACGACCTCGCCCGTTGATCACTCGGCACGCTTGAATCGCAAGGTGGTCGGAAACGACGGAGGCGGGCTGATGGGATCGATGTAGTACTTGGAACCGTCGGTCAGTTCCACGACACCGCCCCACTCGCTGTCCGAGTCTTTTTCCACGGTTGCGATTTCGTCTTCCTGGTCCTTCTTGGCGATGTAGAACAGGAGGCCGCCATCGTCTTTCACACGGATCATTACATTGGGCATGGATTACTCCTCAGTCCAAAGTGCCCCGGCGATCCGGGGCACTATCGGCGACTCGATCAGCGGACCAAGTCGTAGTTGTAGTCCGTCGTGCCCATACCGCGGGTCTCTTCGTCGAGACGCTCGAGTACCGCGTTGACCAGGGTCTTCAGCATGTACATGGCACCTTCGTAACCCAGGGTGGTATCGCGATGCATGTGATGACGATCGAAGATCGGGAAACCGATGCGGATCAGCGGCACTTCATGCTCTTTACCCTTGTGCAAGGTATCGCGCTGGATGAACTTGCCGTAGGAGTTGCCGATCATGAAGTCCGGCTTGTTGGTGAACATCAGCGAACGGAAGTGCCACAGGTCCTTACCGATGTGGACTTCGCTGTTTTGACCATAAGGCGAATCCGCCAGTATCTTCTCCATCGCCTTCTTCCAACGCTTGTTGGCATGGTTACAGAGGATCTGCGTCGGCTCGGCGCCCAGCTCCATGAGGAACTTGGCCATGCCCATGACGAAATCGGCATCGCCGTACAGGCCGAACTTCTTGCCGTGCAGCCAGGCATGGCTGTCGGTCATCATGTCGACCAGGATGCCGCGCTCGCGGGTCAGCGACTCGGAGACCGGCTTGCCGGTCAGTTCCGAGACCTTCATCAGGAACTCGTCGGTGGCCTCCAGGCCCATCGGAATGGCGACGTCGTTCGCCGGCTGCTTCCAGGTGTTCTTGGTGAACTTACGGCTCTTGACCGACTGCCAGGGCTGCAGGAACAGGGTATCGATGGCGTTCGGCGCATCCTTGATCTCATCGATCGTGGTGCCACCGTCGTACATGCGGTACTCGCCGTCGGCCGGGGTGTCCAACACATCGGTCGGATCGGACAGCAGGCTGTACTCCACACCCATCTCTTCCATCATGCGCTTCATCACACGATAGTTGCCGAGGTAGGTCTCGAAGCCCGGCACGATGTTGATCTTGCCGTTGCTACCGACCTCTTTGTCGTCCATGTGGTTCAGTGTGAAGTAACGCTGGATGCCTTCGAACATATTGTCCCAACCGGTGGTGTGCGAACCCACGAAGCTCGGGGTGTGCGCGAACGGGGTCGGGAACTCCTGCTCGATGTGACCTTCCTTCTTGGCGTTGCCGATGAAGGCGTTGAGGTCGTCACCGATGACCTCGGCCATACAGGTAGTCGAGACGGCAATCATCTCCGGCTTGTACAAAGCCTTGGCGTTCTCCAGACCGGCGAACATGTTCTTCTGTCCACCGAACACCGCCGCGTCTTCGGTCATCGAGTCGGATACACAAGCGACCGGCTCTTTGAAGTGACGGTTGAAGTAGGTACGGAAGTACGCAACGCAACCCTGCGAACCATGCACGTAAGGCAGGGTCTTTTCGAAGCCCAAGGCACACAATACGGCGCCGAGCGGCTGACAGGCCTTGGCCGGGTTTACGGTCAGGGCTTCACGGTTGAAGTTCAGCTCCTTGTACTCTTCCGTGGTGGTCCATTGGAAGACCTCTTCGATCTTTTCCTGAGGAACCTTTTCCTCGAACAGCTCCTGCTTGTTCTTCAGCGTGTCCTTGTACTCATCCTCACGGAACAGCGGATAGCTGGGTTTGATGTCTTCGACAGCTTGACTCATGATATTTCTCCTCCCGTGCCACCAATCTGTGGACTAACGGGCCAGTGAGTAGATAAATCCGGTTACGATCATTTCCGCCGCGATCCGACCTGGGCCGGACCGCGACAGTCTGGGCCTATCAGGCGCCGGCAGCCGCAGCTTCAGGCGCTTCGTCAACCTTCAACCAAGGTGCCTTGATCTTGTTCCAGCACGGATTGTTCAAGGTCATATCCATGTCACGGGCGAAGATCGCGAAACCGTCATAACCGTGATACGGACCCGAGTAATCCCAGGAGTGCATCTGACGGAACGGAATACCCATCTTCTGGAAGATGTACTTTTCCTTGATGCCTGAACCGATCAGGTCGGGCTTGACCTTCTTGACGAATTCCTCGAACTCGTAACCGGTCACGTCGTCGTAGATCAGGGTGGCGTTACCCATTTCCTTGAGGGTGCGGTCGTAATCGTCGTTGTGCGCGAATTCATAACCGGTACCGACAACCTCCATGCCAAGGTCTTCATAGGCACCGATCACGTGACGCGGACGCAGGCCGCCGACATACAACATGACCCGCTTGCCTTCGAGGCGCGGACGGTACTTGGCGATAACCGCGTCGTACTCGGCCTTGTACTTCTCGATGACGCGCTCCGCGCCCTCCTTGATCTTGTCGTCGAAGAAGCCGGCGATCTTGCGCAGCGATTCGGCGATCTTGGTCGGGCCGAAGAAGTTGTACTCCATCCACGGAATACCGTACTTCTCTTCCATGTGGCGCGAGATGTAGTTCATCGAACGGTAGCAGTGCAGCAGATTGAGCTTGGCCTTCGGCGTGTTTTCCATTTCCGCCAGCGTGCCGTCACCCGACCACTGCGCCACGACACGCAGACCCATCTCTTCGAGCAGGGTACGCGACGCCCAGGCATCGCCACCGATGTTGTAATCACCGATGATGGTCACGTCGTAAGGCGTGGACTCGAAGCTGTTGTCGTTGTCGCGATTGCCCAGCACCCAGTCACGCACCGCGTCGTTCGCGATATGGTGGCCCAGCGACTGCGACACACCACGGAAGCCTTCACAACGAACCGGTACGACCGGCTTCTCGATATCTTTGGTGGTCTTCTTCGCGACCGCCTCGATGTCGTCACCGATCAAACCAATCGGACATTCCGACTGAATGGTGATGCCCTTGTTCAGCGGGAACAAGGACTCGATCTCGGTCATGATCTTGGCCAGCTTCTTGTCGCCACCGAAGACGATGTCCTTCTCCTGGAAGTCCGAGGTGAAGTTCATGGTGCCGAAGGTGTTGATGCCGGTGGTGCCGACATAGTAGTTACGACGACCGGCACGCGAGTACTGACCGCAACCGACCGGACCATGCGAGATGTGGATCATGTCTTTGATCGGACCCCAAACCACACCCTTGGAACCGGCGTAGGCACAACCACGAATGGTCATCACGCCCGGCAGGGACTTACGGTTGGAGGTAATACATTTCTTGGATTGCTCGACCTCGTGATCGTTCACGGTGAGGTGCTTGGCGCGATCCTTTTGAGCTTTCTCGGGATAAACCTCGAGCACTTCCTGAATAAGTGCTTCGGTCTCTTCACGCGTCATTGCTGACATGGCTAGTCTCCTTTCCCGCCACCACTAATCTGTGGATGGCCGGGTCATGAAAAACGCTTGATAACCGCCGGCCGCA
Organism: Chromatiales bacterium; assembly: GCA_028280505.1. Lineage (GTDB taxonomy): Bacteria > Pseudomonadota > Gammaproteobacteria > Chromatiales > Chromatiaceae > Thiosocius. The sequence continues at coordinate 40,092 of JANQLO010000006.1, read as the reverse complement.
AGCGGCCGGCGATGAACGCAATCTCTTATGCGGTTTCGGCAGCCGCGGTCTGACCGACGATGCTCTCGTCTTCCTCTTCCATGATGCCGAACTCCATCAGCAGCTCTTCGAGCTCGTCCATGGTGCAGGGCTCGGGAATGACCAGCAGCTTGTTGTCGATGACCTTTTGCGCCAGCGTGCGATACTCGTCGGCCTGCTTGGCCTGCGGGTCGTACTCGATAACCGTCATACGACGGATCTCGGCGCGCTGCACGACGTTGTCACGCGGCACGAAGTGAATCATCTGGGTACCCAGCTTGGCGGCCAAAGCCTCGATCAGCTCGTCTTCACGGTCGGTGTTACGGCTGTTACAGATCAGGCCGGCCAGACGCACGCCACCCGAGTTGGCGTACTTCACGATACCCTTGGAGATGTTGTTGGCCGCATACATGGCCATCATCTCGCCGGAGACCACGATGTAGATCTCCTGGGCCTTGTTCTCGCGGATCGGCATGGCGAAGCCGCCGCAGACCACGTCGCCGAGTACGTCGTAGAACACGAAATCGAGATCGTCTTCGTAGGCGCCTTCCTCTTCGAGGAAGTTGATCGCGGTAATAACACCGCGGCCGGCACAACCGACGCCCGGCTCGGGGCCACCCGACTCGACGCACTTGATGTCGCCGTAACCGGTCTTGAGCACGTCTTCCAGTTCCAGGTCTTCGACCGTACCCGCTTCGGCTGCCATCTCCATGATGGTGTTTTGCGCCTTGGAGTGAAGAATCAGACGGGTGGAGTCGGCCTTGGGGTCGCAGCCGACGATCATGACCTTTTTACCCAGCTCAGCCAGACCGGCGACCAGGTTCTGGGTGGTAGTCGACTTACCGATACCGCCTTTACCGTAGATTGCACATTGACGCAGTGCCATGTTAGATCTCCTTAACTCGAACTCATTTGGATGTTGCAGCCTGTGACCGACCTCGTCGGCATCACGTGGACAACACTGGTTGAGCAAGCCGCGTGCCAACCTGCAAAACAAGAATTAGATCATTGTTTTATATAGATTTTTTATTAACTTCCACACGACATAAGCCGGTCGCATTCACGACAAAGCCTTATCGAATGTATGGATGATCACCGACAAAACCCGGGGTATGGGGATTCCTTGCCCGCCGCAGCGCGACTGCCGGTCAACCGCTGCAACATCCCGCCGCAAATCCTCGGCAGCCTGACCTATCAACAACACCCGGTCGCGCTGTCCATCGACGGCGTGAAGCAGGTCCATCGCGCGTTGTTCGAACAACTCGACCGCTGCGACACCCCCGAAGAAAGGGCCGGTCATTTCACCGCGTACATGCGTTCCGGGTTTCTGCTCGACCATCCCGAATTGGCAGGCGGAGGTCCGACGACCGGAAAACGCACGCGTCACAAGGCGGATTACCTTCGCCTGCTACGCGGTTGGCTGTTCGACAACGACGGACTCGAAGGCGCGGTACTAAAAGGATGGGTGGAATCGCGCTTCGGCCTGCTACCGCGCAGTCATAACGGTCTATTGAACGATTTCGGCTCGGAATCCTACGCACGCTATCTGAGCGATCGTGCGCGCGGCCTGTACAACACCAATGCGTTGGAGGCACAACTCGATCTGCTGTTCAGTTATTGCCAATACGAATGGCAACGACGCGCACCGGAGCAGACACATGTCTTGCTTTATCGTGGCGTCAATCGAATCGATTCGCACGAGATCCTGCATCAGGCAAGCAAGCAGACCTTTATCGTGCTGCTGAACAACCTGAATTCCTTCAGCGGCGAACGCGAGCGCGCCGACGAGTTCGGCGACGACGTAATAGCCGCCAGGATACCGGTCTACAAACTGCTCTATATGCCCGGTTTGCTGCCCGGTCATCTGCAAGGCGAACAGGAACACCTGGTGATCGGCGGCGTCTATCAAATAGAACTCGTGCGTTGATACTCGACCGCGGTTTGTCGCAAACGTCACAAATCACCCGCCTCACCGCCGTCCGGCAAAGCTAAACCTCTGATTGCATTCGACCCGTTGCCTTGGCCCATCTCTTGCAGAAGCTCTTTAATCAGTTTCATGGAGCATAGTCGATGAGCGACACGCATCTGCAAGACATCATCGCCGGCGTCAATGCCGGAGACATCGTCCCCTATCTCGGCGCCGGCGCACTCAAGGGCAGCGTCAACACCGAGACCGGTGAACCGATTCCGGCCGACAGCGACAGTCTGATCCTGGCGATGAACAACGGTAAGCCCATGGCACCGCGCCTGATGTACGAGTTCCCGCGTGCCGCCATGGATGTCGAACTCAAACGCGGGCGCAGCACACTGCACCGTTTTCTCGACACGACTTACAACACCCAGAGCTGGACACGCGCGCCACTACACGATTGGCTGGCCGAATGTCGCCCGTCTTATGTCATCGATATCAATCGTGATCTACAGTTGCAATCGAGCTTCGCCGATACACCGCATACATTGATTCGCGGTATCGCGCGTATCGGCGGCACCAACTATCGTTTCCGTATTCATCACTACGATGGCGAACGCTACTCGGCATCCGAGATCGATCAAAGCGAGGTCGATCCGTCGTTGCCGGTGTTGTTCAAACCCATGGGCAGCCCGCTACCCGATGCGACCTACATCGCCTCCGATGCCGACTATGTGGACTACATCACCGAGCTGATGGGCGGTTTTGCGATTCCCGACTTCATCAAGTCCTACCGCAAAGGCAGGCAATATCTGTTCCTCGGTCTGCGCATGACACGCGACACCGAACGCATGGTGTTGTCGGATTTCATCTATGCCGCCGGCGAACCGGCCGGATGGGCCCTGATCCCCGCACCCAACGACAAGGAACGACGCTTCTGCAAAAAGATGAACATCGAGCTGATCGAGGCCGATGTCGACGACCTGCTCGCATCGACCGGAGCCAATGCGGCAAACGATCGGATCGAAGTTTCCGCCGAGGGCATTCGCCGCTGAACACATGGTCGAGTTCAAACCCTGTCAAGGCAAGACTGCCTGCCGCGACGACGGCGAGCGCTGCCTCACCTGCGGACGTTCGTTGGACGAGATCGCGGCGTTACGCGAGTTGCTCAAGTCCCTTACCGAACTGGCGATAACCTACCGATACCAAAATGTCGACACCTTCAGCGACTATATCGCGAAAAAATTGCGTAAATCCATCGAGCATCGGCGACAGTCGTGCAACGAACGTCATACGTAATCGACTCGTCTGACATTAGCCGCGCTTTGGATCCAGCCGGATATTGATCCAGCGCATGGCATCAACATCACTCAAACGAGATACTTTGCGACTATGCTGATCAACCCCAACAATCCGGATCATCATCTCGGCATCTCGACCATGGACGAGACGCACGACGAGTTCATCGAACTCGTCAATCGTATGCAGTCGACAACGGATGCCGAGTTCGCCGATCTGTTCCGTCAATTGGTTCAACACACCGAGGCACACTTCGCGGCGGAGAATGCCCTGATGGAGCAAAGCGGGTTTCCGCCTATTCACATACACATGAGCGAGCACGAACGCGTCCTGGGTGATCTGCACCGGATGGCACGCAGGGTCGAAGCCGGTTCCATGGACTTTCCCCGAGCCTATGTCGAACAGCAGATACCGGACTGGTTCGATTTACACGCACGCACAATGGATAGCGCGCTTGCAGCCCATCTGGGAGCGATACGGTTTGCCGGTGAGCGTAAACTGAGTATGTAATCGTCAAGCGTAGTTGTGCTGGCGATTTTCTCCTTGTCTCACGCGATCATGCTCACCGCCACAGCTGCGACGCTGAGCGCATTCCGCCAACCACACCTCAGGTATAAACACTTGGTCGATCATCGTGATGCATTAAGTTTGTCGATGAGTTATTGCGATGTCGACATAACACCCGCATCGAACCAAATTCTGTACTCATAAGCATTCTTATCAAAAAACACATCGCGCGTTAAAAACAAGCGTTCAAGAATTAAGTAAACGCTGATTCTTAAGACAACAAAAACCTGCATACGTTGATGACAAGCGTGTGTCCGCGCAAGCCCCGTGATCGACGAAAATGCATTGATCGCGAACTCGCTCACACTAGTGACCCGATGAACTCAAACCGCCCCAACTCGCATTGACTTTCCGGTAGTCGTCAACTATTCCTTGCGGGGTAAGACAGTAAGCTCATTCCCCCATCAGGATCGAAGAAGCAGAAGAACGGTCAGGGATGGCCGGTAATAAACCGTCATGAATGCAACCGTAGCGGATGCCGTGCAGGCACTGAACCTCGCTGTCGTCGGGCTGTTGCCGCCGGCTGCAAGTCCAGAGCTGACGCCCGACGTGCTGGTCAATCCGGTGAAAACACATCCGGCGGGTATCGGCGGGTTCATCGGCCTGAACCAAGCGCCCCTTGGCGAGATCCATGCACGGCGACTCAAAGCGCAGGTCGTCATTCGCGTGAAGGCGGATTCGATCGCGGGATTGAACAGCACCGAATCGGCCGTCACCAATGCGCTGATCGGCGCCGACACCACGCATCTGCGTAGTCAGGGGATATTTCGTATCACGCGCGACACGGACTTTTCCCAGCTTTATCAAGGCGCCGACGACGGGATCAATGTCGCAGCCGGTAAAGACATTCGCTTCGATGTGGATTTCGAGTACCAACGCCTGCCGGACGCCGCCGACGGCGTCATCAGTTCGGTGCCGCTCGATCTCTTGCTGCACACCACCGACAACCCACCGCGCGAACTCTTCGACCAGACCTTCGAACAAGATCCCCTCGCGCTTTTCGACGTCATCGACGACGCACCGGTAACGGATGGTCCCGGCAACTGGGCTCACGACGCGGCGGACAGTCAACTCGAACAGACCTCGGGAATCAGCGGCGGCAGCAACGCATTCAATGCCAGCAAACGCGGTACCTATCTGGTGCTACGGCCGTCGTCGGTCGCAACACAACCGCAGAACTGGTTGTTGCAAGCCGAAATCGGCGCCGACAGCGGCGGCATCGGCCTGGTGTTCAACTTCGTCGATGTCGACAATTTCCATTTTTTCATCATGAGCCAGCCGACGCCTTATCGGTTCATCGGGCGCAAAAGCGACGGCAACTTCTCCTTTCTCGATCAGGGGGGGCAGGACAACGGCAATGCCTATGCCCCGGGTGAGCACAGCATCCGCCTGATTCAACAAAACGGTGAATTCGAGCTGGCGATCGATCAGATTCCGGTGATCAGCGGCAGTGACGACACGCCGCCAGCCGCCGGAAGCATTGGTTTTTTAAGCCGGAACAGCGCAACTGCGCGATTCCGATCTCTGCGTTGGGTGGCCTTGTGAACCGCCCGTATATCGAACTTCGATCCCAGTAAGGGGGGACAATCATGGCCGAAGAGTTTGTCAGTGCGAACCTTGTGTTGCCGGGCACATACATCCGGGTCAGGGCCGAGGGCCTGATTGGTGCCGGCGGCATATCAACGGGCAATATCGGACTCGTCGGCACAGCGTCCGACGGGGTCGATGAAACCCATAATCTATCCACCGCCGCAGAGGCGGCCGAGAACTTCGGCGATTCAGACCCGATAGCGACCCGCGCACTGAATCTCACGCGCATCGCCGGTGAATTGTTCAAGGCGGGTGCGCGCACCGTGTATGCCCGCGGCGTCGCCCAAAGCGCCGTGCAGGCGGATTACGAAGCGGCCTTTGCCGAAATCGTCAAAGAAGACGTCCAGATCCTGGTCGCACCCGAACTGGATACCACCACCGCACTCGCGGTATTGCAACCGATTCTGGAGTCGTCCGAGAACAACTCGCAGGACATGATCGCCGTCATCGGTGCGGACGGTGCCGATGCCGCAACCATCGCCGGCCAAACGATCACCAACGACCGCGTCATTCTGACGGCACCAGGCTATGTCGTGCCCGACCCGGCCAATCCCGGTGTCGACGTCATATTGCCCGGTAACTATATGGCGGCTCCCGTGGCCGGCCTTGTCTCGACCCTCGCGCCACATTCCAGCCCGACCAACAAGAGTCTGGTGAGCGTCAGCCGATTGGCCCAGCGTTTTTCCTACGGCGAGCGTGTCAACTTGGTCAACAACCGGATCTTCGTGCTCGAACAACGCCAGGGCGTGCGTGTCGTGCGCGGTCTGACGACCGACGACGGCGGCTTCACCCAGGTGACCACGCGACGCATTGTGGACTTCGCCAAGGCCCTTGTCCGCAAGGTCTCCAACCCTTTCATCGGACGCCTGAACAACGAACGGGTAAGAGCCGCGTTACAGGGTGCGATCGACGGCGCGCTCACCACCATGCTGGTCGACGAACAGTTGACCAACTACAGCCTGGAGGTCACCGCAACACGTCAGGACGAAATCAACGGCCGTGCCGTGGTCAATATCCTGTTACAACCCACCTTCAGTATCGACTTTGTGGCCGTGACCCTGGTCCTCGAATAATTAGGGAGAGTATCCATGAGTACTGACGTCTACACCGGTGCCGACGGCGCCATCCTGTTGTCGACCCCCGAAGGCTCCGAGGGAGAAGCGGCGCAAGAGGTCATCGACAACTACGAGCTGGTCACCGTCGGTCGGGTCCAGGACGTGCGCATCGAAGTCACGTCCGACATTCGCGCCTTCCACGAAATCGGTCAGCGCTATGCCACGCAACTACGCGCCGGCAATATCAACATCAGCGGTACTATCGGTCGCGCCATGATCAACGGCGCCATGCTCAGCCTGTTGCTCGGTCGCGCATCTCAGGGACGTCCCGGCGGTACCTGGGAACAACCCGCATTCAATATGACGGTGCGCGTCGCCAACAACGTGAGCGGGTCGATCAGCACGCTGACCCTGCATGACATCAAGCTCAGCAACTGGAACTATCAGTTGCCCGAAGACGATTTCGTCATGGAAAACGCGAGCTTCCAGGCGCTGTACATCACCACCGAGGATTCGTGATGCTAAGTGCCGAGGAGCTACTCGCCGGCAGTCATGAGATCAGCGAAATCGAGATCCCGCAAAGCCTGTTGGGCAGCACGCCGCAAGCAGACCGGCTCGTGCATCTGAAACCGCTGAGCGTCGACGACCTGCGCCTGATCAATCGCGCGGCCCGCGACAACGACGACTTGACCGCGGCCCTGATGGTGCAGCGCGCATTGGTACAACCCGAGCTGTCGGCACAGGAGGTCAGCAGCATGTCCGCCGGCCTGCTGCAGTTCCTGCTCGACCGGGTCAATCGCATCAGCGGCATCCATGTCAGCGAGCAAGAACTCAGCGAAGCCATGCAGGACCCGCTGGCCCAGGCCTCGCTGCAACTCGCACGCGAATACGGCTGGACGCCCGAGCAGATCGGTGAGCTGACCATGGGACAGGTGTTGATGCATCTGCAGATGTCGCGAACAGAAAGCTACGACGCATAGACCCAAACAATAGCCATGACAGAGGCTAAAGACATTCGGCGAATCGTGGCGAAGAGTCGCGGCCTGCTGCGTCGGACCGAACTCGGCCAGCGCAAGCGGCTCGCGCGCCTGCTTCATCCCCTACCGGCCAAGGCGGTGCCGGGATCGGCGATCGCGTTGAAGGCGGTGCGCGAATTGATGCAGTTCGATCCCCTCGACGGGCTCGGAATCGATCGGGCCGAGTCCGATAGCGGTCCCACGCCGACAAACACCGGACTTCCGAGAACCGCCCTGCATACCGGCAAGCGACGCAGGCCCGGCAATCCGCCCGCGAAAACCGGACGAAGCACATCCAAGGCGACCACGTCGTCGGACAAAGCCTCCGCAAAAAAGCGAGCGCAAGATGAAAGCCCATTAAAACCGAATAAAAAAAGGCCGCAGGCATACGGCGAACCGGATGCCGCGAAAGACGAAGCCAAACAATCGAAAACCTTGCCACAAGCACAGTCGATCAAGACTGGCAAAAAAGCCTTAAACCCGCAGACCGAGTCGCGGGTTAAAAAACAAAGACTCGATGCCATCGCAACCGACGCTGACGCGAAGACAAAACCTTCCGCCGAAGCCAAAAAACCAACAACGAACAAAAAAACCGATAGGAAAACCAGCCACAAGACACTGGCACAACGGCGTAAGGCACGCATCGTCGCACGCCATAAGAAAAAGACGGATTCAACAGTAGATCAACACCAGGCTTCTTCTGTGGGCATAAAGAAAGAAGCACTCCGCGAGTCTCGACCGATCCGGAAAACATCGACGACCGGCGATACCTCAGCAATAACGCCCGTCGAAACATCCACGACATCCGAGAGCACAACGGCACCGACCAGCGGGAACGCATTCGATGCGCAAACAACAAAAGATCCGATAACCATGCCGCCACCGCAGCACCAAAGCCGGCCGGTACAGATGGCTTCCGATCCCCCCGCCATGGCCGAGCAGCCACGGCCGGACGGCACCCCGACACCGGCGGTTCCCGAGACACGGCATGAACAAACCGACCTCGCGCGACTGCTCGCCGAAGCGGCCTATCTGCACGGGATAGATCGCACATGAATACCAAACCCATGCTCGGCGACTGGGAGGTACCGCGTATCCAGAAGATGCGTAGCGAAGAGCGCCGACGCATCGCCGAGCTCCCGATTCCGGGCAAGGCCGGCAGCCTGCTGCAGGACCTCAACAGTGCACCGACCGCGGTCGAGATACACGGCAGCCTGTATGCCGACGAACGCAGCGAGTTTCTCACCAGTGTGCGTGAAAAGTTCCGTGCCGGCGAACCCCTGACTTTCGTCGCCGACATCACCGAGGCCACCGATGTGCAATACGTGATGATCGAATCGCTGCTGGTCGAGGAATCGAGCCGCCGTCCCGATCAGATCGATTACTTCCTCAAGCTGCGCGAAAGCCCCCCGCCGCCTCCGCCCAACGATTTGCTCGGCGGTATCGACGACGGCCTCTTGGGGCTTGCCGAGGATTTTGTCGACGGCGTCACCGACGTGCTCGACGCCATCGATGCGCTGGCCAATGTCCCCGACTTCAGCGATCCCTCGGCCCTGCTCGGCGGCACGCTCGATGACGTGAGCAGCGCCGTCGGTCAGCTCGACGATATCGGCGGTCTCATCGACGACCTGTTCGGGAGCGACTGATGGCGAACGTACTCGATCGCATCAATGTCTCCGTCGATACCGGCGATCTGGATGGCCGCATCGGCAGTCAGGTCGAACAGATCAAACAGATCGTCGAACTGATCAAGGGCCTGATCGACAACCCGCCGGACGATGTCGGCGATCTGCTGAACATCGCGCAGAACCTGCCGTTGCCGGAGTTCGATATCCAGGGCGATTTCTCCACGGCATTGAGCGACGCACGCGCCGCGCTGCCGACCGAGTTCGGCGATCTCACCGCCGGCATCGATGGCGACCTCAACGGCTTCCCCGCATTGATCGAACAACTGCAGGAGATCATGCAGGATGCGGTTAAGGCCGCCGCGGCGATCGAACGCCTGACATCACTGGACTTCCGTTGTGGCGATGGCGGCGACGGTGCCGCACCGCCGGCACCCGCCCCCGGCGATCCACCACCGGCGGAAGAGAACCCGGCGGCTCAGCGCATGGCGCGCACGGCGCAACAAACGCAGCAGGTCAACGATATGCTCGACCGGCTGCCCGCGTCACCGACGGTCGGCGGCCTGCTCGAATTCTTTTTCCCCATCATCGACAACAAATCGCATGACAAGCTGTTCCAGCTGACACTGCCGGTGATCGATGATGTCATCGAACCCCTGCGCACGCTGAGCCGCTGGGCGGCCCTGGACGCCAATGCAGTCGGTGGCGAAATCGAAGCGACTATCACGCTGTTGACACAGCGCCTGCGTAACGCGACACGCCAACCCAGCGATACCCTCGGGATCGATCTCAACGATCTTCAGACACAACTCGATCTGGCCGGCCTGGCGACCTTCGCCGACGCCTACGATACCGCGCTCAACGATCTACGCACCGCACTCGAATCAGGCGATCCGAGCGCAACGACCGCACCGGTGACCGCACTCAATCTGGCATTGGACAATGCCGCCGCGACCCTCGGCACCTGGGACGCCGCCCTCACCGCGCAACTGCAGGCCATGTGCGAGCGCGTGCACGATCTCGACGAGTCCCTGCTCGATCAGACCAGTCATCTGTTGACGCTGCTCGAACCCATCGAACTCCCGGGCCAGTTCATCGGCACCCTGCGCGAGCCGCAACCGCCGTCTCCCGAGGCGATTGCCGCGGTGCAGGAAGCGGTGCAGCCGGTACTCGACTGGCTGAACGAGTTGCTCGGCCTGCTCGATTTCTCCGCACTGCAGGGCGAAGTCGGCGGCATCGCCACCCAGGCACAACAGATCGCCGACAGCGTCGAACAGGGGCTCACCGGCATCAGCCTGCAGGTGCAGTCGCTGTTCGACCAACTCAGCACCCAAATGGCCGCCGTCGATCTGAACGCACTACGCGATCAATTGACCGCACAGCTCCAGGCCTTCGTCGACAATCTGCAACGCCAGCTCGGCAATGCCATCAGCCCGGCGAACACCGCCATCAGCGAGGCCGTGCAGACACTGTCCGACACCACGGACAACTTCGATCCCGCCGACGTGGTCGATGCCCTACGTTCGGTCTTGCAGACCGTCACCAGCGTACTCGACAGCGGCGAGATCGCCGACGCCATCGAGACCATACGCGAGGCCATCGCGTCGCTCACCGAAACCCTGGAGCAGCTGTCGTTCGCACCGGTCACCGACGAGGTGATCGGGCTGATCGAACAAATGACCGCGGCATTGCGCCAGTTCATGGAGACCGATCTCAACGATGCCGCCAAGGCCGCGTTGATGGTCGCCATGGAGATCCTGCCCGACGATATAACGCCGGTCACCGATCCGCTGCTCGAAGAGTTCGACGAACTCATCGAAGGCGGCCCGGTGCCTTTGTTGGAACGCGTCGCCGACAAGCCCGCGGAACTGCTCGACGCCATCACCCGTTTTCAACCCGGCAGCCTGGTCGGCGATGCCCTCGGCGGTCCCTATCGCGAGGCATTGGAAAAGGCCGAGGCGTTCCAGCCCAGTCGTTTGTTCAATGAAGTCGACGAGAAGCTGCAGGACGGCAAGGATCAACTGCTCAAGAAGGCCTCGCCCGGCAAAGCGCTGGACACCTTGAGCGCACCCTTCGATCAACTCAAGCAGGAAATCCTGCGCTATTCGCCGGACACGGTGCTGGAACCGATCGAGCAACGCATCGAAGGCGTCATACAACAGGTCATCGAGGCCTCGCCGGTCGACGAGATCTTCGCCCAGGTCGATCGGGTATTCGCGCTGATCGAACAGGCCCTGGACGTGCCGCGCAACCTGGTCGGCACACTGCAACGCCTGGACACCCTGCTCGGCCAGCTCGCCAATTCCAACGATCAAATCGACACTTGGCGCGACGGTCTGCTCGACAAGGCCGTCGGTGCCATCGATGCATCGGCAATCACTGCCGCACTCAACGATCTCAACAGCGCCGTCAGCGATGCCGCACACAGCGCCATGCTGACGCAGTTCGACACAGTCAGCACGCCAATACGCGACGCCCTCAATACCCTGGACGCCAGCCGACGGCTGACCGAACTGACCGGTGTCTATCAACGTGCGCAACAACTCGCACAGTCACTGCCCGATTCGGCCGAGAAAACCGCCGCGCTCGCGGCGCTCGACCGCTTGGAGCCCGGACGCGCACCGGCGCTGCAAACGACTGCACAACTGCAACGCTGCCTCGACGATAGCCGCGACGCCCTGGCCGGATTGCAACAGGAATGGCAGGAACTGTTGGAAGGCCCCGACAGCCTGCTCGCCGAGATCGCCGCGGTCACCGCCGATACCGCCGGCCTGAGACAACTCATGGTCACTGCGATCGATCCTTTGCTGGCGCCGTTGCGACATCTGTTCGCGTTGCTCGAATCCGTGCGTCCCGCCTTGCAGGCGATACTCACCACGGTGTCGAACCTGGTCGACCAATTGACCGACGGCGCCGCCGCATTGCTGACCGGCCCCGCATCGCTACAGACGATCAGCGATGCGGTACAGCAGGTCGTCGATACATTGCGCAATATCGACCTCGGTTTCCTGCGCCAGGGCTTGCAACAATTGTTCGTGCAACTGGTAGGACAACTGGACGCACTCGATCCGGCCCGCCTGGGGCAGGAACTGGACGATGCCCTCGCGGAACTGCTCGAACCCATCGGGCTGGGATCCATTATCGACCAGAGCACGCTCGATACGCTCGATACGGACTTCGAATCGGTCATCGACAAGCTGCGCGACCTGGATCCCGAACGTTTGATCACCGAGGTCGTGCAGCCCGAATACGACGCCACCGTCGTACCCTTGGTCGAGGCCTTCGACCTGACGCCGGCATTCAATGCGCTGATCGAATTCCTGCGGGGTCTGAACGAAGAGCTCAGCGGCGAACTCGGTCGGGTGAACACCGCCTATCAGGGCCTGCTGGGCGCGCGCCCGGACAGCATCAACGTGAACATCTCGTTATGAGGAGCGCGCGATGAGTCTCGGAAGCCTGCTGCTGCAACCGCAACGCCTGCAACGCGAGTCGCATGCCGACCCTCAGCTCCAGGTCGTGCAGGATCTATTACGCCTTATGGCCCTGCTGGCCGAAGACGCCGCCGACGAAGGCCCGCTGGCCGGCGTCACACCGGAACTGCTCGTCCGCTTCGGTACCCGCGTCCAGACACAGGCCGGCGACGGCATCGAAAACGTCTACAACGCGCTGAAAGATCACTTCCACCCGGTCTTTTTGTACTTCGAAGGTCTGGTCGACGATGTCAGCGAGCTGGAGCAGGATCCGTCGAAACTGCTCTCGATCATTCGCGATCTGCTCGATGGGGTGAAAACGCTGCTCGGCTCCATTACCCAGGCACAAATCGAGACACAGCTCGATTTTGCCAAGGACCTGCTCGAAGACGAACTCGGCTTCGACCCGCAGTTCGTCGGCCGTCAGATCACTGCCCTGCTCGACGATTTGATCGATCTTTGGGAAAACCTGCCGAGCGACATCTCGGCCAAGCGTCGTCGGCGCCAAAAACTGGCCATACGAATCGTCAAGCGGATGAAAAAACATCTGTTGCGACGCTTCACGCTGCCACAGATCGATACCGCCCGCGCCGCCGCGCGCATTTATCAACTGTTGCGTCGTACCGGTATCGACGACATCTTCAGCGAGATCCATTGCGCCATCGACAAGTTCGACCAGGCCGTCGCCGCGGCCGATGATATTCGCGCGGCCCTGCCGCTCAATGTCGGCGGCGATGCCGTCGGTGCCGCGCTAATACAACCCGAGGGTTCGGCCGTTTACTGCTGGTATGCGAGCTGGTTGCTCAGCGATGTCGACTTGCCGTTGTTCTCGGTCGACGACATCGAGGAAAAACGTCTGTTCGCGATCAACATCCGTTTCCGCAACAGCGTCCTCAAACCACAGGCGGCAGTCAGCAAATACATCTTCTCCACGTTGTCGTTGGAACAACAGCAACAGGTGATGGAATACACCGGCGGCGATACCGAGCCGGACAACGAACTCATCCTGATGCTGGTCGCGCATATCAACATGCTGATGCAGCAGGGACCGATCTATCGCACTTCGCGTTTCAACACGCCGGCCGAAGATCAAAGCGAACAAGATCTCAATCAACTGCCGTTCGAGTTCCGCCTGCGTACCGACGAGGCCTTCAGCCTGCCGGACAATCTCGACGACATGGCGGACGAGTATGTCGATAAGCAGGAACTCCTGCTGTACAACCGCCGCTTCCTCGAATGGGTCTATGGTCACGGGGAAGGTCATGGCGACGAACTGGTCGACGGTCTGGCCGGCGGCTTTTGGCGCTATGTCGAACGCAAGACCATTGGCATAAAACGCGACGTCTATATCAGCGGCAACGGCCGCTATCTGATGTGCAACAAAATCCCGCTGTATACGGTCCCGGAAGGCACCGAACTCAAATGGGAAGAGGCGCCGCTGTTCATCGACAAGGATTCCGGGCGTAGCCCGGTGCCGGGCGCAACCTATTACCGCTTCACCCGGGTATCCGCCCTCGCCTGCGACATCATGGCGCAAATCATGTACGGCCTGGAGCAGACCGGACGGCCCATTTGGCATCTGGTCAAACTGCAACCCGGTCACGAGATCGGTACCGGCATCCTGTCCGGCCTGGATATCCTGCACGCACTGAACCTCGCGCTGTTCGGCAAACCCATCAGCGGCTACGAATCGCTCGGCAGTTTCGGCAAATGGTTGGCGAACGATCTATACGGCCCGCGCGGTCTTGCCCTGTTTGGCGGTTCCTTCCAGGGGCTGCACACCGAAGCCACCGCGGGTAACGGCTGGTGGTTCTGGGTGACCGTGGTGTTGGGCGACTTCATCCGCATCTCCGGGCACAACAGTATCCTGGCCACCGGGCGCGACGCCTGGCTGACCTTTTTCACCCTGCTGAATTCGAGCGCGTCGAACAGCGGCGATTCCAGCCTGCCCGACAACCCCGCGGCCAATCATCTGAAGCAGGCCGGTTTCATCTCGCCGATGAACACCCTGTTCGCTTTCCTGCTGATGCTGAACTACCGGCGCGAAAACCATTCCATCGAGATCTGGTCGGCCGGCAATATCGGCGATCGCCGCGAGCAAGCCTTCGGCCTGTGGTTCGGCGGCGGCATCGGTTTCGGCATCCTGTCCGGACTCTCCGGCAGCCTGGTATCGCAGTTCGTCGCCTGGCAGGAAGACTGGAAACTGCTCGGGATCACCATCCTCGAGTCCATCGGCAGCATGGTGCTTGGCTTCTGGTTGTTCGAATACTTCTTCAAGGAAGGCGATACCGCGGACGGCACCATGGCGGCCAACGGTACCTACAAGGGCTACCCCGCCAAGGCCGGCTCGCCCTATCGGCTGCCGTACGACGACGGCGTGGCGCTGTACATGGGACAGGGCAACAACGGCCTGTTCAGTCATAACGAAATCACCAATATGGGCGGCCGCTGGCAGATCTATGCCTTCGACCTCGGACACGATCATCGCCAGATCGTGCGCGCCATACGCGGCGGCACCGTCGTGGCCTTTCAGGACGGCTTCCCAGACAATAACGATCAGAACGCCAACTTCCTGGTGATTCAGCACGACGGTCCGCCGGTCGCCGATCACGACGACCCCTTCGGTACCGGTACCCCGGTCGTCACCTATACCCGCTATGTCCACGGCGCACAAAACGGCGTCACCAACATACTCGGGGCCACGCCCGTGGGCGTGACGGTCAACCAGGGCGATCCGGTCATGGAGGCCGACGACACCGGCACCAGCTTCCACAGCCATCTGCACGTCTATGTCCTCATGGACGACGGCACCGGTAACCCGGGCAACAATTCCATCCCCTTCGTGTTCGCGGATGTCGACAACGACAGCGGTCTGATGGAATACCTCAACTGGTACAGGGCGGGGGACTGACACCATGGTCGGACTGCCCTTCTTCGACGACGACACCACACCGGCAATCCGTGTACCGGCGATTCTGATCGACATCGGCGGCGGTGGCGACAGCGGTGGTTTCGGCGGCATGGCCGATGCCGCCAGCAGCCTGCTCGGCGGGCCCGCTGCGCCATCCTGGGCCGATCACCTGGTGTCGCTGACGTTGCAGCAGGGATTCGCGCCGGGCGTCGATCATCTTGAGCTTTTAGTGGCCAATACCGAAGGCGCGCCCACGGCCGCGGTCGACGATGAAGGCAGCGTCTCCATCGGCCCGAGCGACAATCTCGAAAAGCTCTTTACCGGTCGTGTCGTCGCGGTCGAAAAACGCAGCGACGGACTGCGACGCTACCACCTGAGCAATGGCAGCCATACCCTCGCACAGGGTCGCCTCAACCGCAGCGTCACCGACATGTCGGCGAAAGACGCCATCGAAAACCTCGGCGGCGAGTTCGGTTATTCACCCAACGCCAGCATCAGCGGTAACGATGCCGTGTTGTCACAGATCGTCTTCGATGACAGCGGCAGCGTTTGGGAACATTGCGCTCACCTGGCCAAGTTGCGGGGCGCCAACCTGTGGCTGGACGCCGACGATACCCTGCAACTGGCCGATCAACTCGAACAGGGCGACAGCGTCGCCAGCTTCACCTGGGGTGAAAACCTGCTCGAACACCAGCTCTGGCAACGCGCACCGCACAGCGGTGAAATCACGGCCTTCGGCAACGGCCGCATCGACGGCGACTTCATGCTGCGCAAAACGGCCACGCCCAATCGCGCACAAGCCGGTAGCGACGCACCGCAACGCTTTTATCGCGACGGCATGCTGCAATCGCAACAGGACCTGACCGGCCGCGCCAACGCCGCCGCATTGTTCGCCGCGCGCCGTACCAACGAAGGCGAGTTACTGGTCGCCGGATCGGCCAAGCTCGTTCCGGGCGCGGTCATCACCCTCGAAGGGCTGCCCGACGGCGGCGACGGCGATTACCTCGTGAGCGCCTGTCGTCATACCTTCGATCGCGACCAAGGCTGGCGAACACGCCTGACCGTCAGCGAGACCGCCGCGGCCAGCGGCCTGTCCGGTCTCGCCGGTGCCCTGGGAGGTTTCTTATGAGGGATCCGTTATGACCAGCGCATCGAACGCCTTGCTGGAAACCATCCGCCAGATCGTGCGGCAAGAGTTGCAGCGCACCCAGGGCGCGACCCTGGCGATCGTGCAGGAACATCACAGCAGCAACGGTGAATACGCCTGCACGGTGCAATTGCGCGATTCCGAAATCGTACTGAAAAAGGTACCGGTCGCCACCGCGCGCATGGGCATGGCCAGCATCCCGGCGGTAAACGAACTGGTCTTGGTGCAGTTCATCGGCGGCGATATCAATCAACCGATCATCGTCGGCAGCCTGTACAACGACGAAGACCAGCCGCCCGACCACGAACCCACCCAGGCCATTTGCCAACTGCCACTCGGCGGTGGCGGCGTGCAAGTCACCGCCAGCGGCGGCGACACACCCAAGCTCGAACTGGAGATCGGCAGCGCACTCATGGTGACGCTGCAGGACGACGACCCGGTCATCGAAATCGATGTCGGCTCGGGCTCCGCGGCGTTGAAGATCGACAGCGACGGCACCGTGGCGATAACCGGCGGACGCGGACTGAGCGTCGAGGCCGGTACCGATCTGGTCCTCAAGGGCAGCAATGTCGAGATCGAAGGGTCCGGCCAGGTCAACATCAAGGGCGGCGTGATCAATCTCAACTAAACGAAAAAACTATCCGAGCGAGCACTATGGCAAAACCGGCAGCAAAACAAGGCGATCAGGTCGTCGGTACCGATATCCATATCAATATGCTACCGACGCCCGGCGGCCCGGTGCCGACACCCTTGCCGAGTCCCTTTGCCGGTCAATTGAACGACGGCTTGAGTACCGATGTGAACATCCAGGGCATGCCGGCGGCCACCCAGGGCAGCAAGGCGAGCAATATGCCGCCGCACATCCCGATGGTCGGTCCCTTTCAATCGCCACCGAAGAACCAGGCGGAGATCATGCTGGGCAGTACCACTGTGTTGATCAACGGTAAGCCCGCCGCACGCATGGGCGACACCTGCATGAACTGTAACGATCCCAGCGATATGCCGACCGGTCAGGTGGTCGCGGTGTCGACGGTGCTCATAGGGGGGTGAATGAGCAACAAGGCACTCCTCACCGATCTCAAACTTCGCCTCGTGGACTCACGCGCGCTGTCGATCTATCGCGCCCAGCGCAGCCAGAAACGCGAGGTCGTCAGCGGACGCAGTTTGCGCACACGCGATTTCACCCTGGTCTCGGATCGTTCCAATCTGGAACAGGCGGTGGTGATGCGTCTGCTCACGCCACGCGGCGAACTGGCGGCATTGGCACATCCCGACTATGGCTCGCGTCTGCCCGAACTGATCGGTCAGCAGCGCACCGAGACCACGCGCAATCTCGCCAAGCTGTATGTCATCGAGGCACTGAAACAGGAAAGACGCATCCAGGAGATCGTCGAGGTCGCGGTCAACGACCAGCCCGGCGATCGCCATCGTATCAACATCTTCATCCGGGTCCTGCCGATCGATGACAGCGATATCGTCGACCTCGGTCCATTCACCCTGGACCTGAGCCCATAAAGGAGACGCCGAGGTGAGCTTCAGACGACGTAATTACCCGGAAGTGCTCGACAACCTGCTGACCAACCTGGTCGGCGGCGTGGCCGCCGAGGCCCATCCCTTCCCGCCTTCGGACGACGGCCCCTTGGAGCACCCGCTGGAACAACCGCCGGTGCGCGAGATCGTGTCGGTCTACGGCATCAAGAACGGCGAACAACGGCTGTTTCGCGCCGGCAACGATTACCAACTCGGCAGCGACAAACAGACGCTGTCCTGGGTCAGCGACACCAATGCGCCGGACGACGGCAGCCTGGTCTATGTCAATTATCTGCGCGAAGACGTTGTCCCGACGCTAACCGATCTGCAGGTCGGCAGTGTCGCGCGCACCATGACCGAATCCATCGCGCTCGAAATGGCCCGGCTGTATGCGCAACTCGAGGCCGTGTACAAAGCCGGTTTCGTCGACAGCGCGACCGGCAGCTCGCTGGACAAGGTCGTCGCGCTGCTCGACGTGCATCGCTTCAAGGGCAGCCGGCCCTCGACCAAGATCCGTTTCACCCGCACCGAGGGCGCCGCGGGCACCATTACCATCCAGGCCGGTGCGCGGGTATTGGACGAGCAGGTGCGTTTCGAATACGAGACCACCGAAACCGTGACCATGAGCGAGAACCAGAACACCATCATGGTCACGGCACGCGACCTGGAGGCCGCCAACGAACCGGTTGCCGCCGACACCCTCACGATACTCGCGGTACCCATCGCCGGTATCGCGTCGGTCACCAATCCCGCCCCCGCGAGCCGTGCCGCCGCCGACGAGACCGACGTCGAGCTGCGTACCCGGGCGAAGAACTTTCTGCACGGCAGCGAACGCGCCACCAAGGGGGCCCTCGAACAGGTGTTGACCGAAAACGGCGTCACCGGCGACATCGACGAATCCACGCCGGGCATCATCAGCATCACGCCGCATGGCGCGGACCTGACCCCGGAACAGATCCTGAAGCTGGAAACCGAACTCAACGCCACGCGGCCGGCCGGTATCCAACTCGATCTCAAGGCACCGCTGGCGCCTCTGATGGTCGATCTCGGTCTGCGTCTGACGACCGCGGCCAAGACGCTCGAACCCGATCTGCGCGCCGCCCATCAACAGGTACGCGAGACCATTCGCGACTATTTCGACAAACTCGAAACCGATGCCGATGCCAGCATCAACCGCATCGTCGGCCTGGCACTGGCGGTGCCGCATGTGGAAGACATCAAGATCGAAACCGCGACCACGCCGGCCGCGGGCGGCAGCGCGACACCGACCGACCGACTGGATACGGTGGGCGGCGTCATCACGCTAGCCGGTCAGCCGACAGCACTCGGACAACTCGGTATCGCCGACAGCAATCTGCCGACCGAAATCGATCTGGTGATCAACTTCCCCAGCGATGTCGACGTGCCCTTGCAGAGCGATATCGAAACCGCGCTGTCGCAGTCCATCGCCTATCTCAATACTCTCGGCGAGACGGCATTCGATCCCGCGGACGGTCTGGAAACCCAGAAGCGCGAGTTCGGCTACGGCAAGCTGTTGCATCTGCTGCCGCTACCCGGCCATGCCGGCGGCGATCTGCAGGGCTATGACAATACGCCGGACCCGACAACGCTGCCGACGGCCGCCGACCGCTCGCCCTACACGGTCTCCTTGTTCATCAGCCAGGCCTCCGGGCTGACCCAGGTGCTCGCCGCCGATGGTGACAGCTATGCACTCGCGGCATCCGAACGTCTGCTATTGAACGGCATCACCATCGCCGTGGAGCAAGGCTGATGCCGAGCACACCGCGCATACTCGAAAACCTGCCGTCGCTGTATCGGCCCGAACCCGGGTATGACGATGACGACCTCCTGCTGCAACTGGCCACCGCGGTCGGCAACCTGCTCGACCAGCTCAGTGCCGAAAGCGCCGAGGTCATGCAGGCGCACTGGGCCAACTATGCCGACAGTGCCGTCTACAGCACCTGGCTTGGCCGGCGTCGCAGTCTCAACGGCGAAGGTCCGCTGAAGCTCGACGATCCGCTGATCGACCAGTTCCCCTATCTCTACGATCTGCCGCGCATCGCCGCACTGATCGATCTCGCCCCCTGGCGCGAACCCTTGCGCGATCGCGAACGCGTCGAAAGCTTTCGTCGACGCATGCATCGCATCATCCAGCTGCACCGCGACGGCCTGGGCACCGTGCGTGCCCTGCGCACCATGACCTTGGCCGCATTGCCGCAGATCGACCCGGATGCGCCGCGCGGTCTGCGCGAGCGCAGTTTCACGGTCGAGGAGTTCAGCGGCCATACCAATCAAGCTCAGGCGATCACCCAAGACGGTCTACCGAACGATAGGGTCGGGCCATTGATGCGTTGGCGGATCGACAGCGGTTCTATCGACGCGGTTAGCCCGATGATCGTGATCGAAGGCGTCACACCGCAGCCGGACGACATCGATCCGACCAACGAACCCATTATCGAACACTTCGATCCGACGACGGGTACCGGCGTCGGCATTCACTACCAGGGCAATCTCGCGCCCGGTCAGGCGCTCGCGCTGGTCCCAGGTGTCGATTGCTGGTTGGGACGCAACGACGGCATCGACAACGCACGCGCCCTGCCGCAACAACTCGAACCCGTCGATCCTACCGCGGCAGGCCCCTGGAGCGATGTCGGCGATGCGCCCGGCGGTGCCGTTGTCGATATGCAGCAGACGGCCGACCACTGCCTGTGGGTCGCGGTCAATAGCGCTACCGGCAGCCTGTGGCGTTACGACGGCGCGACCTGGAGCGAACTGCTTACCGGCCTGCCCGAGATACGTTGTCTGCTGGCACATGCCGGCGAGTTGTTGGTGGGCTTCAGTAACGGGCTCAGCCAACTCGAGATTCAACCGGCCGGCGCCCATGCGCTGACACCCGATCCGGCCAGCCTGAGCGATCCGGCCGTCAATGCGCTGGCGACGGATGCCGGCGACATCGTATGGGCGGCAACGGCACAAGGCCTGGCACGACTCGACGCCGGCAGCCTGGTATTCAGTGCGCTCGGCGATCGCACCGAGACCCAAACCGAGCTTCACTGTCTGCACATCGATAAGGCCGGCATGATTCACTGCGGCGGCGAACTCGGCCTGTTCATGCATCGGCCGGCGAGCGGACAATGGCATATCCTGCAAAGCGAGGCCGCCGACGAGGCCATCGACGATTGGCTCGAACTGGATCTGGCCACCGATACCCTGCCCGCCGCCAACACCTTGCCCTTGCCGGCGGTTCATGCGGTCCATCACGCACCCGAGGGCGACATCTGGCTGGGCACCGCGCAAGGCATCGCCCGTTATCGCGCACGCGAACAACGGCGCACCTACACCACCTTGCTCGAGGCCATGCCGCAATTCACCGAGTCGCCGGTTAATCGAATCGAACGCGATGTTCGCGGCCGGCTGTGGTTCGCCACCGACGACGGTTTGTTTCTGTTCGATCAGCTCGACTGGTTCCAACGCCAAGGCGATGCATTGGCACGCCTGCCGCGCATCATCGAGGATCAAGACAAACCGGTCTTCTGGCGATATCAACGCGATACCACGACCTGGCAATCCTTCGCGCCACCGGATCGCTCGGGCTTCCAGAACTTCAGCGGCGACCCGGTGGGTACCAGCGAACCGGCGATCACAACGATACTGTGGACCGATACCGCGCGTGCACATCTGGGCAGCTTCGATGGCGACAGCTTCACCATCGACAGCGGTGCCACACCGGCGGATCTCGGTATGCGTTACAAACCGGAGGCCCGTCGCATCGTCGACGGTGGATTGGTCGGTGTCCCCGCACTGCCGACCGGCCAATCGAACTGGCGTTATCTGCAACGTGAAGAGGCCACGCCCCCGACACCGACGGGCAATCCGGCGTGGACCCGCGAGGGTCGGCTATTGCCGCCACCGGACAGTGCCGAGGCACCTTTCGAAGGGCGTTATCTCGGCTCGCCGACCGGCCCCGAGAATGGCGTGTTTTCGTTCTGCCCGGCAGCCCGCGTGTGGTTCGTCTGGCAACCCCGGGCACCGTTGGCGGTCACCGTGCGACTGGTGCGTACCGAACCGAACGAGCAAATAGACCCGCAGATACTCGACCGTGTATGGAACGAGTTGCAACGGGTCAAACCGGCGGCCGTGAAGGTGTTTCTCGCGGTCGACCAAACGATAGAAAGAGGACAATGAGATGGGCGAACTCGTAGACGACTTCGGCGGTAAGGTCAGCGGCGAGCTGATCAAGGCCACCGATTGGAACGGTATGCTGGCCAAGGTCGAGAGCATGTTCGACGATCTGGCCACCGATCTCGGCGCACGCATCGACACCCTTGAGGACCGGGCCGATACCCTGGAGACCCGCGCCGGCGATGCGGAAGCGCGCCTCGACGACGCCGAATCCACGCTGCAGGCGATCAACAGCCGCTTGCGACGACTCGACCTGAATACCGCGACCACGCGATTCGCCATCGGGCAACGCGGCCGCATCACCGCGCGCGTCACCGCGCTCGACGGTCAGGCGCTGGACCTGAGCAATGCCGCCACCCGACCCTGGGTCGACTTCGTCACAGTCTGGGGCACGCTCAAGGCGGCCGACGGTTTCACCAGCCGTGGCGGTGCCGGCGATCAAACCTTGTCGGTACAGGTCAATGCCGACGGTGTCGCCGAGGTGCTGATACGCGCCGCGCATGCCGAGGCCTTCGCCGAGGAAGAAGAGCAGGAAGTCGAGGGCTTCATGGCATTGCAACCCCAGGCCGGCATGAGCCAGACCATCGCCGACCTGGTGCTGCAGGCCAATACGCCGCGCGACGCCAATATGAGTTTCGCCTACCAGGCGATCTCGGCCGAATACGATCAGATCGCGGCCGCCAATCCACCGGTGTTCCAACGCTATATCGATACCTACTACGTGGCCCAGCCGTCGCGCGCCTTCGGCAACTTCACGTCGGTGTTCACCCAGCGTTGGCGCGACTATCGCGCGACCGTGATGGCCTTCGTCAAACCCGACAGCAATCCGACGACCGCCGACGGTGCCATGGCCTCGGCGTCGATCCAGGTGACCTTCCGCGACTGGATCGCACCCTGGATCATCACCGACTACCTGCCGGGCCTCGGCGTATTGCAGAACAACTATGCGGATCGCTTCCGCAATCTCATCGGGCAGGATCTCGGCCTGTCGCTGAACGGCATCATCGACGACGTCGACGACATCATTCGCGGCAAAGGCATTCTCGCGCAACAACGCGATTTGCTCGCGGTCGATGCCGCCATCGGCGGCATGCGCTTCGATACCGATCCCCCGCCCTTCATGACCGATCTGGTACAGGCGGTGAAATTCGGTTCACAGGTGCAACATGCGATGTTCTACAGCCAGACCGTGACCCCCGGCAGCGCCGGCGGCGCGCTCGGCTTCAGTGCCATCGCCGGTTCCGCCGGCCGCTCGACCTCCGAGGCCACGCGGGTGCAGGAACAACTCACCAACGAAATCGACAACAAGCTGACGGAGGCTACCGAAAGTCTGCGCAATGACGTGAGTGTCGCCCAGGTCCGTTTCCAGGAAGAGCTGCTCAGAGACGACGGACCGATCCTCAGCGTCCAACGCGACATCGCCGCCTTCTCCGGCCAGATCCAGGGGCTGCAGACCTCGATCGCGAGAAAGGCGGATCACGAGATGATCACCAGTATCATCGGCACCATTCCACGCTAAGTCATGGCACGCACCTATCTGCTTCCGGAGGACGTGGCCACGGCCGACGCGGCATTGGTGCTCGCCTTTCTGAACACCGCGCGCGACGCCGACGAAATCGATCAAGCGATAGAACTGCCGGACGAACCCGACATCGGTCCGCTACTCGCACTGCGGCTGATCAACCGGCGCGACGAACTCGGCGGCTACACCTCCCTCGACCAGGTCTATGCGGTGCCCTATATCGGCCCGCATCGTTTTACTCAGTTGGTGACCAGTCTGTCGTCCGCCAGGCCGCCGCAAGGCGGTCCCGACGAGGCCATGCTGGCACAATTCTCAAGGCGGCTGGACGAACTGGAAGACCGTATACAAGGGCAAGCCGGTATTCGTCTTCAAGCGATCAATCCCGACGCACTCATCGGTCAGGAAACCACGCTGTTGGCCGAGATCTTTTCCGCCGACGGCCAACCGCTGATCGATCAGGACGTTACCTTCGTCACCACCTGGGGTCGTTTGCGCGGGCGTCATGGCATCCAACCGGTGAGCGGCAACAGCATCACCGTGCGCAGCGATCACCTCGGACTCTGCAAGGTGCGATTGAGCGCGTCGCTCGGCGAAACCCTGGATGACGTCGAAGCGGCCAGCCTGACCCGGGCACTCACGATAATGGGTACGGCCGAAGGCAGCCCACGCCAGAACCTCGATACCCTGACCGAGCTGGTGCGTGAATACCGCGCACCCGGCAATGAGTCTTTACGCAATGCCATCGATGCCCTGTCGAAGCATTACGCCGACAATGCGCTGCAGGATGCACCGGCCAACTCGCTGAGCACCTGGCCGCGGATCAATGTCACCGTCATCGCCTTACTGCCCTCACAAGACGACAACAGCGGCACACAACCGCCGAGCAACATCATCAATGTGCGACAACGCAATTGGTTCCATGCCTGGCTTTGGGCCTACCGTCAGTTGCTGGAAAACGACAGCCAGTTGGGCGCCAGCCTGATCGCCGTGAACGCCGACGACCGCAGCGGACGCGGCGTGCTATCCGACATCTACAGCCGCATCGGCAGCTTCGTCGGCATCCAGGAAGGGCTAATCGGCAAACAGCTCGGCGAGCAGTTCGCGGCCGATCGTTTGAAGGGCTTTCTCGAAACCGGTCTCAACGGCGTCAATGCCGAAGAGCGCACACGCGTCCTCGCCGGCGTCTCGTCGGGTGTCGGTTCGCTCCAGGGCACCAAGTCCTTCGGCGCCCTCAACAGCAGCCGCACCGAACTACAGCTCGATGTCGATGCCGGTATCTCCAAGGTCGACACGGGCGTGCAATTCGACGCACTCGAAGCCCGCGTCTCGATGGTCGAACAAAACGCCATCACTCAGGATGATCTCGGATCGCTACGTACCGACATCCTGCGCGATGCCAATGCCGCAACCACCGCGCAGATCGATGCATTGCAGGAGAACCTGGACATCCGCTTCGACGCCAAGGCCGACATGACGGCACTGAACGACCTGCGTACCGATATCGATCGGGATCTCGCAACCAAGGCCGATGTCACCTTGGTCGACGGCCTGCGTGACGATTTAATCAACGGACTCGAAGGCAAGGCCGATCTCTCCGCATTGAACGAGCTACAGACCAATATCGACCGCGACCTCGCGACCAAAGCCGATGTCACCTTGGTCGATGGTCTGCGTGACGATTTGATCAATGGGCTCGAAGGCAAAGCCGATGTCTCCGCATTGAACGAACTGCGTACCGGCATCGATCGAGACCTCGCCACCAAAGCCGATGTCACCATGGTCGACGGCCTGCGTAGCGATTTGCGCAACGGGCTCGAAGTCAAAGCCGATGTTTCCACAGTGAACGGCCTGCGCGCCGACGTCGACCGGGATCTCGCCACCAAGGCCGATGTCAGTACAGTCAACGGCCTACGCAACGATCTGCGTACCGGGCTCGACAGCAAGGCCGACAACACGGCCGTGACCAATCTGGAAAACGATATGAACCAGCGTTTGGATGCAAAGGCCGACGCCACCGTCGTCACCGGACTGACTCGCGACGTGACCCAGCTGAACGATCGCACGCGGGCCATCAACACCAATCTGAACAGGCTGGACACGAACGTCAACAACCGATTCAACGCGCTCAACCGCCCACCACGCCGGTGACCCAGCCATGACGCAGCTGAACAAGGTGATGGTCGATGGGAGCGGTACGCCGGTGAACTTCAATGCCCTCTGGGTATTAGATACCGCCAACGATGCAGACGGCTTGCGTTACCGCCGACGCTTCACGCTCTCGTTACCGACATCGGGATTCGCCGAAGACCTGCTGATCGACGATACCACCGGGCTTCGTGTACGTGCCCGACATCTCACCTTCAATGCCCTCGACAACGATGCGCCGGAGTCGGCACAGCGCACGGCACGCAACAACGGTCTGCTGGTGCAACTGCCCATACCGCGCCTAATCAGCAGCATTCGCTTTGCCAACAACATATCGCCGGGCGGCAAGACGACCCAATTGTTTCGCACCGACGGCGATGTCGTCTCTGAAGAGGCCGTCGAATCGCATTACAATCGCCCGCCTCGTCGGGTCGGCGGCAGTACAGGCAAGAAGGGCTCGTTAATCAGCGACCAAATCCAAGTGGAAGCCAACGATGGCCAAGTATCGGGACCGATATCGGCTCAGGGCCAGCTTCAGGCGAAGATCATTGGAAGCAGCGAGAACGCACTCCCACCCGGAGAACTCGGGGTAACCGACGCACGCATACTCGTGCGGCTCGCGGACGGCGGTGCCTTCGAAAGCCTGAACACCGATTCGATGACCGCATTCAATCTCACCACCGGCCCGGAGAACCTGCGGCTGAGCCTGCGTCTGCCCGCGCTCGGTGACGAAGCATTTCCATTGCCCGCGCAATTCCCGCTCGATCGATGGATCGACGCCGGCAGCGCATTGAAGGATCAACTCACGACCCTGGTTGGTCGCTTGAAAGACAAACTCGCAGCCGACAACCCCAACACAACAGCTCCACCCACGCTGCCCGATCCCCTGCTGGTCGAACTGGATGTCGAAAGCGACGCACCCTGTCGTTTCAGCATCGACGACTTCGCGCTCCACTATCACCTCGCGCGCGAGTCCTTTCCCGACGGCGAACCCAAGCAGGTACTGCGGTTCCAGGGCGACGCGGTGAGCCAACAACAGGTCAGCCTGAATCTCCCCTCGCCGGTCACGATAAGGCATGCGGAACTACGGCTGTCCGGCGGCGACATCAACGCACAATCGGGCGGTGCCGGAGACCCGGCAGCAACACCCATCGGCGACCTGCTCGCCGCCCCCGGGGACACCGGCCTGCGTATCGATGACCAACATTTCTGGTCCAGTCCGCTGGCGCTCACCGAACCCATGCTGGTTCGGGGGCTGGACCTGTTGCTCAACACGCTACAGGCCAAAACACAGCTGCATCTCGAGATCGTGGCCGACAATGCCGGTACACCACAGGGCGAAAAACTGGCAAGCGCCGATGCCACGCCGACATCTCCCGGCTCGGCGCAACTGGTTCGTTTCGCATTCGGTGAACACATCCTGCTGCAACCCGGCACCTACTGGCTGGTAGTGCAAAGCCGTGTCGGGGCCGCCGTCTGGTACCTGAATGATCAGGCAGGGCTGAAGACGATACAGGGTCGCGGCGAAGGCGAAGGTGGCGCGGTCGACGATAAAATGGGGATTGCGCAATGGCTCGCGGCGGATGGTCCGGCTGCGGCATCGCAAGCGGTTCCCGACTTGCGGCTGAACGATCAGTCGCTCGAGTATTCGATAGACGACAAGGATTTTGTCTACGACCTTGCGCCGGCACTCGGTGTTGGTGATGGAGCGGGCGTTACTTTGCTGCCGCAGATATTGGATGTTTTAGCGAGTGGGCCGAAGCCGTTGACGCTGTACCCGCCTAGATTTGAGTTCGATGTTCAGGGTTGAAAACACAAGGCAATCCCCCCATTTTTAGCGTCTGCCAGAAGTGGAGGTCAGGCCACCTGGGCCAACTTCTGTTTCGGGGCGATGCCTCCCAAGGCCATAGAAAAGCTGTTGGCTTCATCGCAGCCAAGCGTGAAGAAGTCGCCCAGAACATTACCGAAGTTGAAACTATTGTTCTCTGTCGTGGTTCGGTTGGGCTTGTGGCAAAACGTACGGGCTTTTAACGCTCTTGAGCCTCTAGTAACGCCTGAAAATCCGGCATTCCAATAGAGTGCCCGACAAGCCAGTTAACAATATGCTGTCTCATCTGTCCCTTACTGTTCCGGACCTGTTTTAGGAAGTGAGCCAGAATATTGCTATGTTTTTCCGAACGACCTCGTATGATCGAAGTGAATGTTTCACTCGCCATTCTCTTGATTTTCAGATCATCATTGCACTCAGCCCACAGCGCATCAATGAAAATACGTACCACATCGATGTTCGACAGCAGGTCTGCTGCGGGACCGCCCAGTATCCTGATAAGCCGTGACATGTCACGCGTCACAGCAAAGCCGTCTTTCCTTGCTTGATGCAGCAAGCACGCCGGGTCAAGGGAGATGTATGCATGATTACTTAGCGCCAGTAGCGTAATAGCTTCAGCGTAATCATCGCTGCTAATCAAGTTCTGATCACGGGCGATTATCAGGACTGGCTGTAACCATGTGCTTTGAATCCCAAATCCCGCAGCGCCCCAAATCCGGTAACCCATATCCTCAGAAACCAGCAATAGATCGCTTCCGTCTGCGGCAACAGCGGGATCACAAACCGTGTGACCGACCATATTCATGATGTTTCTTGTTTCCGGCGAAAAGTTCTGCTTGGGCATGGATGACACGATACGAACAGTCGCCTTCACCCATTCGGATTCCTTTTGCCTTTCATCAGCAGCTTCTTGCAGCTGCTCCTGTGAGTACTCTTGATACACAAGCTGTTCGTCACGCCAAGCCAGGAACCCCTGTTTTTTGCCTTTGTTCTGTTGCGCTTCAAAGGCCCTGATCGCAAAAAGGTCTGCGACCGATTGCGTTGTATGGATGGGTCCACAAACTGCTGCCACAGCTTCTTCAATGCCTAAACGTCTGACTACTGAGAGCGTGATCGCATCGAGAACGCACCCTTTTGCGCCGTGGTTCTGGATCGCGAGCAAAGCCTGTTCGCGCTCAGGACGGTTTCCCCGGCATACTTGGAACTCGACCTCCAGTTCGGGTAACCCGGCCCAGGCATCGATCGGATTCTTACCGATCAGGGCAGCAGCAAACGATAAAGGCAGACTCTTTGTTCGGTACTGCTCGATAATATGCTGATCAGCTTCAGCCCGTGCTTTTGTTACGGCCCGCATGTCCACTAAGGGGTCCGTGGAATCTCCATCGAACTTAAATTTCTGCAGTCCATCCGCGCGGGGAAATCTTTCGTTGAAGTTCTCTACCGAGAGATGAAATGCATCAAGGTAAGTCGGCTTGATCCAAAGGATCTGGATTTCGGCTGAGGAAAACTGCTGCTTCAGCTCCACCTTGTCGCCTGCAGATTTCCCGAGCAGCAGCTGCGCCAAATCATCATCCGGTGATAAACGCTCATCAGAAAAAAACTCGAACTTTGCAGTTTCTATGCGATACCGGTGTTCATTGCCATTAGATCGCACGCCGACGACTGTCCCCACATTGACGGTCTCTGAGGGCGGGAAGGCCTTATCGATGTCCTGATTCAAAAAGATCAGGCTTTGGTAGGCGAGGTGAGCACTCGGCTTGTCCCAGTTATCCATGATCACCGCATAGGCGTGCGCCAAGCCCCGTTCTGGATAACCATAGTGACAAAGAAGTGCCGCGAGCCGGATATGATGTTCTGGCGATCCCTGCAAACCGGAAGGATTCAATGGGCCGAGATGGTTTCGAATGTCTTGCTCTCGTCCTTCGCCTTGCCAGATGCTCAGTCGGACTAGCCTCAACTCCAGGTCTTGTGGACGAAATTGGAGATAACGTGCGATTTTGGAATCTGTCGTTGGATCACCGGTTTTGATTGCCAGAATCGCTTCAGCCTGTGCGTGCCATTCTGTTTGCTTTAAGGGCTCTGCAACGCCGTCCAGGATCGTTCTGGCCGTGACCAAATGACCGGCGTTGATGGATGCTGCGATCAGGAGGTGCAGGCCTTCACTTTCTCGGTCGAAGGCAATGCGGCCATCCAGCAGTCCTACAGTCACTTCAAATCGGCGAAGTTTCTGTGCTATCAGGCTAAGCTCAATTCTTGATACAAGATTGGTGTCGTCGTCAACGCAAGCCAAAGCGTCATCGAGCGCGCTTATTGCCGAGTCGCGATCGCCAAGCTGCAGATAAACATGTATCAATGAAACCCGGAGAGAAGTATCCTCTTCTGCCTCGCCGATGGCCCGATTGATGAGGCTTATAGCAAGGTCATCCTCGCCACGCGCTATGTATGAGCGGACGCGCACCTCAAGGAGGCCCGTGTTTACGTGGTGGGGGATGTCTCCTGGCGGCGGTTGTTCGACGAGCGCAATAGCATCGTCGTGCCGTTCCTTTGAAACCAATGCTTCTGCGACGATCCCGAATGCTTCAGGGTCTTCGGGCTTTTCGGGCAATAGCGCAAGTGCCTTGTCTGGGTCATTCTCGACATAGGCGATGATGGCTCGTTGCAGTCGAAGATTCTGATCATCCGTGTTCTGTTCTATTGCCGCATCAAGGACTTCTTTTGCCTTTTCGGTATCGTCTAAAAAGCGAAGTGCGAGCGCAGCATTATGTGCCAGGGGCGGTGACAGGGCGTACCCTTTGTCAATCGCATCTCTTGCCGCTTGATAGAGCGTGTCGGCGGCACCCTGAAACGCGGCAATGTTGCTCGCTTTGAAATCACCGCCTGCAATCGCGTCACGGTCTTGCTCAATTACGGTGTTGAGCACTGCTTCTGCGGCGAACAATTTTAGAGTTTTGTTCTCTTTATGTTGTACAGAGGCGTCCTTCGCGAGCGTCTTCCACTCGGATTGATTTCGGCATCTTGCGAAATGAACGCGGGCGACAAGCACCGGTTCTTTTTCGTTTAGTCCTGCCGGGATTGCCGTCAGCGGGTCATCGACCGTGTTGTCTTCGATCAAAGCCTGGATCAGTGTTCCAGCAACCTCAGCGTCATCTTGATTATCATCCAGAACTTCGCGGCATAGTGCTGCAGCTTCGTCGTGCCTATCGATGAGTAGGTAACCTGTTGCGCGGTTCTTCTTCGCGTTCTTGTGCTCTGGGCATTCGCCATACGCATCGAACAACAGCTGGCCGGCTTCTTCCTGATGACCGAGCTTCAACTTTGCCGACGCCATTGCGGTCAACGTGCGGTATCGCTCGCTTCTACTCGCTGCCGCCCATTCTTCTGACTTCAGCTTAGATAGTTGTGCAAAGGCGGCGCTAGCATGTCCGTCATTGATCATCTGCTGATAGGCCGTGATCTTCCCATGGAGCGGCGTATCTTCCGCATTAGGATCGATCTGAACTTCGGCAGGGCTTAAGTGCTGAGCATGTACGGTGCTGGCTAGGGAATCAACGGATTTCTGCAGTGCCTCCATTTCTACAGAAATTCTCTCGAACCCTTGTTCAACGAAAGGAGTCCAAGTGGGATCAAATGCTTTCCAGGCATCCGTATGTTGGGCTGCGTTTTCCTCGATATCCTCCCAGCCCCAAACGAAGACGGAGAACGGCGTATTGGTGCCTTTAAGCTCTGCGGTTATGGTACGCGCGACTTCCTGTATTTTTTGATCACGCGGCGCGGTAGTAACGAGAACAAATTCGGAAATAGCCGGTTTGAACTTCTTGGCTTTGTTTACTTCTTTGCGGAGTTCCGCCTCACTGACCGCGGCTTCATATTTCTTCTTGCACTGTATGCCTACGAGTTGGCTCGTGTCCCGGTAGCGGTAGCCGTATACGTCGACCCCGTGTTGTGGCTGTCCGGTTCGACCGTTCTGCTGTGCGTTCGGATCACCCAAGATGCAGGAAAACAACACCCGCGTTTTAGTTTCGAAATCCTGCCAATTCTTTGGTTTCGGTAACGACGTGCTCGAAAGAGACATAGATATGATCTGTTAGTCCTTAACGTAAATCTTTCCGTTTCCGCACGTCATATTTGATTCGAAAGCGTCGACCAGATTCAGCAGACCGACCTTATGTTTGATGATCGGTTGTTAGTACGAAGTATGAGTGTCATCTCTCAAGGCTCTGATGATTTGGTTGGTTGCTCCATCAATACCAGCAACCCCACTTCCTTCAAACCAGGTGTCAGATCAGGTCTGCGGCCTGTTGAATAACCCGGTTTAAATCACGATTGGGCCGGTCAAGTAACCTGCTGCTCTCTCCGGTGATCGCTATCGAAGGATATACGGCGGTAAGGAATTTTCCCTTCACCCAAGCCTGAGATGTAAAAAGCGTTACTCGAAGGAAATCACGCGATACTAACGAAAGTAAACGAGCAAAAAACCGTTCGATAACCCGCTTGCAGTTCAGCGCGATGGCGACCAGGAAAAATTGGATCTGCACTTTCGCCAGACCACGGTAGCGTGCTCGCCGCAGCCCATGGTTTTGCTTGGCTTCACCAAATAGCCCCTCAATCTTCCATTTGCGCTCGATCAACCGGCCTCGAAAGATCGCAGTTGACTGGCGCCGCCGTACCGCCTCAATTTCATCTTGGTAAAGACCACGATAAACAAACCGCGCCCGATGTTTTTGACCATCGGGTAAGCATGACCCGCTTGTCGGACAGGTACGGCAATGACCACCCGTCACGCGGTAGCGCTTGACCGAGTTCTTCTCCGCTTTTTCGTAGGGATACAGATAATGGCCCTGTGGACAGCGATACCGGTCGTCACGTCTATCGTATTTGAATGAACTGGGCGTCAGCTTTCCATGCCCCGTATTGGCGTCGTGTAATGGGATGTAGTGGCGAATTCTCTGATCTCGAAGTTTGGCGTAGGTGGGTCCGCGGCCATAGCCTCGATCAGCGATGACTTCGCTGACCGGAAGTCCCAAATGTGCTGTGAGACGCTCAATGCGCTCCGGTAGAACAGGTCCTTCGTGCCTGGCTCCTGTCGTCGCGTGAGGATCAGTAACCATCCGGCTATCGGCATCAATGGCAAAATGCGCCTTGTAACAAAGCTTTTTGTAGCCGTCTTTTCGGGAAACCAAGCTGCAATCAGCATCTGTGCCGCTAATGTGCGTCTGATTGGCATACTTGCGCCGACGCTTCCCTTCCCTGAAATCATGATATCGGCGTTGATACTGTTTCAAGAGTCGGGCGTCAGGGTCCGCGTCATCTCGGTCCACAAGCGAGTCGATAGCTGCATCGGCTTCGACAAGGCTCGCGTCAACCACGATGCGCCGGCCCCGAATATACCCATCAGCTTTCCATCGACTGATCAGTTGCTCGAAAATTTTCGCAAAGGCCGTCTCACCGAAACGGTCACGGATGCGTGTCATTGATGAATGATGGGGAACGGGATCCGTTAGTTTCAGGCGGCAAAACCAACGGTAGGCTAGGTTGAGATGCACTTCCCGACACAGCTCTCGATCCGATTTCATCCCGTAGAGATAACTGATCAACTGCATCCGGAAGAACAGCACCGGATCTATCGAGGGTCGGCCGTTGCTCTGGCAGTACAGTGGCGCTGTTAACTCGTAGATAAAGTCGAAATCGATGTGCTTGTCGATTTTGCGTAGCAGATGATCATCCGGAATCATCGCTTCGAGGTCGATTGTGTCGAACAGCGCACGCTGCGAATCTTGTTGGCCTTGCACGTCGGCGGGACTCCTGGCGAGTTACGTCATTCTAAAGCAACGCCGCCTTCACAAGGCTTTTTCAACAGGCCGTCTGAACTACTGCAGATGATCAAGTTCCTATGATGTTCGCCAAGAAAGAAATCCCATCCTCAACACGCCTTTTGATCGAAACCAACTGTGGATAGGTGAACGTCCCGGCGCTGCCATGCGTGCCATCGTTGAATACCCGAAACAGCTGGACGATGTTTTCCATGTCCTGTTCGACAAATTCTTCCAGATAGCTGTCGTTCAATCCGCGCCGGTACAGGAAGTAGCGAATCTTTGACCGGCGGGTCGGTTTGCCCTGGTCTGTCCGGTCACAGCCGGGCAGGGTGGCCAGCACCTCATCATCGGGTGCTTTCGTTTCCAGGACTTGCGTGAATATCTCTCGCGCACTGGTGCAGAAGTGGCGGGCGGCATCGGGGTTATGCGGGTTCAGCGAAAAGATTGCGCCCTTCCAGCGAGCATCCAGGTCCGGGGAAATTCTCGTCAGCTCCGTGCCGATTGTTGTGCCTTCAATCTCGAATTGTTCATGCTTGCTTGTATCCTCATCGGATAACAGTGCGTTCATGACGTCGAGGTTGTTTGCATCCTCCCGGTCCACAAGATCGACGATATGTGCGTTCGCCGTATCCTCGTAGCGCGGGGCGGAATGTTCCTCAAACCGAGTATAGCGCTCGTGCAGATTGGTGACGGACGTGCGGAATGTCACGTGGCGTGTGGTGTTGGCCGTGCTCAGGGACTTGAGGCGGTTCAGTGCACTTGTGAGCTTATGCCGGTTAGCGCGTAGCCGCGCGTTGTGCGCGCGGGCTTCCTGGTTGTACTGATTGATCGCCCGGTTCAGCTTCTGGTTATAGGTCCTGACAGCCTGGTTGTAGCGGTTGATCGCCTGCCGACGCTTTTGCTCGGCTTGCCGAATTTTGCTGCGAAGCTGGGACGTGGAAATCCGCCTGGTCATTATCTGATGGCCCGAATACTAAGAATTTAGCTAAGTCGCGGGCTATTTCCTTCTACCACGCCCGGTATCGCCACGCCCCGGATTGGGGATCGATTCTTTCTGCGTCGTTGCCGGATGTCGCTTCGCGAACTTCTCCGTCACGAACTGCCCGGTTTTCGAGCTGCGATGCCCGGTATGACTGTTTTTGCTAGCCACGGTATTGCCCTCATAACCTTACTCTACAATACACAGTATATATTTAAACTAAGGATACTCAACCACAAGATATTGTGTTTAAGTCGGTGGAAAAACGGTGGAAAACTGTATCGGGCCATTCGTTGTCGTAGGTCCATAGTCAGCGTGTCGCGAATGTCTAGACCTCGGCGATGGATTTGAACAGATACTGTGTCAACCAGTCATAGTGACCCTTCCCTATCCTTAGTACCGTGGACTGGATGAGGTTTTGCTCACTTCCAAGTATTCCCCAAAGACATCCCTTTGCATCTGGACATACCTGGGATGTAAACCGTTATACAGCTCGTAAGACATTGATCTTACATAGAGTCCGCTCGATTATCCGACAATCATCAGTTTGACGAAAAGGCCATCAAAACAAGAGCGTGAGCATCGACTTTGGTCGCGAAAGCAGCTGTTCCGCACCCGCATAAACACATCGCCAAACTACCTCAGCCGGATTGATCCAACCGACACCGAACAGTAAGCCGGGATCTGCGCCCAAGATCTCAACCGACAGCTCGAGACTTCCAAGTCGACACCGCGCACTCCCCTTTGCTCTCCTCCATACTGAGCTAAAGCAGTATTTTTAATGCATTATCTTGTTTTTTCTTAATATTGTGCATAAATAATAACGCATTAAATTAATGCATTATCACGATAACGCCTATAATTTGCAGCATAGCTATTTTAGAAGCATTCAATGCATCAAATATGAGCATTTACGAAGATTTCTCCGCATTACCCAGCAACACCATCGCGGAACAACTAGGGAAGAAGCTGGAACAGATCCGCCTGAGCAAGAACATCAGCCAGGCCGATCTCGCCAAGGCGGCCGGCGTGTCGCGCAGCACCATGACCCGCATCGCGGACGGCAAGGGCATTTCGCTCGATTCCTTTATTCGGGTGATGCAGGCCTTGGGCCTGGCGAATCATCTGGCCGCACTGTTGCCCGATCCCAGCGTGCGGCCTGTCGAACGCGCGAAGCAGGCGGGCAAGCAACGCCGCCGGGCCAGTCGAAAGTCCAAGGTGGCCGAGCCCTGGGCCTGGGGTGACGACAAGGACGACACATGAGCACGACTGCCCGTGTCTTGCTCTGGGGTAGCGATATCGGCGCGGTCACCTGGGTGCCCGATCGTGAACTCGGCGTCTTTCAATACACGCCCGAGTTCGCCGGTTCTCGTATCGACGTCGCACCGCTGACCATGCCCTTGCAGGAGGCGCCCTATGAGTTCCCCACCCTCGCCCGCGAGACCTTCCATGGCCTACCCGGTCTTGTGGCCGATTCCTTGCCCGACAAGTTCGGCAATCGATTGATCGATGCCTGGCTTGCCAGCCAGGGTCGCGCGCCCGGCAGCCTCAACCCGGTGGAAAGACTCTGCTACACCGGTACGCGCGGCATGGGCGCACTCGAATTCAAACCCCTGCTGGTGGGTGCGCCGTCTAAGGCACACAAGATCGATATCGATGCCTTGGTCAAGCTCGCCAACCGCGTGCTGGACGATCGCATCAGCCTCAAGGGCAAGTTCACCGGCCCGGACGATCGACGCGCCATCGAGGACATCCTTCGGGTCGGCACCTCCGCCGGCGGCGCCAGAGCCAAGGCGGTGCTCGCGTGGAACGAGAAGACCGGTGAGTTCCGCTCGGGCCAGGCACCGGCCGGGAAAGGCTTCAGCCATTGGCTGATGAAGTTCGATGGCGTACACGGCAATCGCGACAAGGAGCTGGCCGATCCGCAAGGTTTCGGCCGTATCGAATACGCCTACCATCTGATGGCGCGTGAGGCCGGCATCGTCATGACAACTTGCCGCCTGCACGAAGAAGGCGGCCGCGCGCATTTCATGACCCGACGCTTCGATCGCAGCGACGACGGCGACAAACTGCATATGCAGTCGCTCGGCGCCATGATGCACTTCGACTTCAATCAGGCCGGTGCCTATGCCTATGAACAAGCCGTCCAGACCATCCGGCGCCTGTCGCTACCGGCGGACGATATCGATCAACAGATTCGCCGCGCCTTCTTCAATATCCTCGCCCGCAACCAGGACGATCATGTAAAGAACATCGCCTTCCTCATGAACAAACAAGGCCTGTGGCGCCTGTCGCCCGCATTCGATATCGCCTATTCCCACAACCCAAGCGGTGCCTGGACCCATCGGCACCAGATGAGCCTGAACGGAAAACGCGACGACTTCGACATCGACAATCTCATTGCCTTCGCGGCAATCGGCGGCCTCAAGAAGGCCAAGACGATGACACTGCTACGCGAGGTTACCGGTGCGGTAAAGAACTGGCAGCAACATGCTAAATCGGCAAATGTCTCCAAGCATGATGCCGACCGGATCGAAAAGGCCTTCCGTCAATCGCTCTTCACGTGAATCCAAAGGGATAGCGTGAGTGATCAACCGGTGACTCAGCGTTACGGCCGACGGCTCTATCCCGCAACTTGACTGAGAGTTATGTTGAGGGCGAACGATACCCAAGGCGATCGCGTTGACCGCCTCGTCAAATGCATTACGCTGCACATAGTTATGCGTATCAACGTTCTGCCACTCGCTTGAGGCCAATATGCACCGCTTTTTCGACGAAAGTGCCCCGAAGGATTCCATAAATCTCTGCGTAAACAGCGACCTACTGACCAAAACACGGGCGTTGAAAATCAATCTTTCTGCAACCCTTGAACAAGCACTGGAAAGCCAACTGGTTGAAGCTGAGATGGAAAAATGGACCGCAGCAAATAAAGTGGCGATTCGAGCTTACAACGATTTCATTGAAGCAAACGGCTGTTTTGGCGACGAGTTTCGGGAGTTTTGATGGCGCAGTTCTTCGGTGAAGGCGATTGGACACCAAATCCGAAACACTGGCAAAAGAGCAATGCGATAAAGGTACACCCCGATTTATTCGAAGGAGGAAAAGAAGACAGTATTTTAATTGGGTAGAACAACTCTGCCCACCCTTGGCATGAGAAATCCTACAAAAGTGAGTCTGTCTCCTTTGCAGCAGCTTGGCGTTGACCGTGGAGAAGGCCTGAAATAACCAAAACGCCCCGCTCATGTCATGAGCGAGGCGTTGGAAGGTCAGCTAACAAGGGCAGACTCGGAAGACAGAAGATTCATGGGAACTGACTCAATCTAAGATCAACCAAATAGCTGTTGAAACAGTTGCAACCCAGAACCAGATTTTACCTTTTCGGCAAAGGCGTTTTCCCGCGTCGTTGTAGATGTGTGGAAAGAATGCCCATACAGGAGAAAGCGCCCAACTCTGTTCGGGCCTTTTTGGACTGCCTCTATGACCATACGCTGCCAAGCCCATGAAGAAGTAAATAAAAGATGCAACAAAAGCCAACAGGAAAACCATTTTCGCCAAAATCACTCTACAGCCCCCCCATGTTTACCGTGGGAGACACCAATGGGGCGCTCACAAAGGGACCGATCAAAATACAATACGTGCCATCGAGATTCCTCTGAAAACCGATACCAGCTCCACCTCTGGTAAAAGAAATACCGGGCTGCATGTTGTTGTCACAATTTGGGTCATAGATTCCGCATGACCCTTCCGGCAGCTTGGATTCATCATCTTCGCACTGGTTTTTAGGCTCGGGCTTTGACGGGCACAACATAAAGCCACCTCCCAATGTGGGAGAAACACTTCCTTGAGCATTGCCGTCCCCTTGAGTGTAACTAGCGCAACCGCCCAAGCACCCAAAGAAGCCTACACGACCTCCTTGCCCAACCCCTTCGCTCACGTGAGCCTTGCCCGGATGGCCTACAACTCGTAAACCATTGGGGTCAATGAACCTTAGAGGATTAGCGTTTGCGTACAGGTAGGTGTTAAGCCCACCGTCGAGCCCGATGGGGTCAGATTGTATATACCTGCCTGTTGTTGGATCGTAATCCCTGGAGTAGTTGTAGTCTGAAGTTGGCTATTCGGATCGGGGTGGATCGTAGTGAATTTATAAGAGGGTCAGAGGGTTGCGAGGGAATCCGAGGTACGATACGGCTAGACGCCGAAAAAGCGCCTAGTGCAACTTCGGCTAGCTTACTTGGGCTTCCTCATAATTCACCGTCGCGTTTTCTCAAAATAAACAGCCAAATACCTGCAACCACAGCGACAAGCGCAAGTATTGCCACATAACTTGGGTCGATATCCTGACCAAGTGAGATACCTCTAACTAGAGCTATCGCACCAAAAAGGCCAGCACCAAAAAGAATCGTTGCAATTAGCTTCATTGCTCACAACCATCCTCTGGTTCGTTACAACCATCTAGACACGACGCCAGCGAGTTGCAACAGAATCTGAGGCAAGACGCAGCCAAGCGGCAAAAATACGCCTAGCGCGTCCAATCCGTTTTACGTAACGCCTCTAACTACAAGGAAACCGCCGACTCAACTGTTGAAAAAGCGAGTCAGTCGCCAACTCTGGAGTCACTGTTCCCGAAAGCGTTTCGTTCAGCAAATCGACCAACAGCTTCGAGGTAACCGGCTCCCCTTTCAGACAATAGCTAGATTCAAGATGCTGGCCCGCAAGATTACGTTCATATTGACTAATGGCATAAGCCAGACCAGATATGAACACCAAGGTCTCTCGGTAACTACCACCTTCAATTGTGAAGTTGGGTTTCAGGACAAAGCCCCCTCCAGCCAATCCAGCACCGAAAGGCGATATCATCAGCGACAGCAGAGTTACGGCTGCCAACGTCTTCATTTTATTCGCACGCACAGTTTTCTCCACCACCATTCTTATCACAAATTTCCTCGTTACATTGCGCAGTACAAGTGATTGTCGCTGCAGTCGCGCACGCTGCCGAGACCCCTCCGGTCATCGAGTTCGTCCACCCCTTTGGGGAGGGAGAAGGCGTGAAGCATTGGGCAAGCTCTCGTTCCATGCAGATATCCATACATGACGAGTTGAATGCCGGAGGGTACATCTTGCATTCCTCAGCAAAACAAGCGCTTTCGTTTGGTTTATGGTTGGGCACGCAGTTCGCCACACCGCCGCCCGGACCGCTGATGTCGATGTATCCTGGGCCACAGATCAAATCAAGCCCGCGAGGATCGATGTATCTTAGAGGGTTTCCCGCCACATACGCGTAGGTATTCAGCCCGCCGGCCAGCCCAATCGGATCGCTTTGGACGTATCTTCCCGTGCTTGGATCGTAATCCCTGAAGTAGTTGTAATGCAGCCCGGATTCTTCATCATAGTACTGCCCCGGAAACCTGAGCGGTAAAGTGACGTGCCCGGTCTGCACGTTGAGTTCCCCGAACGGCAGCCGCTCGGCATCCCAAACGCGCGCGCCG
>JANQLO010000024.1 GCA_028280505.1 Chromatiales bacterium | reverse complement strand
AAAGCGCCAATCAAGGCGCGAGGCGCGACGTTTGGTCGCTCCAAATGAGCAACGAGCAACGCCGAGTGGCGCTTTTTCAGGCGCAACCCGTAGGGCCGGGCCCTTTTTCCGCCTGACGGCGTTATCAGTCGTTCATTTAGCGACACTAAACGTCTCTCCCTCTGCCTTGTCAGCCGAAAAAAGGACCGCCGGCAGCAATGTTTCAGTTTGTGTTAACAGGCCCTAGTATCGGGATAAACCGCCTGCTCGGCGGACGGCATAACAGCACGGGGCAGCGCGCTTCGACCGAAACCCGGTAACGGGTCAACGGCGCCAGCCGAATCGGCAGCGCCTGGGTCAGCATCGACAGGCTATGGTCGGTATCGAGCGCCGAAAACGTGTCGTACGTCAGAAACTCACGAGATTATCGGATAGCCGCTAATGAACATGCCTCTGCACGCTGCTCGTTCGCCGCCTTTTAAAGCTCGACGTTGACGCTAACGCCGACCACCCGAGAATCACCGGCCGTACCGAAACCGTCTACTCGTCTGCGCGAAAGATATTGTTCATCGAACAGATTGCGCGCATACAGGTGTACCGACCAGAAGCTGTCGGACTGGTAACCGACGCGCGCATTGACCAGCGTGAATGCCTTGTTCAATTCGCCGGGATCATTGTTAACGGTGTAGAAACTGTTGTCGGTGTAGTTCACATCGACCTCGGCCTCCAGGCCGTTGTCGAAGTAATAGGCACCACCGATCGAGCCCGTCCAACGCGGTGCCTGCGCAAACTCGTTCCCGGATAGATCGACGGGTGTACCGCCGGCATTGCCGATGTAATCGTCGAACTCCGTTTTCGTGAAACCAATATTTGTGAAAAGGCTGAGATCTCGGGTTACATCAAGGCTGGCCAGCAACTCTCCGCCCCAGAGACTTGCCTCGCCGGCGTTCTCGATCAGACCGTCGGCGAAGGTATTTGATGGTCCGGGTATAAAGACCTGCATATCTTCATACTCGGTATAGAACACATTTGCATTTAACCGCAACCGTTCGTTCATCAACAGCGAGCGGAATGACAGTTCATAGTTCTTTGTAAACTCCGGATCGTATGTATAAGCACCAAAACCGGTCCGTGTACCGCTACCCCCGGCACGATAACCACGCTGCGCGATCAGGCCCGTGCTGATGTCATCGGTCCAGTTATATACGATGCCGAGTTTTGGCAGCAATGCGGAGTATTCTGCATCGAGTGCTGTAGGTGGTGTCGGTGTATTGAAGCCGGGAAAAGGCTCTGGGGTAACGATGAACGCACTGGACGTCACTGAATCTTGCTCTTCAGTGTCGTAACGTAGTCCGGAGACAACCACCCACCGCTCACTCACGTCGTACTCGACCTCGCCAAACACTGCGTAGTTCTCGATCTTCTCATCCAGCGTATTGCCAAAAATCGCCGAACTGCCAGATGGAAAACTGAATACTGACGCATCCGGCAC
The DNA here is from genome assembly GCA_028280505.1 of Chromatiales bacterium. Lineage (GTDB taxonomy): Bacteria > Pseudomonadota > Gammaproteobacteria > Chromatiales > Chromatiaceae > Thiosocius. Next base: position 43,586 of record JANQLO010000024.1, on the reverse strand, counting down.
GAATGCCTCGAACTCGACATCCTTGTCGGTACTCAGATAATAAACTCCAACCACGGCGCGGAGCGCTTCAGCAACGTACTGCAATTTCAGCTCTTGGCTAAACGAGGTGTCGTCTACCGTGCGAAATGCGGGAGTATTTGCGGGGTTGAACGGCTCGACCGGATTTTCGAGCTTGTAGTCGCTGGTTAGATGGGCAGTCTCGGACTGAAGCGCCCATTGATCGTTGAACGCGTAGCTAAATCGCAAGCTAACGATATCCGTTTTACCGATCTCGTCGGTGACCTGAGTTTCCACCCGTTCGCTGGGAAAGCGGTCCTGGATGATGCTTTGATTACCGAGTTTGTTCTCGGAACGCGTGTAGCCAAGCACGACATCGACGTCGTCATTGGGCATGAACCTCAACTTAGCGCGATAAGTTTTCAGATATTCATCGGCCGTATCCTCACCGGTGATCACATGCGAAATGTCCCCGTCCGACCGATAGTCCTCGACAGAAAAGCGCACCGCGAATTGATCGTTCAACGGCAGGTTAGCCGCGGCCGCCAAACGGGTTTCATCAAAGCTCCCGTAGTCGGCTCGTGCCTTGAATTCCTGCTCGAACTCCGGATCTTTGCTGCGCAGGATGATGGCACCGGCCAAGGCGTTAGGGCCCTGCTGAGTCGATTGCGGCCCGCGCAGTATCTCGGCCTGCTCGAGATCCCAGGTGCTCAACGACCCGGTCCGAAGCGCCTGCCCATTCGGAACTGCCGCACCATCGACCTGCACACTGATCGCCTGGGCCGAACCTGCCCCTCCCGGGCCACCATCGGTGACACCGCGGATCACGAACCCAAAGCCCCCGCCCTGGGCATTGACGTTGGGTAGCCGATCCAAGGTATCGAACAGATCTTTGTCGGTACTCCGATCCAGTTCCTCACCGCTGACGACCGACACGCTGGTCTGAGTGTCCTGCAGTGTGCGTTCCTGCAGTTCGCCTTTGACCATGATCTCGCTTAACTGCATCGGTTGATCCGGCACAGCGGCGGTCTGCAACACCACTGTCGAGTTACCGGAAAAGCGATAAGACAAACCGCTGCCGGTCAACAGCCGTTGCAACGCCTGTTCTGCAGTAAACGCACCCGAAACCGCGGGTACCGACCTGCCGGAAACCAGCCCGGCATCGACCGACAGCGTCAGACCGGCCTGGCGGGCCAGTGCATTCAGCGAATCGCTCAGGCTGCCGGCCGGTAAATCGACCTGCATGACCCGTTGGTTGTCGATAGGCGATATCGAAGACGCGTTCTGCGCGCCGACCGGCCAGGCACCGATCAACAACAACCCCAGACAGATACGGGGCAAAGAGAGGCGACATATACGATGCAGTGAAAACAACATGATGGGGTTCCGCTCGGCTGAGTTTGTCCGTTTGTTTCTCATGCCGAACGAAACCGCACGAACCCGTAAAAAAGCATGCGGTTACCGCGGGACCGTCAAAGGGAAAGTCAAGATTACGAGCGCAAGCGGTAACACGAGTAGACAACCCGATCGGTGCCGGTGCGAACCAGCCGGCAGCCCGTTCGACGGACCACGAGCACCATCGGGTTCTAGGGATTGGTATTGTGTGTCACCCGCACCCAAAACGGTGTCGTGCGCTCGATGCGGATCGGCAAGGTGGCCGTCAAGGCATTCAACGCACTGTCGGTATCGTCGAGGCGGAACACACCGGTGACCCGTAAGGCCGCGATGTCGGATTCATAATGCAGCCAGCCATATCGATATCCGGCCAATGCGTCGAGTACCGCACTGAGCGGCGCATTATCAGCCTCGATGACACCATCGACCCAGGCGCCGGGTTCCAGCCCGGAAGCGGGCAGGATGCCGGCACCCGTCTCGTCAAGGCGCCAACCCCGACCGGCGGCGATGATATCGGCGGTGCTACCCTTATGTGCTTCCGCCCTCACCCGCCCATCGATGACGGCGAGCTCACTCACGCCGTCACGGCGCGCCACGACAAACCGCGTGCCAATCGGTACAAAGCGCCCATGCGCCGTCACGACCTGAGGTTTGATCGCTGCGGGCACCTTTGACGAATCGAGCAGGATCTCCCCGCGACGCAAGTGCACCAAGGTACGAGCACCTTCGGTTTCGATATCGACGACGGACTTGCTGTTGAGCCAGAGCGTACCGCCATGCGGCAATGTCAGGTGCAGTTGCTCACCGGTCGCCGTACGGTAATCGGCCTGCCAGTGGAATGGCTCCCCGAACACGAGAACGACGGCAAGCAGCACCGTCAACAAGCCGCCGGTACCCGTCGTCCAGCGTCGTTTTTTTCGACGTTTGGCATCGGCTTTGGCCAGCGCAACGCGCCCCACGGCCGCATCCAGGCGTGGCGCCGCAAATTCCTGTTCGACAAGCTGTACACGCCCCCAGGCCGTTCGGTGCAGCGGGTCGCTGTCGAGCCACGCCGCAAACGCATCGCGATCGGCATCGCGACTGACACCCGAACCGAGCACAACGGCCCACTCGAATGCCTGCTCGAGAATGGCGTCCGGAATGTTCGCGAGGCTCCCGGATTGTTGCTTGGCTCGAGTCAATGATTGGAACCTGGTTCAGCCGGCATGTTTCAGCCCAGCAACACGTTGTAGCAGTGGCGCAACGCCCTGGCCATATCCTTCTCCACCGTACTCAGCGAAACACCGAGTTGCGCCGCAATCGTCGGATAGCTCATACCGTCGAGTCGTGATAGCAGAAAGGCTTGGCGCACTCGCGGCTTCAGGCCATCGAGCAACGCATCGATGCGCGCCAATGCGTCGAGGATCAGCGCCCGCTCCTCGGCCGACGGCGCGACGACTTCGGGCATCGACGCCAAGGTTTCGAGCCAGGCCTGTTCGAGCGCTTGGCGGCGGCGTTGATCGATCAATAGTCCATGGGCGATGCGTGCCAGATAGGCGCGCGGCTCCTGCAGCGGCGGCAGGCTTTGCCTGCCGAGAAGACGCAAAAAGACATCCTGTGAAAGATCGGCAGCGGTATGCGGACAAGCGGCTCGACGCATCAGATAAGCGCGCAGCCAATCGCCGTGATCCGCATACAGGGTGCCGACCCCCGCTGCGACTACTGTCGACACGCGCCCCTCCTCCCGGCCGCCCCGTCAGGCGACATGGTCCCCACCACCGGAAACACGACCGTAGTCATGGCGAAGTACCCCGGCCGGCATCGAGCCAGGCCGCATAAGGTGTGACGCGATGTATATCGAGCCTCAACGCTTCGCCGAGCAGCCGCAATGCGCGATCGCCGTCGTCGGCCGACAATACGCCGGTAAACCGCAGGTCGTGATCCGCAAGACGTTCGGACAGGAAAACCCAACCGTGTCGATAACGATCAAGCTGCGCAATAACGCCTGCCAAAGGTGCGTCGTTGAACACGAGGCGCCGATCGGCCCGGTCGAGTGCATACCGACCGGCCGTCTGTATCGGGCCGACCGCTGCACCGGTCAGCGGGGCGCGTTGTCCGGCGGATAGCGTGACCGCGGCATCGGGTCGTGTTTTCGGCGTAAGCCGGACCCGTGATTCGATCACGGTCACCAGACTGTCGTCCGCGCGACGCTGCACACCGTAGACGGTACCCAATGCGGTTGCCTCACCGGTCGGTGTATGCACGCTGAACGACCGTCCGGCGACATCGGCTAGCCCCAGACGACCGTACGCACATCCATTGCCGTATCGAAAGGGATCATACGCCGCTCACCGTGACCCACCAGGGCGTCAGCCGGGCTACCTTGACCGGCAGTGTCGCTTCAAGCGTATTCAAAATGCGATCGGTATCGTCGAGCGGAAAGGTGCCGACCAATCGCAGCCTCGCAGCGGCGGTATCGTAGCGAATCATGCCTGGGTGGTAACGCGCCAACTGATCCAAAAAGGTACTCAGCGGCATATCGTCGGCGACCAGCATACCGCGCTGCCAGGCAGTATCGGCAGACGTGACCGCAGCACGTGCGAGATGTTGGTGCGCATCGAAGCGAACCGAACGACCGGGCCGAACGATAACCTGCTCCTCCGGACGCAGACGCGGCGTCACCGCCACCTCGCCGGCAGTGACCGAGACATGCGTCTGATCGTCTTGAACCCGCACACCGAAGCGGGTACCCAAGGGCACGGCATGACCATTGACCGTCTCAACACGAAACGGCCGTTCATCTGCGGCCGTTTCAACGAATATCTCGCCTTGGAGCAAGGTCACCGAACGTTGGCTGATGTCATAGTCGAGGGTCAGCGCGGTATCGGTATTCAGCCAAAGACGCCCTCCGTCCGGCAGTGCGGCTTCTTGAACCTCTCCCACCACGGTGCACATATCGGCAAATGCGTAGCGTATCGGCGACAGCTGCCAGACCGACCACGCCAGCGGCGCCGCAACGACGAAACCGGCCAGGCCGGAAACGAACCTTCGACGGTCACGTTGCGCCGTTCGCAATACCTGGCGTGCGGGCTCGGCCTGAACACCCCGAAACTTCCGGTCAATACGTTCGACACGTCGCCAAGCCTCACGATTCGCTGCACTGGCTGCCAGCCAGCCCTGCCACTGCTCGCGTTGTCGCGCGGTGACGGTATCGTCATGCAAGATCGCGAACCACTCGGCAGCCTGCTCCAGCGGCTCGCTTTGCGCTTCCGCGATGTCGGCCGATCTGCTCACGCAACATCCTCGACCACACGTAGGCAATGAAGCATCGCCTGTGCCATGTACTTTTTGACCATGCGCTCGGAAACACCGAGGGTGATCGCGATTTGCGCGTAACGCACACCGTCGAGCCGGGAAAGCAGAAAGGCCTGGCGGACCTTGGCCGGCAGATCGCACAGCATGGCGTCGATCTGGCACAGCGTATCGATGACTATTTGCCGCGTCTCAGGCGACGGCGATGCGACAGGCGGCCGCTGGTGCAACGCCTCCAAATAGGCCTGCTCGACATCGCGTCGCCGCCAATGATTGGCGATCAAGCCGTTCGCAATATGATTGAGATAGGCACGCGGTTCATCAATGGCACCAAGATCTTGGTCGCGTACGAGCAACCGTAAAAAGGTGTCATGCACCAGATCCGCTGCCGTATCGGCACAATTCAACCGGCGCAGAACCAGGCGATGCAACCAGCGATGATGATCCTGGTACAGCGTTTCAAACCCGATATTGGCAGCGGTTGCGGACATAAGGCGGCAATGAAGAACGAACACACAGAACCGACATGATAACACTAATGAGAATGTTTCTCAATTGTGTTAAACGCCCCTCCAACACCGCAACGTTGCCGAACAATTGTTTGATGAACGGGTTTGTCCAGCAGTTGGCAACGATTGGCTTTTAACAAGCGCGAGACCCGGGCACCGGTTGGCATCACCCGCTTATGCGGCGGCGTTACGTGCCGATGAACCGCCGGCCCGGAATCGGTCTTCGGGCATTTCAATCGTCGCCGAACCGCTGACGACCATGCTACGCCCCGGTATCAGCGGATGAGGCGCGACATGCATCGGCACATCGAAAACCGACGTCAGGGTCGCGGCATCAAGAACGAGGCCGGTCTCCCCGCACGCCACCAATCGACCCTGCTGAATAAGCGCCAATCGATCGGCATAGACACTGGCCAGATTGAGATCATGCAGTATCGCCAGGACACCGACATCGGCCGACTTCGCCATGTCTTTGGCTATGCTCAAAACCTGATGCTTATGTGCCAAATCCAATGCCGAAGTCGGCTCATCAAGTAACAGATACCGCGGGCTACCGTTACCGTCATCCCAGATCTGCGCGAGCACGCGGGCCAGATGCACGCGCTGGCGCTCACCACCCGACAGCGCGAGAAAATCACGCTCGGCCAGATGCACGACGTCGGCAGCCCGCATTGCCGCATCGACGACTTCGGCGTCCCTTTCCGGGTCACGCCAACGGTGTGCCGAGCATCCCATATCCACAACCTGCCGAACGTCGAAAGGAAAACTCAGATTGCTCTGTTGGGGCAAGACCGCGCGTTGTCTTGCGAGTTCGAGTCGCGACCATTTGCGCAGACGCCGTTGATTGAGCAACACCTCGCCGTCGGTCGGCCGCAGATCACCGCAGAGCAATTTCAACAGCGTGGTCTTACCCGCACCATTCGGACCGAGTATCGCGAGCAGCTCTCCCGGTGCGAGATCGAGCGAGACGGCGTCGAGTAGCGTCTTGCCGCCGACGCGATAGCTCAATCGATTGCCACACAGGTTCATAAGCCCATCCCCCGTCGTCGCGACGTCAACAACCAAATGAAGAACGGCCCACCGACCAGCGCGGTGATAATGCCGATCGGCAGTTCGGCCGGAACGACCAGGGTGCGCGCCAGCAGATCGGCCAACAGCAACAGGGTCGCACCGAGCAACGCCGATCCCGGTAACAAAGCATGATGATCGGGCCCCAGTGTCAGCCTTAACAGATGCGGGACCACCAGACCGACAAAACCAATGATGCCGCTGACCGCGACCGCGGCACCGACCGCGCCGGCGACCAGTAGAATCAGGATCTGTTTCAGCCGTTCGGTATCGAAACCCAGATGACCGGCCTCCGCCTCGCCGAGCAACATGGCATTCAATGCGCGGGCGGTGAACGGGATGGCGACGATCGCCAGCGACATCAATGGTGCGGCAAATGCCAAGGACTGCCAGGTCGCACCGCCCAGGCTACCCATGGTCCAGAAGGTCAAGGTACGCAGTTGCTCGTCGTCGGCAAGAAACGTCAGCAGACCGGTACCGGCCATCGCAATCGCCTGAATGGCGATACCGGCAAGCAACAGGGTCGCCACATCGGTGCGACCCTCGGCCGTCGCCAGGCGCTTGACCAGGAGCGTGGCGGCCAGACTGCCGGTGAACGCGGCCAATGGCACGGCCCCGCCGGATAACAGGGGATCGAAAAACGAGAACACGCCGGCACCGAGCACGATGACACCGACGGCGCCCAAGGCGCCACCGGCCGAGACCCCGATCAACGCCGGGTCGGCTAACGGGTTACGGAACAGACCCTGCATCGCCGCGCCCGACACCGCCAAGGCCGCACCGACCAATATGGCCATGACGACACGCGGCGCACGGATCTGCATGACGACGGCGGCCTGGCCGGGATCGAACGACCACGGCAATACGATACCCAGGGGCTCGACCAATATGGCCAGCACCTGGCCAGGCGATATCGTGACCGGACCAATACCGAGCGCAACAACGGCGACGGCGAGAAGCGACGCGAACAACACGAGCAAACCGAAGGTCGCGCGTGGTTTAAGGCGACCGATCATTACCGGCCGCCAGCGATTCAAGACGAGCTCATTCACCCAACCGGCCATCTGCACGGGCGATATCGGTCGTATGTAACCGCGACGCCAGCTCGCGCAACGCCGCCGGGGTACGTGGACCGAAACCGAGCAGGAACAATCCGTCCATCGCCTCTATTCGGCCGGCGCGACCGGCGGGCGTCTGTGCGACACCGGGTAAGCGCATGAGCTTTTCTTTGCCACCGATCTGTTGCAGGGTTCGCTCGGTGGTGAGCAATACGTCCGGTGCTGCCGCGATCATGGATTCGGCATTCAGCGGCTTATAGCCACTGTAGCCAGACAGCGCGTTAACGCCACCGGATAGCGCGATCGCGGCGTCGGCCGCGGTGTCACGCCCCGAAGCCATGGTGCTGCCGCGCCCGACGCTGAGCAAAAAGGCAACACGGGGACGCCGCTCGATCCCGGCCAATTGGCGATGCAATTGCCGCATATCACGTTCCAACCGTGCAACAAGCTTTTCCCCTTCGGCCTCACGACCGATAAGCGCGGCAACCCGCCGCACCTTTTTCGACAGGCCCTCGATCGAATCCTCGACCTGGATAGACGCGACGCCGACGCCGGCCGCCCCAATCTGCTGCAACACGGCCGGCGGGCCCGCGTCCTCGTTGTGCAGCACCAAATCGGGTCTGAGCGACAACACCCCCTCGGCAGCCAACGATCGCTGATAGCCGACCTTCGGCAATTCGGATGCCGCCGCCGGCCACCGGCTGGTCGTATCGACACCGACGACCCGCTTGCCGGCACCGAGATGAAAGACGATCTCGGTGAGTGCACCGCCGACCACCACCAAACGCTGCGCTGATTCGGTCCCGGCGGCAGCGGGACGTATGCCGAACAACAACAGCAAAAGCGCGAGCGCTACGATGAACGTGCTATGGGTCAATCTCAACACGGTGCCTCCCGGTCGGTAAGGATGTGCTCCCGTCAATCGATCGGTGCTTCATCGGGCGAAACGGACTCGCCGTTCGACTTCATGTGCCCCTTGTCTTGGATGTGACGTATCTCGCCGCGCGGGAAATCGCCCAACTCATAGGCCTTCGCAAAACCCGCAACGAACAGACCATGTTTCGGCGACAACCTGAACAAGTGGAAATCCTGCAGCTCGCTCAATGTCCCGATCAACGCACCGAAACGTTCGGCAAACCTGTCCAGCACATCACCGAAGAGTTCACTGCCCCGCGCGACCTCGACGGCCTCGCACTGATACGTCAGACGTTTGCGCGCGAACAAATGACCGGCATGCGCCTCGTCTTCGATGAACAAGACGCAGGCACGACCGTTAGCCAACAGGTTCTGGGTGTGTATCGACAATTCACTGACGTAGACGAAGTACTCGCCGTCCATCTCGACATAGGCCGCATAGCTGGCGTTGGGCTCACCTTGTTCACTGGTCGTAGCCATCAACAACGTCGCGAAATCTTTGCGCAAAAGCTCCAGATCCTCGCGTATCGCATTGAGGCCGCTCACCTTGGCATTCATGGATGAAATCTCCTACTGGGGTTGGTCGGACGACATCGCCGCCCCATCGGGGTCGAGCAACACCTGCACAATCGGAATATGTTCGTCGGCGAGAAATGCGAGTACCGAAACCATGCGTTCGAGCGGCGCCTGGCGCGCCGCGGCAATGATGACGGGCGCTTCGGCCTGTTGTTGATGCAAAAGCAGTAATTGCTCACGCGCGGCCTCCCACGACGCGAACGATCGTTCATTGATCAACCAATTCGCTTCTTCATCGGTAATGGTGACGCGCAGCAGGTCGTCACGTTGCACCGGCTGCGCACTGCTCGACGACTCGCGCGGCAAATCGAGCTGGAGCGCAATCGGGACGCTGTTGGCCGTCAGCAAAAAGAACACCAGCACCATGAACAACACGTCGAGCAGCGGTGTCAGATCCAGTGCCAGATCGGCTCCCGGATGGTCCGCGATGCCCGCTTTGATATCGCCACCTATCACGGCGAGACTGCCGCCGTGTCACGTGCCACTGTGGCCACGGTTCCCGCGATACCCGTCTTGGGCGACCGCGATACGGCGCCGTCGAATGCGAGATGTACATGGTTCAGGAGGAGTTGCAAATGTCCGACACGTGCCTCCCCCCACAAGCGAAAAACATGTGCCGCCGCCAACGCGGGAACGGCGATGATCAGACCGACCGCGGTCGTGAACATCGCCTGTTGCAACCCGTCGGCCAGCACGGCCGGCTGCACCGGGCCACTATGCGCGACCAAGGCCGCAAAGGCGTCAATCATGCCGAGCACGGTACCGAGTAGCCCGAGTAAGGGGCTGATGACCGCCACAATGGTCAACCAACGCAGGTTCGCCATGTGAGACAAACGTTGTTCAGCCACCCAAAGCCCGACGACCTGCTCCCGCAACGCCGATGAATGACTCCGGTGTTCGATCAACAATCGAAAACCTTGACGCCAAGGATGACGACGCCGCAGCAGATATTCCTCGATCGACGCCATACCGTCGGACTCGAAACGCCCGACCAGCGCAGCGGCCGTCACCGGCATACGCCAGGTACGGACAAAGAACCACAGGCGTTCCAGCAACACCGCCAAACCGATGACCGAGCAAACGACCAGTGGCCAGGCAACGACGCCCAAGGTATCGAGCCAGGCGTTCATGACGCAGCACCGACGATACTGTCCAACACCGCCCGCCAGGCCGGGTCTTCGGCTTGACCGGGTTTGCGCCGCCCGAAGATCTGACAAACCAGACCGCCCTTGGTATCGAAGGCTTCGATCGAACCGATCACACCGTCACGGGTCGGCTTATTCACCACCCAGGCCGAATCGATGCCGGATTCACGCAGGTGAAGATTGAAGGTCTCGTCGAGCACATTGAACCAGGGACCGACCGGTTTGAGGTTTTTCACGGGGCCGGTGTGAATCTGCACGATGCCGGGATTGGCCACGAACAACATGATGTCTATGGATTCGGCCGCAACATGTTCGAGCACTCGGCGCGGCACGTGCCTGCCGACCGACCGGGCAAGATCGAAGCCGACCAAACGAAACGCCTGCCGACGGCCGACACCGAAGCGGCGCAACAGATCACTGAAATCGTGCGTATCCTGCAATGCGCGCCAATGCGCCAGCAACGCGACGGCATCGATGTCTTCATCGGGGCGCTCCGGCAAATCGGGAAGCTGCGACAATACCGGCTGTACACGGCTTTGATCTTCGCCTTGGTAGTCGTCCACCAGCGTATCGAAGGCATTTCGGTCGCTGTCTCCGGTAAGGTAGATCTTATGGATCGCGTCGCCGTATTGATCGAAGAACTGGAGACAATCGCGCGCCCCCCGTGGTGATGCTTCATGCACCGCAAAACCGTGTGCCCAATGACTGAAGAACAACCGCAAATCGATATCGCCAAGCAGGATTCCATGCGCACCGCTGTGCGACAGCTTGCCGAAGGTACCGATCTTTTCGTGCACCGCGTGTTCATTGCGACTCAAGGCCATGACCGGACCGAGCCGATGCAACTCGCCGACCAAACCGCGCCAGTCGCCATTGAGACGCGTCGCACCGCCACCGCAGGCCGTCGCGACCAGTTCGGCTTCGCTGACCCCGAGACCGGCGGCCGCATCGCGCGTTCGGGTGTTCGGATTCGCCGCGCGATACTGCTGCCAGCGCGATGCCAGGCCGGACGATGACTCATCACGTTCGGCGTTGATGACCTGTGACACCTGTGGATACCTCTCATCATCGCAATTTGAAATGGACCGGCAGGTCGACAGTCGCCAGTACGGCTCGGCCATCCCGGGTAGCCGGTTTGAACAACCATTGACGCACCGCCTTCAATGCCGCCTTGTCGAGCAGGCTATGGCCCGAGCCTTCGCGCAGTTCGACGTCGATGACATCACCCCGTTCGGACAACTGCGCACGCACCAGGACAGTGCCCTCTTGACCGAATCGAATAGCACGCTGCGGATACACCGGTGGCCGCGGCGGACTGCGGTAATCCGGATTGGTGATAAAGACAGGCGCCGTCGGCGGTGTCGTAAAGGGGGGTTGCACCACCTCCGCCGACAGCATGGATGACGACGCCATCGGCACATCCTGTCGATGCGCAAACGCATCCGACGAAGCCGCCGTTGATGAAGCCGCTTCGCTCTCCCTTACAGGCGGGGTTGGTGGCGCCGGCTGTGCCTTCATGGCTTTGGAAGTCTTTTTTTTACTCGGTTGCATCGAGGACTTTTCGACTACTTCCCGCTGCTTTTCGGACACCGGCTCGGGTGGCGCGGGATCGGGCAAAGGGGGAACCGGTGCCGGATCGACCGGCTCGGATCGCGGTGATGCAAACGCCAAGCTTCCGATCGCGACCGAGACTGCACCGGTATCGGCAGCAGGACTCGGTGGCGTCGGCGCATCCACCCACATGATCACCCAGGCATGCAACGCTGCAGAAACACCCGCCGCAATCCAAACGCCAATTCGAGAAGTCGAGCTGTTGTCGCGCCTCGCCGGCGGCGGAAAAACACTGACGGGCGATGTTTCCGCAACATCTTCCGCGACGGTCTTCGTCGGAGCACGATCCGGCGTATGAGAAGACGGGTATTGAAGGGCGACAGCTGTCATTTCGTCAGATCAAAACCTGACCGCGACACTGGCCTTGACGTTACGGCCCGGTCCGTTGATTAGCGATAAATGAGGCCGGTAGTCTGCGTCGAACAGGTTGTCGACGCCGACATCGACACGCAGCTTGTCTTTGCCGAACCGCTGCGGCTTCCAGGTCAGATAAACGTCGTGCAGATCGTAACTGCCGGTGGTCGTCCCGCCGTCGGGTACGCGATCCTGCGAATCGACGAAGCGGCTGTCCCAACCCAACACCAGGTCGCCGAATCGCAGGCCGGCACCCAGGGTGAGTTCGTCCGCAGGTATATTGGAAAGCGCTTCGCCGGTGTCGCGGTTTTCTCCGCGCGTCTGACCGTACCCCATGTTGGCGAACCACTCGGATGTCTCATAGGCCAGTTCGACCTCGAAGCCCTCCAACCTGGCATCCGAGACATTTTCGAAAAAGCTGACACCGCCCGGTCCCGGATTACCCGGCACGGGTACGAAGGTAAAATTCACGAGTTGATCGATGAAGTCGTCGATGTCGTTTTGAAACACACTGATACGCGCACTACCTTCATCACCACTTTGGAAGAGACCGCGTTGACGTGCACTCAATGCGAGTTCGACATTGTGTGCCTTCTCGGGCTTCAGATCGGGATTGGGCACGAACAGATTGGCGCAGCCCGGTCCGCACGAAAAATGCGTACCTGAAACGAACAGCTCGCTGATCCCAGGCGCACGGAAAGCCTCGTTGTAGGCCGCGTGCAGCGTCAGCCAATCCGACAAGTCATAGCTGATGGAGAGTTTTTTCGATAACTCGGATTCATCCTGTCCTTCCGCCACGTTATCGCCGGATTCGCTTTCGTAGCTGTCCCAACGCAAACCCGGCACGATCGTCAGACGGTCACCGATCAGAATTTCGTCATGCAGGTAGACACCGAGCACGTCCTGCTCGGCATCCGGGAAGGACTCTCGAGGCACACCGTTCCGGCTGGCCTCGGCCTCGTCTTTAAAATAGTCGACACCGACAACCAGCGTATTGGCGATCGAACCGCTGCGCCATGCGAAGGTGTTGCGCACATCCGTGCCCCAGGTCCGCAGCTCAGTGTCATCTTGTCTATCGTCCCGCAGACGATTCTCCGAGATATCAATGCGGTTGCGAAACACCAACACGGAAGGACGCAACGACGGTATGCCTTCCGGTTTGAAGCTATAGCGCAAGGAGACATTGCGTTGCCGGGTTTCGCGATCGACAAGATCATCCGCCGAGCCCGCCACTTGCGGATTGGACGGCACCTCGGCATCTTCCTCGAAGGATTGCAGGGTCGCCGAGAGATCGTGCTCCGTCGTCGGCGCCCAAGTGAACTTGAACAAACCCGAGAGAGAATCGAAAGCCGAGTTATCGAGCGTGGTACCGTCGCCGAGGTCGGTATCGTCGGCATCGCGATAACTGATATCGGCCAACAGGTCGACCGAGTCACCGACCAACCCGTACGCGCTCGCACCGGTTCGCCACTGATCGTTGACGCCGTGATAGCCGAGTTTCAGCCTAGCGCCGGCCGTTTCACCCGGCGTCAACAAATCGGCCGCATCCACCGTCGTCAAGGCAACGACACCGCCGATGGCACCACTGCCCCAGAGCGCCGACGCCGGGCCACGCAACACCTCGACCTGCTTGAGCAGATCCGGGTCGACGAACACCCGGCCATTGTGTGCCCGACTGAAATTCTGTCGTGCGCCATCGAGCAGGAAGAGCACGCGCTCATCGCCGACCCCGCGAATGAAAACCTGCTGCGCCACCCCACGCGGGCCGCCTCCAATACTGACATTAGGCAGACGTTCGAGCAGATCGCCCAGGTTTGTCGGTTGCTCTGTTTCGATGTCGTCACGATCGACGACGCCGATCGATTCCGCGATATCGAACGGATCGCGCACACTTTTGGTCGCGGTGGCCGTGACACCTTGCAGTTGCGTATGCACACCGACTTCATCGGCAACGGCCACGGTCGCTGCGCCGCAGGAGGCGGCTAGCGCAATACCGTAGAGACTGAAACGAGGATGAGAAAGACGACGCATCGCTGCCAAAACCGACACCTCCCGAACGACATAGCCAAACAAAACACGCTGGCTACCTCGCCGGTTGCGGCTCGGTTGCTGGCAACGACTCAAGCGGATAACCGGGGTATCGAAAGCCGTTAATGCGGATGATAACGATTATTATTATCTTGTCAACGAACCGATGAAGCCGCCTTATCGACCGCGCAATCGCCGCCTTGAATCGATTGCAACGACTCAACCCCAACCACGATCGGCCAAGACGAATATCAATAAAAAGCGTATGTGATCAGTAGCTTGAACAGCACATCTCAACGACTACCCGAATATCGATCGAAACACTACATATGGTGTAAGTGAAAAACAAAGACCACAATTTGTTGTGTTCTCGCGTTTTTTGACTACACTGTTTCAAACACTTGAATCCGGCTTGAAGCGAGCCACGCGGTTCAAGCGCGAAACGGTTTTTGGTCAGCCAGCACCCCAGGGCGGAGATTGAATATGCAGTGCCATCATTGCCACACCCGGATGCAGCAAACTGACAGCATTGCAGAAGGCAAAGCGCGTCAGGACTGGTATCGCTGCCCGGTATGCGACGCCGTGCAGACGGTGTCCCAACCCCATGAAGCCGATCTCCGCCGGGTGGGCAACGCGCAACGTTGCAGCAGCGCCTGGCCACCACAGTTGGTCGGCCCCTGGCGTGGCGCCATTTGATCGAGGTATCACCGACTTCTCCAGCAGAAGGCATGGGCATCGGGAAACAGGCGACAAGGACGACGCCACAAGAAAAGCTGCACCATTTGACCACTCCCCCTTCCACCTGGGGAGTGGTTTTTTTTCGCCAGCCGGCTTCTTGGCGCGCCCTGACCTCGTGATTTCCGATGGCATTGCCTACAGGCAGTTCACCTCGGAGACCGCCGAGGAACGCCCGAAAGGATCGTCGCGGCCCGACACCTCAAACACCGTAAAAGCTGCAATTTACGACTTTAATTTCCTGCTGTTCAGTCGATACATTAGGGAGTTGAAGCACTCCGAACCGCAGATGGCCGTCCTCCGATTTGAAGAACCCACCAAGGAAACCACGCCGATTCCAACCGATCAGTTGGAACAGTTGCTGGTACTTCAACGGGACACGCTGGAAGACGTGGTGCTCGGCAAGGCGATCGACGACGTGCTGCAGCAGCTTTGCCGCGCCAGCGAACTCATGCTGCCAAACTCAGTGGCATCCATCATGCTGTTCGACGAATCCAAGGCTCATCTCAACGTGCGTGCCGCACCGAGCATCCCACCCGAGGGCATCGTGGCATTAAACGGCCTGCAACCGGGGCCAAACGCAGGTTCTTGCGGCACTGCGGTCTACACTGAAGAACCGGTTTTTGTCGAAAACACCATGACCGATCCGCGCTGGGCATCGATGGTAGACCTGGCAAAGCAATTCAACCTGCACGCCTGCTGGTCATATCCGATACGCACGGCCAACGATACGGTGATCGGCTCTTTCGCGTTGACCAGCTTCGAAAGCCGTGCCCCCAATGGGTTCCAAAAACGACTTTTGGAGACCAGCAGCTACATCGCCGGCATCGTTCTCGAGCGCGAACGCCAG
The DNA here is from genome assembly GCA_028280505.1 of Chromatiales bacterium. Classification (GTDB taxonomy): domain Bacteria; phylum Pseudomonadota; class Gammaproteobacteria; order Chromatiales; family Chromatiaceae; genus Thiosocius. The sequence continues at coordinate 28,054 of JANQLO010000024.1, read as the reverse complement.
GCGCAGCGCCAAGCCACGGTCGACACCGCTTTCAACAATATGCGCGAAGGCGTGATGGTGACGGATGCGAAAAACCATATCATCCAGGTGAACCGGGCATTCGAACGCATCACCGGTCATGCGGCCTCAGAAGCCATCGGCCAAACGCCAAAGCTGCTCTACTCCGGCCATCAGGACGACGACTTCTACCTCAATCTTCACCATTCGCTCGCCCAACAGGGCGAGTGGCAAGGCGAAATCTGGAACCGACGCAAAAACGGCGACGTCTATCCCCAATGGTTATCGATCACCGTCGTTCCCGATAAGGACCCCAATGCGAAACGTCATGTCGGCGTATTCGCCGACATCACCGAAACCAAGAATTCAGAACGTCGTCTTTGGCAACTCGCGCATCATGACGCCCTAACCGATCTGCCGAACCGGCTCCTTTTGATGGCACGCCTGGAGCACGCCATACAGCGCGCGCACCGCACCGAGACCCTCCTGGCAATTTTGTTCATCGATCTCGACCGATTCAAAACCATTAACGATTCGCTCGGTCACTGCGCCGGGGACAAACTGCTCAAGACCGTCGCACAACGTCTTCACGATGAAATCCATGAAGACGACACCGTGGCGAGACTGGGTGGTGACGAGTTCGTCTTGCTCCTCGAAGATATGCCGGACGTTAACGCTGTGCGTCGAATTGCCAGTCGACTGATCGACCGGCTCGCAGCCCCTATCGTAATCGACGGACGTGCTTTGGTGGTCACAGCAAGCGTCGGGATCGGGCTTTACCCAAAGGATGCCGAAGACCCCGAAACGCTCATGCAGCATGCCGATGCCGCGATGTATCGCGCGAAGTATGACGGCCGCAATCGCATCGCCTTTTATGCGCCGGAGTTGACCCGTGAAATACAACGGCGCCTCGAACTGGAACACGATCTGCGTTACGCGCTCGCCCATGAACAATTCGTACTTCACTACCAGCCGATATTCTCGTCCTCCGATGGTGAGCTGAACGCGCTGGAAGCGCTGCTGCGCTGGCAGCATCCCAAACGCGGCCTGATCCCGCCGAACGATTTCATCCCCGTCGCCGAAGACACCGGACTGATCGCGGATATCGGCGCATGGGTGACGGCCCGGGCCTGCCGTGAAGCCAATCGCTGGCTGGCACAAAGCGAGCGCGCGTTTTCTTTGTCGGTCAATCTGTCGCCGTACCAGTTGACCACCGAATGTGTCGACGACCTCGAAACGATCTTGCGCAATAGCGCTTTTCCGATGGACCGTTTCGAATTCGAAGTAACCGAAACCTTGTTGATTGAAGAAGGCGAACGTGGCTTGCAACAGCTCACACGCATGCGAAAAAACCTGGGTATGCGTATCGCCATGGATGATTTCGGCACCGGTCAGTCGTCACTTAGTCAATTGAAACGCCTGCCGATACATAAACTCAAGATCGACCGCTCGTTCGTCGCCGACATCCCTGACGACGGCAATGACTCTGCCATCGTCAAGGCAATCATACTGATGGCCCATACATTGGGCCTCGAAGTCGTTGCCGAAGGTGTCGAGACCATTGAACAACACAAGTTTCTTTGCGCTAGCGGCTGCGACCATCTGCAAGGTTTCCTTTACGGGCGCCCCATGCCAGCGGAAGAGATCGGCCGACGATTCCGAAACAGGCAAATGAAGGTCGAGTACCGATGCAAAGCGACTTGACACAACTAACCCGAACGACCGCATGGTTACCGCTTGTCGTGTTGATGGCGTGGCTCGAACCCGCATTGGCGAACAAATTCGAAACCATCGGCGGCGGCGTTGCAGGGTCAAGCGGCCTCAAGCGCGAATGGCTACAGTACTTTCTGTACTTCGTTGCGGGGCTGGGAGCACTGGGCGCATTACTGGCGGTGATTTACCCACGCAAGAACGCCCTCTATCTCAACTACAACAACTGGAAAAAATCCGCCATCGTGATGGGCGTTATCGCTGCGGTGGCTTTGATTATGGCGCTGTTACTCTAATCACCGATCCAGGACGAAACCCGGAAAACCGAACATAGATTCCATTCCATGGTCCCGGTACAGTAGCTCGCAAGGAGCCAGTGACTATCGGGGCCACGATGCAAATCGACCAAATCCAAAGCTTCTACGCCGGAATAATTCAAGGCGTGGGCGAAAACATCGACCGAGAAGGTCTCATCAAAACACCGGAACGCGCAGCCAAGGCGCTCGCCTATCTCTGTCGCGGATACCAGCAAGATCTTAGCAACATCGTCAACGATGCCGTGTTTCGTCCGACAACGACGACATGGTAATCGTTAAGGATATCGAACTGTATTCACTCTGCGAACACCACATCCTACCCTTCATCGGCCGGGCACACGTCGCCTATCTGCCGCGCGGCAAGGTCATCGGCCTGTCCAAGATCGCGCGTATCGTCGACATGTATGCACGTCGACTGCAGATCCAGGAGAATCTCACCGTCCAGATTGCCGACGCCATCAGCGAGGTCATCCAACCGGCCGGCGTCGCGGTCACGATCGAGGCTGAGCACCTGTGTATGAAAATGCGCGGTGTCGAGAAGCAAAACTCGACCATGAAAACCTCAGTCATGCTGGGCACTTTCCGCGAATCGCAGGCAACACGCATGGAGTATTTGCAGCTGATTGCCGACCGCTGATTTATGCGTCTCAGGCAGAATAAGTTATCGCGCCAGCACAAAATCGAAGCCCGCATGCCCGTCTCGACCAAGCCGAACCCAAACAAGTCTCGACAAGCGTTGGTCGCCAGTATCCGTGAACGTTCGCAGGCCTTATTGCAAAAAGCCGCACCGCTGTGTGCCGCACACCGCGCGCGCTTACCCGACCCTGAGATCCGTTTCGATCTTCGGGGCCTTGCCGCGGGCCAGGCACAATGGCGCCGAAACACCCGGCCCCTGATACGCTTTAATCTGGCAATCGCCAAAAACCATGAGCAAGCCTTCCTGGAACGCACGGTACCGCACGAGATTGCCCATCTGGTTACGACCGCCTGTCATGGCCGTACCCGGCCGCACGGACGTGAATGGCAGGCGGTCATGGCGTTTTTCGGCGTTAAGGAAGTACACCGTTGCCATGACTTCACGGTCGACGAGGCCGACATTCGCCGCCAGCGGTGTTGGATCTACGACTGCGGCTGCTCAAGCCACGAACTCAGTACCACGCGGCACAATCGTATCGCTGCCGGCAAGACCCGATACTATTGCCGACGTTGCCAAGGTGAACTCAAACCGCGGCCTATGGCACAAGGTAGCGATCCTTTATCCCGATAATTCAAGGTCGCTCACGTCATATTCATGCCTGAATGATTACCTGCCACAAACGGCAGCCACGCATCGGCCTGTACATTTTTAACCGCAAGCCTGAATGAAGGTTCGACACAAACCTAGAAATGCGAATCCAGCCAGGCTTTCACCTCATCGAGCAACTCGCTCTCTTCACCATCGAAGAAATGATCCGCGCCGGGCACTTCCGTCTGCCGATAGGCAACATCGGACTTTGAGGCTGCTTCCGCGCGCGCACCGGCGCTGTCGATAACCTCGGGCAAATCGGCGCCACCGTAAAGATCGAACATCGGTACACGAACCGATGGCAGTTGTGACAAGGTATCCATGGGCCCACCGGCAATACCTTCGGACATCCCGATCGCAACGAAACCGTCGACCGGACGTTCTGCACCGCCGAGGTAGTAAGCCGACATGGTCGCACCCTGACTATGCGCAACCAGCACGACGGTTCCAAAGCCGTTATCGCGAAGATGGGCCACGGCAGTATCGATTCTGTCCGGCACCCAGTCGTAAATTGCCGCGTAATCGGCATGCGATGCTTCATTCGCCAGCACCGGCATCTGAATCGACAGGGTATGCCAGCCGGACTCGGCCAACCCAACCCGCAGGGGCAATATCACCGTCGGCCAATCCGGGTGAACGCCGGTACCGTGCATCACGATCACGGCCTTGTCGCCATCGCTGTCGACAGCACTCTCGGTCTCGATTGCCAGAAAAGGGGCTCGCCCGTCATCGAGATACACCGCTTCGCCATCCAGCAATGCATCCACCACCTGATCGGCCCAGCGTTTCTCCTTCGCCAGATCGCTCGCACCCGCCGTCATACCCGCCAGCAAAGCAGCCCACAATATCGTCCCGGACACTCTTCCCATAGCAATCCCTCCAGTCGCTTGAACCGTTGAACCACAACATGCAGCCGATCCCCGGGTAAACTGATATGTGCCGACCGTTAATGGAGTCCCCATGGAAATCGTTCTGCTTGTGATCCTGTTCGTGGTCGGCACCGTAAGCAGCGCAATCCAGGCGATGAAATACCTCGAACGGCGCCAACAGCGTAAGCATGACACCGAACAGGATCAAACCGATGCAGGAAAACACCCCTGAATAACCATGGCCAAACCACTGCTTTACGACATCGCGGAATCCCCGTTGCATCCGGATCTTTCCGCACTCACGGAGCAACTGGGCTATGAACGTCTGGCCTTCAGTGGTCAGCGTAAGGCGCTCAGCCAGCTCAAACGACGTCCGCCGCAATATGTCGTCGCCGATTTCTTCTACGGTTACGGAAACAACTATGCCGGCGCCAACGTCAGCAATCTCGATGTTTTGCTACGCAGCCTGCAGCGCTTTGCGCCCGAGGCACGAATGGTGGTGCTGGCCGACCGCAACGAATTGATGCACGTCGACAAGCTCGCCGAACTGTTCATGCTGCACGCGGTGGTGGCACTGCCTGCCGATCTGACGGATTTAACGGCCGTTCTCACCAAAAACACTCATTGACAACCACATTCGCCCATTAAAGCAGCCGCAGCTAGTTGCCGATACAGACATTGAATACCCGGTTCGACTGCACGCTGCGATGGGACTACCGCAATGAGCCAAGAAACCAATCGATTGTTGATGGAAGTCGAGCGCAATAGGCGCAACATCAACCACGAAATCATCAACCCCGGCATTAAAGAGCTGACGCTGGATGGGCTGGAGCCTGTGCTACGTCTGGTAGCGAACGCACGGGCCCGCTATCTCAAGACTTGGTTCGAGTTGGGCGACAATGCCCAGGACAGATCGCCGACATCGGAAGAGTTCACCGAATTGACCCGGCTACGTACCGAATACGAAGAGTTGGTCAAGGCTGCGCAGGCAATGGAAACAGCCATTCAACGCGGCTACCTCGACGTCAAGCACACCACTCGCTGAACCGAACCGAGAAAGCGCTATACTGCCGCCACATTGAGGCCGGTGATCACCGCCGGTCGACACGACGACCGCGATACCGGCCGAATAAAAGTCATGTGGCATCTCTATCTCGTCCGCTGCAGCGACGGCTCGCTCTACACCGGTATCAGCACCGATGTGGCACAACGCTTTGAGGCCCACCAACGCGGGCGTGGCGCACGCCGTTTGCGCGGTCGCGGCCCCTTGCAACTCGTCTATCAACAGGTGATCGGTGACCGGGCCACCGCCATGCGGGCCGAGTACCGAATCAAACAACTGAACAAATCCGACAAGGAAAGACTGGTACGTGGCGAGCTCGCGTTAGCCGACGTCGTTCACCTCGATACCCAGGCCATTGCGGATCAGGTCTAAACGTTCGTTCAGGCTATGCTCGGCGTAGCCCTGGGCGGACGAATGCCCCCATACCGGTCCGGGCCAGGCCGGATCGCCTTCATAGCGGACGACGTGGTGCAAATGCAGCTGGGACACCAAGTTGCCCAAAGCGCCGATGTTCAGCTTGTCGCCCCGGAACTCCGCCATCAGCAGTGCACCCAAACGACAGGATTCCTCGAGCAAGGTCACCCGGTCTTCGTGCGCGAGCTGAAAGAGCTCGACCACATCCGCCCGCCTCGGTACCAGCAACACCCAGGGATAACGACAATCATCGAGCAACAACACACGCGACAACGCGAGATCGCCCACCCAATGACAATCGGCGGCAAGTCTGGGGTCTAGGGAAAATGTATCCATGAATCTCCCATTGGCCGGGCCTCCAGTCTCGATGATCGTGGAACATCGGGTCAAGCAGACCTGTCAAAAGCCTCATCGGTAACACCGTAGGTGACGATGTGCCATCATTCGTCGGAAAGGGAGCACGACCATGACACCGAATGCCGAAGGTATCTGCTGGGCCTGTGGTGAGAAGCTGAGCGCGAGCCAATACCAGCGTGAGGGGGAATGCCCGAGCTGCCGAAAGCAAACTCACGTTTGCCGCAACTGCCGCTTCTACGAGCCCGGCCGGCCGAACGATTGCCAAGAACCGATTGCAGAACCGGTGCGCGACAAAGATCGCGCAAACTTCTGCGATTATTTCGAACCATCGTCAAACACTTATGAACCCGCTGCCGATGCCGATCGTTTGCGGGCTGCCGCCGAGGATCTGTTCGACCTTTGATCGGCACGAGAGGACATGCCGGCCAAACGATCCGAAATGGAATACTGATTCAGATCAAGGTAAGGTCAATCTGGGCGACAAACAATCCTACCCCAACAATCGGGAGACCGGCATTGGACATCATCAGCTTCATTATCACCTTCGCTCTGGCGGCTTTGATGCTGTATCTGGTTGTGCGCCTGCCTCTCGCCATCATGAGCAATCTGCGCGCCGGCCACCGCTTCCGCCAGGGGCTTTCCAACGCCTTGGACGAACTTCGTCTCGCGCGCATGCTGCAATACCTCGGCATCAACAAGGCGCACTATTTGCACAAAGAACAGGGATTGGAAATCCAACGACAGATGGAGCGCTGCGACGCCTGCGATGACAAAGAACGCTGTGATGACGTACTCGAGAACCAGGCGCCGGCAGATGTCGATGCTTTGGGGTTTTGCGCCAACATCGACGATCTAAAAAAAATGCGGGAATCGGATAGCGACAATCGTCCGAGCTGAGCCGGCTGTCGCCTTATCTCGCCAACGCCGCTTCATCACCCATCTGTCCGCTACTTTTGGACTCGGCTTGGGCAGCGATCCGCAAACCCAGCTGCGCAAGGGCACGTTCCGTTTCCGCGTGCAATTCTCGAACGAATGCCGTCTGCGGCCCACGGTGACGCAACAATTGCATCAAGTTCGACAGGTTTATACGTGCACCGCTGAAGTTGTTGCGCTGTTCACAACGCGCCGCTTCGACCAAATAGTAGCGCGAATAAACCTCGGCGCGCCGCTCCCCTAGTTCACGTCGGAATATCGCACGCACGTCCTGGGGAATCGGTTGAAGGGTATCGCCACGCTCCATCAGATCGATCAAATCGACGAACGCCTTCGCCATGGCACGGAACATTTGTTCGCTTTCGATCCTACCGACACCGCTGCCAACCGACGCACCCTCACCGTTCAATGCGACTTCGGCTTCGGCAATCTTGTTCATGACATCGGGGTAACCGCGATAAAGCCGCCGGATACGTCGATACCGTGCCAACACCTCACCGCGCAAGGTCACACGCAGTTCACGCGACAAGGGAACCGGGCGCAAGACATGCAAAGCACTGGCGATGTCGATTAAGCGATGTTCGATATGTCGAACACGATGCCGCACCATCGCCTGATAGGCCTGGTAGCGACTGACAAACGCGGCCATCAGCAAGGTCGCCACCACCATGCCCAGCACCGCCAAGAGCACGCCCCATTCGTCAGGCACCGTCGTTGTTCCCCCGCAATCCACCTACTCTCCGGGTAGCGGCAAAAAACCACGAAACCTGACCGTCTATCCGCCAATGCGCCGCGAATGTCGAAGCCTTTTACACCTCATCGGAAGCTAAACCCCAGCGGCCCTACAACATCTTGTTTACAAAAATATTAATGCTTGGGGCACGCATATTGCTTCTACCCCACGAAAGCTATTTGCGGACGCAATAATGGTTAAGACCCTGCCAAATCATCGGTATCGCAATCGGTCGGTCGCATTGGCCGGTTCGATCGTTGCGACAACGCAGGCGAACGCTGCACCGCTGGAGGGTGGCTTTGGCTCCAATGCCGCCGCACTGCTTGTCGTGCTCGGCGTATGGGCGATCATCATGGGCGCACGCAACTTGCGCGATCTGCGCCATAAACGTATGGCGCCCGACAACCGCCAGCGCCCTGCTCGGCATTCGGATCAGGAAATCGATCCGCCGGAAAAAGACGACTGACGTCAATTCGGCCTTTTCCGACTATCCTCGTCACCAGGCAAAGGCTACCCTTGCCGCAAGGATCGGGTTTCCCAGTATCCACCGCCATCGGCGGCACGGAATGAACAACAAAAAGGTGGTGCGATTGGATCTGTTGGTTTACGCAGTATTCGGGCTGGCGGCCACCTGGCTGCTATACGTCGGCTATATGTATGTTGCGACACGCGCTGCGGAAGGTCGATCCGCCGAACCGCTTTTCGAGGCCTTCCCAAAACTACGCGAACATCGCGGCAAGGCACTGATTTACTGTTTCAGCCCCCAATGCGGCCCGTGTCGACCGATGTCGAAAGAGGTCGATGCACTGATCGCCGAAGGCGCACCGATTTTCAAACTGGACATCAGCGAGCAACCGGCGCTCGCACGCGAGCTGGGTATACGGGCAACGCCGACACTGATCGTGGTGGAAACAGGCACCATCTGTCGCATGTTGCTCGGCGCGAAAACCGCGCGCTTCATGCACGAACTCATATCGGTACCCGCCTCTTGAAAGATCAGGCACGACGCCCGGCACCGTTACGTATGCGGCGGGACGACGCCTCGGTTGACGCTCGATGATCGCGACTGCCGGCCGAGCACTGCGGATGCTGATCGGTTGGACGGAACTCATACTCTTCACCGCAGTGCTGTACGTCCTGAGTTTCTTGCCGACACCTTGGCGACGGAACTGGTATCGCCAGTGGTTCCACCTGTGGAGCCGCACCTGGGTACATGCGCTCGGGGTCGACCTGCGCGTGCATCATAAGCACCGCGAAGGACTTCCCGAACGTTTCATCATGATCGCCAATCATCCGTCGTCATTTGAAGACGTCGGTATTCCCGCGTTGTTCGATGTGGACAGTCTGGCCAAAATCGAGGTGCGCGACTGGTGGGTCGTCGGACGTATCAGCGCCGCCGCCGGTACCGTTTTTGTCAAACGTGAATCACGTCACTCGCGATCGGCCGCGGCCGACATCATTCGTCAGCGACTCGAACAGGGTCGCAACATCGCACTTTATCCGGAAGGCGGCATCAAAGGGCCCCGGCTCCAACCCTTGTTCCGCCACGGCGCGTTCGCGATTGCGCTGGAAACCGGCGTACCCATCGTACCCGTGTATCTCCATTACGAGGCCCTGCATGATTTCCATTGGGGTCGTCACAGCCTGCTACGGAACATTCGCAATATCATGTTGACCCGCAACAGCCGTGCGAACTATTACGTGTTCGACGCGGTCTATCCAGATGATTTCGACGACAAGGCCAGCTATTGCGATCACGTTTACGGCCTTTATCAGCAATGGCAAGCCCGTTACCTGGATTGACAATGACAGCCGACACGCCATCGACATACACCCAACCCGAAGCCACCGAAGCCGCCTTTTATGCCGCCTTCGGCAAACTCGATATCGTGGCGATGCGCCGTGCATGGTGGCTCAGCGATCAGATCAGTTGCATCCATCCCGGCGGCAAGCTGCTACGAGGGCGCAATGCCGTTATGAGCAGTTGGGAAGAAATCTTTCGTGCCCACGAGCCGCCGACGGTGGACTACCGCCTGATCCAGACGACCCGTGACCAAAACCTGGTGGTACATACCGTCGAAGAGCGGGTCAAAAGCGGTGAAAGCGACCGCCATGCGCTTGTGTTGGCGACCAATATCTACACTCTGGTCGATGACAGCTGGCGTATGTTGGCACACCACGCCAGTCTGCCATTGGTCGACCCGAGGCCCGAACCACAACCTCCGCTACACTGACGGTCGAGCGCGCGAAGGCTCCGCACCATAACTCAACGGTTCAGGGGAATGCCGGGATTTGTGCCTCCTGTCCCTTGGCCTTGACCTCGGGATGATGGCTCATGATGAGCTCACGTATTTCCTTGACCCGCCGCATCGGCACATCGATCATCAGCAATATCTCACCGCGATCAATCGCCGGCTGAAATCGCCGCAGACGCGAGTTCGGCAAGCTCACGGCGATCATCCCGGACACCCAAGCACCAACCATGGCACAGAACACCGACATCACCAGAATACCGCCCAAACCGATCAAATCGCCGAGCTGGGGATAAAAGGACATCGCCAATCCTACGGCAGCGCCCGTGATACCGCCCACGACCAACCCCATACCCAGACCGTGCAATAGATCGGAACGCTGCAATAGATTGGCGATATGCAGCCCTCTCAGGTTGATACCGTCCTTGGCGAGAAAATGAATGTGCGGGTCGTCCACCTTGGCCAACAACAATTCCTTTTCGATCGTTTCCGCCGAACCCACGTCCGGCAGGACAAAGTAAAGCCTTCTGCGCATATGACTGACCTCCGCGTTGCTTGGCGCACCAACCGAGCCCTTCACCCGCGCCCGACCGGCACAGTTCACAAATCCCAGTATAGGAAGCCATCGCGACCGCGCCGCGCCCGATAAATTTTTTTGAACTGACGAGCCAAAGATCCGACCATATAGGCCCGTGTCATTACTGAATTTTATTCGGCGACGCCGTTTGCCGAGGAAAAATGCAATGAAGAAGTCCCTTTTGCTCTGCACTTTAATCTGTTTCGGCGCAATCAAAACGGCCGGTGCCGATGTACTGGTCCTGGTCCACGGCTATCTCGGCAGCGCCCAGAGCTGGGCCGAGTCCGGCGTGCTCGATCGCCTCCACAAGCGCGGCTATCGAACGGCCGGCATATACGGTTTCAGTCCTCGCGGCGTGCTGTTTCAGTCACTCGCCGAATCTCCGCCGAAAAAACCCATCTACAGCGTGAACCTGCCATCTCAGGCCCCCGTGGTCATCCAGGCGGACTGGCTGGCGGCCTATCTGCATCAGCTTAAGGCGCGCCATCCCGGCGAAGCCATCCAGCTTGCCGCACATTCCGCCGGCGGTATCGTCGCCCGTATGGCCCTGGTCAGGCACGGCAAACTGAGTATCGACCATCTCATCACGATCGCTGCCCCCCACCTGGGCACCGGACGCGCGGCCCAGGCACTGGATGCGACCGACAACGGGGGTATGTTCGGCTTCGTACGCGGTTGGCTGACACGGCGCGCGACCGGCGACGCCTTGTACGCGACCTTGCAACACAGCCGCGGCGTGTTGATCGATTTGACCCCACCCGGGCCGGGTAATCTGCTGTTCTGGCTGAATCGTCAGCCGCATCCGGACATCGCCTATACCAGCATCATGCGTATCGGGACCTTCGCCATGCCGGGCGATCGGGTCGTACCGCCACTCAGTCAAGATCTCAACCGGGTTCCTGCACTGGCGGGCAAGGCGACCACTTACACCATGGCACAGGGCCACCTTTTGACACCCGTAGACGGCGATCTGATCGGCAATCTGCTGACGATGGCCAAGTCGCGCACCGCACCGACACAAGCCGGGAATGCCGCGAAAGCCGACTAATGGAATCGGCACCGGCCCGGGTCGAAAAACTGCCGCGCAGCTATGGGCGCACCTACGAAGCCGATCTCGCGGCAATCGCACGCGATACCTTTGCCCACAATCCACCAGACGCCTGTCGGCAGATCAACAACGAGGAGTGGTGGAACGACACGCAATCTTTGGCGGCAATCGATTTGTCGATCGACGGCGGCTTCAGCCCGCGGTCACGCGAGGATGCTCGTTCCTTGCGCCGGGCACTGATCGAGATATTTATCACCATGCGTGCCTATGATGAACGTAACGAGACCGGCGAACTGGTGATCTGTCAGCTACGCAAGTGGATCGATTCGCACGTCTGATGCCGGCGTTAAGGCGGCTTCCGACAACCCGGAGTGAGTCGGACTGCGATACCAAATGGCCCGGATCGAGGCGTAAACCGAACGCGCGTGCGCTATCGCGAAGACGTACAACGAAAAGCCGGCACACTGCGTACGCGAGCTGCTTGTGCACCAGTGTTGGAAGCGCCCGGAGTAAAGGTTTGAAAGACAACTGCCGTCAAACAACCGTACTGGCGCAAATCGACCATCGAGCGCCCGATACACCACGATGTAACCCAGCGAGAGACAGGTATGGATTCGTTCGACGTCTATTTTCTCGGTGAAACACTGCCGGATGCCGATCCGGCTCAAGTCCGCCAGGGTGTCGCGAAACTGTTCAACGTAGCGGACGACGCAGTCGACAGACTATTCAGCGGCAAACCCCTACGGGTCAAAAAGGGGGTCGATGCCGATGCCGCCAGCCGCTATCGCGCAGCCTTTCGGGAGGCCGGCGCACTGATACAGATCGTGCCCGAGGACAGCCCGCCACCGGCCGCAAAACCGCCGATTACGCCGGCGGAAAACGCTTCCGCACCGACGAAGACCACCTCGCAAGCAAACGCAGCCGATATGGAATCGACAGCCATTACGCTCGCCGAACCGGGCGCCATCATCGACCACACCCCACCCCCCCCGGCTGCCGAAATCGATACCGGCAACCTTGAGGCTTTACCGCCCAATACGGGTTCGTTGGAGGATTGTCGTGCCGACAAAGCGCCAAGACCGATCCCCGACATCAGCCATCTTCACCTCGTCGACGACTGACCCGCGTCCAGTTTCACCCGTTGCGGATAGGCCACGGGGTCTCTCAACTCGACCCGAAACAAACCGATTGCGTGGCGGGCGTCCACCCGCAAGGGGACACGTGCGGGATCACGGCTAAACCAGATGAACATGGCACGATGCGCCGGCTTCTCGGTCCCGTCCGCATCGCTCTCGAACCCATCGAAGCGCAGCTTCCAGGCCGGAATACGCGCTCCGCGTAACATGAGCGATCGAGACTTCTCCACACGCACGCGATAACGCAGACGATCGCGGCCGTTACTGACCGGCAAAAGGAACTCGGCACCTTCTCGCAAGGGACGATCCCGCATGTACTGCAACAGACCGAGCCGATCGAGCAACAGGTCATTTAACGGCGGCACACCCAATGCCCCCCTGGGAATCTGCCGCGGCAACTCGCCGGCCTGCAGTCGTTCCATTGCACTCGCGGCGTCGGCCTCACCCGGGTCGTGACGCGAGAAGCCGCTGTCCGAGGTATTGCGGAGATACAGACGGTGGCGCCGTTTTCGGGTCTTTTCATAGGTTTCGAAACCGATCACGTTACCGTCATGGGTGACCCAGGTCCGAAAGCGATAGCGCAGTGGATACAGCGACTCGACTACCGGATAAGCCGCCGAGCTGGCCTCCAGCACGAATTCCTGCAAATCATGAACGGAACGGGCATCCGGTTCTCGGATCTGCTGCAGGGTCACGTCCGCAATCGGCATGTTCTGCCCCATGGAAAAAACCCCACGATAGACCACACTGTACTCAAGCGGCGTAGCCACCGGGGCGGTAGCGATCAGCAGACACCCTAAAGAAATGGCCAGCCGGAACGCTATTGATCGCGGCATTGATTAATCCCTTTGGATTTTCTGCCTGGTTTAGTGTGGCATCGGCATGATGAGTTCAATATTGGCATGACTGGTGCTTTGTAAGTGTTGAGGGGTGCCGAAGTACCGTTCAAACGACAAATAATTGACGATCTTAGGACAAGATTTTGACTAAACCCATTTCCAGCGACAACTTTTCGACGCCCCCGGTCGCAAAAGAACGCAAGATTGACGCGCAGAATCGAGAGCACCAGCCCTCCTCGGATAGCGCTGCACAATCTGCGGCACGTGCAGACGACAGACCCGACGTCCATCGCGCACAACAATTGCTGTCGCAGGAAACCGAACAGACTCGCGAGCCGGCTATCACTTCGTCGGAGCAGGCCCGCGAACGTGTGGCGCAACTCAAAGCCCAAATTGCGGCCGACCCGCAGACGGCAAACCGCGCTCACGGTAATATCGACAACGCTTTCTTCGAGGCTGCCACGGCACGACCCGCCGCCTGAACGGCCTTAACCAGCTCGGCACAGGCGAGATCAACTCTCGCCATTTACCCGGCTCCGTGCAAACGGCAGCCGGGTTTTCTTTTGTGCCGAATGGAACGCCTGAAGTTCAGGCGATCACGCCATATCGGTTGATTTCACCCGCTGTGATCGGGAAACTTTCGCCATGCGCATCATCTACCTCACACTCGGTCTTTATGTGCTGATCAATATCGGCGCGGCCTGCCGCACACCTGTCGTGCTGGCTGAAGGCTGCGAACGCATCAGCGGAGGCCTGGTGCACTGCCCGCCGACAGAGCAGACCGGTGGTTGAACCGGAGATCCGGTCGCTCGCCGGCATCCATTTGACTGATTTGGCGAATGCCGAAGACATCAATCGCGCGCTGGACGCCGGATTCACACGTGAAAAAGACAAGGACGACGTCAAACGCACGCACATGTTCAACGGCCGTTTCGAGAACATCTATATTTCGCACGAACGTCTGCCCGAGCTACAAGCAGTCAGTGACTTCGCCCTTACCACCGCGCGCCGTATTTTGAATCGAGTATCACTGCACATGGGTTGCTGGTTCAACGAAATGCCGCCGGGACACAGCACCACCTTGCATACCCATGAGGAAAACGACGAACTCTTATCGGCCGTCTATTACATCAAGACATCACCGGACGGTGGCGACCTTGTGCTGCACGACGACGAGGCCAGGATCACGATCGAGCCGCGTCCCGGGCTGCTGATTTTGTTTCCGCCCGATTTACCGCACGAAGTCGGGCGAAACGACAGCGACAAAACGCGTCTATCGGTGGCCTTTAATTTCGGCCCGACGAACTCGGCGCCCTGACTGTCGAAGTCTCGAGCCGTTCGGTATCCGCCAGCACGATTCGCCGACCGTCGACCGTGGTGAATTCACGGTCCTCGATGTCACCGCGCTGTGCCTGATATTCTGCGGTACGCCCGCTTGCCGCATCGACCACCCGGATGAAGATCACCTCGTTGTTGTCGCGCCAATAGTCGTACAACAGATAAACCGATGCCAGCACAAGCACGGCTACGGAGGCGATCGCCAACACACGCACCGGCATACGCGTCTTGCGCACGGGATTGATCAATCGAGGAGGTTCCCGGCCGTTCAAGGTACGCGGCTGGCGTGTCCGCCAGATCAGGGCTACGACCAAAATCACCCCGATGGTGAAGAGTATCTTGCCAATCATGGGCGCATCTTACTCCGTTGCATTAACTAACGCGCGCCGATAAAGACAATACACCGCTTCGACAAACACCCACAAAGTGCCCGGAAGCGGCCGCCCGAATTCGTTATCATTGACAAACATCGCGTTGTTCGAGGAGGTTTTGCCGTCGATGGACATGAAAGTTTGGCGATTTGCCGTTACCACTGTATTGCTGATCGCATGCGCAGGTGCGGCAAGCGCTGAAGAACTGGCGGTAAAAATCACCCGTGACACGGCTCAGGTCGCGGTGCAGCACGAAGGGCAACCCGTCACCATCCGGCGAAATCAGGATCGAAGCAATACCATTCACCCCAAGTTCGCACGCACCTCACGCAAATGCCCACCGTTTTGTATCCAGCCGATGCATATGCCCAACGGCGTCGAGACCATCGGTGAAATCGAGATGCTGGATTATCTCAAGCGGGCCACCGATGGTGACCCGAACATACTGCTTGTCGATTCGCGTGGCCCCGGCTGGGTCACCCATGGGACCATTCCCGGCTCGATCAACGTTAATTTCAAACGGCTCAACCTGCGTTCCGCCGACGAGGCCGATATCGCGCAAATACTCGAACAACAATTCGGCGCCAAACGCACCGAGAAATTCTGGCGCTTCGACCGTGCCAAGACCCTGGTACTATTTTGCAACGGCGCTTGGTGCGGCCAGTCACCAACCAACATCCGGGGACTGATGCGAATTGGCTATCCGCCATCCAAACTCAAATGGTATCGCGGCGGTATGCAATCCTGGGAGTCTGTCGGACTCACCACGGCCAAACCGGAATAGACGGAATACCAGTCGATGAAAGCGCTGATTATCATTACCTTGCCCTTAATCCTGTTCCTGACTGCATGCAGTGAACCCGATCGTCCCAGCGTCGCGCTTTACCTCGCGGTCCAACGCGGCGACCTCGATCAACTCGAACGCCATATCTATTGGAAGACCGACATCAACGCGGTATTGCCGAACGGCCAGTATCCCTTACACGTCGCCGCGGAGAAGGGCCGTATCGTCATGGTCCGCACCCTGCTGAAACACGGCGCCGAGATCAACCGGACCACGGACAATGGCGATACGCCGGTCGATCTGGCGCTACTCTCCGGCCGCACCCAGCTTGCGGAACTGCTGATCTCCCGAGGCGCCCAACTCGATGCGTCGAGGCTTTTGTTGAAAGCGTCGCAGATTGGCGTGACCGACCGTGACGTGGTGCGCTTTCTGATCGACAGCGGTGCCGATACCGAGGCCCAAAACCAAAACGGCGATACAGCGCTGCTGGTTGCGATCCGTCAGGATAATCACCGTCTCGCCACCCATCTGGTCAACCGCGGCGCGAACGTCAATGCCGCCACCGAAGACGGCCGCTCCGCGCTCACCCTGGCACGTGAACTTCGGGTACCCGAGCTGATCAGCCTGCTCGAACGCCAGGGCGCACGCTGAACGCAAGGTGGCAGCCACCGGGCAGTTTTGCTAAGGTCGCGCGCCTCGAGACCACAGTCCCCAACGGAGAAAAGTCCATGGCCAGCACGCCCGACGAACTCACCATCAACTACAGCGAAGGCGGAGTGGACGTCGTCAAGGAATTGGATAAAGAAGTGTTGTCCAAAGGCGCTTGGACCACGATTCTTTTCCGCTACCAGGACTGGGATGCGCGCAAAGAAGAATACAGCAAAGACAAGTATTCGATTCGTCGCTATCAAAAGCGCAGCGGCGAATACCAGCAAAAATCCAAGTTCAATATCTCGAGCCCGGATCAGGCACGCCAGCTGATCAGCGCCCTCAACAAGTGGCTGGAAGAGTAAACAACACCGAACTCGGAAAATCAGTCGTTCACGATGCCGAGCGCTCGGAAACCAATGCCTGGGCCTGCTCGATCCATTGCTCGCGTTCGACCCTGCCCTTGAACTTCAAACGCTCGTTTACCCAGTCGACATTTTCGGGCGTCCAAGCCGCAATCTGATCGAAGCGCCGAATACCGAGTTCATCCAGAATACCGGCGATTTTCGGTCCGATACCCTTAATCTGCCGCAAATCGTCCGACGGCCCGTCACCGTCGTCCAAGGGCGGTGCCGCGGAGGGTGCCGCCGCTTCGGTATCGGTATCCATCAGCCCCTTGGCACCCGAGGCCGCTGCAGCGGCAGCCGCAGCAATCTTGGCGATGTCGACATCCTGATCGCCCACCGTCGGTACCGGTGCGACCGCACCTTCCAGCGCATCGCGACAGGCATTCAACTCATCCTTGAGCGCCGCGTGCTCATCCGGATCAATCGCGGCAGCCAATGCTTCCTGACATTGCGCCAATGTCTCGCGCAACTCGGTATCGTCGCCACCCTGCTGGCGGGCCTTCAAATCATTCAAATCGTCGGATAGCAGCCGCCGTTCGGTTTCGACGGCATCACGCGCCGTCACCGCGGCATCGCGCTCGGCACGCAGATCCTGCTTCTCCTGTTCGGCCTGACGCAAACGGTGTTGCAAGGACTCACACATGGATCGCGCCGAGATTCGGGTCAGATACCATCCCAAGATCAAACCGAGCAATCCGGCGATCAACAACAACATAAAGGTTTGGGTAATCAGATAACTCATGTCCCGCTCCGGGTCGTAAGCCAAGGGTCACTCAAGGGGAAGCACATCAAAAGTGATACGCCGATTCGCTGCCGAACCGTCATCATCGATCGGCTGACTATCGCCATAAGCGACAATCTGCATACGCGACGCCGGAATACCGGCGAGAAAGAAAAAGCGTTCGATGGCTTCAGCCCGTGCTCGACTCAAATCCACCGCCGGTTCATCGGCAACATCCGTGTGTGCACCGATGACCAAACGGGTCTGAGGACATTGATAGGTGACCGCTGCCAGATCATTGAGCAGCGTGTAGCTCTCGCCCATTGGCGAGGCGCCGCTGCGTTCGAAACGCAAGCTGCCGACGGATGCCAGACGGGCGAGCGTACGCTGACAAGCACCGGCGTCGAGGGGATTCGACAGATCTCCGCCGAGTCGCTTGATGCGATCTCGATCGAGACGGGGATACAAAGGGTCGTCAGGATGACGCAGCGATGCACGCGAGACCAGGCTGCTACCGTCAACCACACGCACGCCCCAGACCTCGCCGGCCAACGCAACGACGTAGTCGGATTCCAGTCCGCGCGCGATCTCGCCGCTCAGTTGGAGATCGCGACCGTCGGCGATGACCGCCAGACCGGTGATCGCATGTGACGCAAGGGCCTGTTCGACACGTTGTGCAAGATCATGCTCGATCGCCGCGTGACGCAACGCCACAGTGATCCAGGTCAGCAATAACAGGCTCGCCACCCCAACCAGGACGAGCGTACTTCTCGACACCAAAAACCTCCCCAGTCGCGCGCTCCGCACGCCTTATAGTCTTCCGTCTCGGAAGACCCTAATTTAACCCATTTCGGCACCGATGTTACGGCAAACTGTCTCGCCGGAGCGCAACATCCAGCGCCATGCCGTTTAAAGCCCCAGTTCCTGCGGCCAATCGAGCAATGCGTCGATCACCTCGCGCTGTCCTGGCGTCAACGAGGTATCGACGACCATCCGCGACAATACCCTTCGATACTCGTCGAGGGTAATCGAGCCGCCGGCACCGGGCTCCGTCAGGCGTGCGCGACGATAGTCCTCCCAACGCCCGCGCTCTTCGCCGCTCAGGCTCTCCGGCCAATTGCGCGCACGATAACGGAACAATAATTCGGCCAGCTTGGGCGCATCAAAGGCCGGATGCAGCCCGGCAAGTTCTTCAGGCTTGGCGGCGCGAACCTGGTCACATCGGCGTTTGTCATCGTCCGACAGAAAGCTGCCGTAGAGATCGCGATCAGGATCGGACTGCGGTGCAAAGGCATCACGATCATCGAAAACCTCGGCCAGTTTGGTTGCAAGTTGTGGTGCCGCACGCAAGATCTCGAGATGACGTCGTTCACTCTCCGCATCCATTTGCCAACGTTCCCGTGCCGCGTTGTTCACGGTACCCATGGGCACCACCACGGGCGCGCGATTCAAGTGAACGACCTTGAGCGGCATGCGTTCGACACCATCGGCAAGCTCGCTGCCCGGCGTGTACAAACGGGCCCGTATCTCCTCCACCGACAGGTCCAGCAAGGGACTCGGGTCGGTACGCAAATCGTAAACGACGACACCGTTACGGTTGCGTGGATGCAAAGCCAACGGCACCACGGCGGCGATACACCCCAGGCGTGCCGGATAACGTGCCGATACGTGTAGCACCGGCTGTGCGGCACGCACATTGAGTTGCGTCGCCAACTTGCGCTTGTCGCGATTGTTCATTACGAAATCGAAAAGACGGGGCTGGCGTTCACGAACCAGTCGTGCGATCTCGATGGTCGCCCTCACATCGGCCAATGCATCATGCGCACCGCTGTGCTCAATACCGTTGGCCGCGGTCAGGGCCTCGAGACGAAAACTGGTCACCCCGGGTTCGCGTTCCGGCCACTCGATACCCTCGGGCCTCAGCGCACGAGTCAGGCGTACGACATCGATCATGTCCCAACGCGAATTGCCGTTCTTCCATTCCCGTTCATAGGGATCATAGAAGTTACGATACAGGCCGTAACGCGTCACCTCATCATCGAAGCGCATCGAATTGTATCCGAGCGAGCAGGTGCCGGGCTGCGCCATTTCTTCATGGATAAAACGAAAAAAATCAGCTTCGGGCGCACCTTTTTCACACGCCTGCCGGGGCGTGATGCCCGTGATCAAGCAGGCCTCGGGGTGAGGCAAAAAATCGTCCGCCGGCCGCGCATACACGACCAAGGGCTCACCGATCGGATTGAATGCCGTATCTGTACGCAGACCGGCGAATTGCGCCGGCCGGTCGATCGCCGGCTGCGCACCCCAGGTCTCGTAGTCGTGCCAATAGAAGCTGCGCGGGGCATTCATTGCTTGGCCCAGGCCACCTCGTCACGCAGATAAACCGGCAACGCCTGTACAGCCGATACATGAGCACCGGCGGCGAACAACTCGGCACCCAGACGCGCGACGTCCTGCGCGTGCACTCGCGCATCGGAATGGATTTCAACCACACCGGGACAACGCGCGCGCAGAACGTCCCCGTGCGCGGCCCAGCCACTGCCGACGCCATGCCAAGCCCCGCCAGTGGGCATTTCGACATCATCCGGCCGGACGACGGCCTCGGCGACTGCAGGCTCGAGGGGGCCGTCGGCATCTGCCCGGAAGCCGCTCCAATAGACCTCGTGCATGCGGGCGTCGAGCGCGACCAGTATCGCATCGGCGCCGCACTCGCGACGGCAACCGACAGCCAATGCGTGCAGGCTCGACACGGGCACCACCGGTAGACCGGCACCAAAGGCCGTCCCCTGAGCGATCGAGGTGGCGATACGCACGCCGGTGAAAGAACCCGGCCCACGCGTGAACGCCAATGCATCGAGGTCGATCAATCGCACATCGGCATCGTGCAATAGACGATCCATCATCGGCAGCACGATCTCACTATGCCGACGCGGTGCCAGTTCATAGTGTTCGACCACTTCTTCGCCGAGCAACAACGCAGCCGAGCACGCATCCTCGGTAGTATCCAATGCCAGAATTTTCATGACGACAACCCACTCACGACAACAACACGCTCGATCCGGTGGTCGCACGCGCCTCGAGGTCACTATGCGCCTGTGCGACGTCGGCAAGCGCATAGGTCTGATTGATCTGGATGTGCAACAGCCCATCGGTCACGGCACCAAAAAGATGACGGGCACCATCGGCAAGCAACTCAGACGTCGCGACATGGGTCGCCAAGGTCGGACGGGTGAAATACAACGAACCCTTGGCCGCCAACATACCGGGATCGAAGGGCTCGACCGGTCCGGAGGCATTGCCATAGCTGACCATGACGCCAAAGGGTCGCAAGCTGTCGAGCGAGTCCATAAAGGTCGCCTTGCCGACCGAATCATAGGCCGCTGAGACACCGGCACCGTCGGTCAGTTCGCGCACACGTTCGGGAATGTCCTCGTCACGATACAAAATGACATGATCACAACCGTTGACGCGTGCTAGCTCGGCCTTCTGTTGCGAACCGACACAGGCAATCACCGTCGCACCCAAATGCTTGGCCCATTGGGTCAGCAAAGAACCCACACCACCGGCCGCGGCATAGACCAGAATGGCATCACCCGGTTTGACGGCATAAGAACGAAACAAAAGGTACTGCGCGGTCAGCCCCTTGAGCATGATCGCCGCAGCCTGACGCTCGCTCACCGTATCCGGCAGTCGCACTAGTTTGTCGGCGGCGATTACCCGTTGCTCGGCATAGGCACCCAGACACATGGGATAGGCAACGCGGTCACCCGTCGCGACCGAATCGACGCCCTCGCCCAAGGCCTCCACCACACCCGCAGCCTCCATGCCCAGAGTGGCCGGCAGGTCACCGACGGGATACAGCCCGGTACGATGATAAACATCGATATAGTTGAGACCACAGGCGGTTTGCCGAAGCAAGACCTCCCCCGGTCCCGGATCGGGCACCGCGACCTCTTCCCGCACCAGGCATTCGACACCGCCGTATTGGTGGATACGGATTGCGTTGCTCATCTCGAACTCCGACGGACAAAGACGACATTCTCTTAGCCCGCGGCCGGCTAAACAAGCGCGGATGACAAACCGATTGAACATCACCCTGAAATCGCCATGGACTTGCACGCGAGGATTGCGGCACTCTTGAGCACATCGCATGTCGACCATACGGCACGAAACCAACACCGAATAACGAGGAACTGCCATCAATGGATATCAAAGCGCTTTTCGATGCCGAGCCGAAATCGCCACTGTATGTCGCTATCAATAAGGTTCTGGTGCTGAACGACCCAAACCTGATGCGCATGATGAAAGAGGCCAGCAGCAAGATGTGCCTGGCCACTGCTCTCACCCCCGGGTTCCGCGGCTTCGATCTGATGCGCCAGCGCGGGACTTGCCCCATGGGCATGCGTTGGGCCGCCGCATCCGATATGTCGAACGAGCTGTCGCACATCTGGATCGATCAATTCACCTATTGGGATTCGCTGGATGCGCATGAAGATTTTCATGAAACCTTCGAAGATGTCGTCGTCGATTCCTGCGCCAAATGCGGCAGCGTGTTGCTCGATGGGCCGGAGGAACCGGTTTATCGCATCGTCAAAAGCGATCTACCGAAACTGATCTCGAAAAATCAGATGATGAAACTCGGCTTCGAGCGAAACGGCGACACCCGCGGTTACGCCATGGACACGGGAGAAACGGTGACCGTGCTGGCCAGTCATCGCATCAAACCGGGTAAAGAGACCGAGTTTGAAGAAGGTGAGATCCAGACCATGGAAATGCTGAAAGAGACTGCCGGCGTGGTCGGCTACCAGATTCTGAAACGCATCGGTCTATCGACCCTGGGCAGCGGTCACGCCACTGTCGAGTCGCTGATGGAAGACCTTAAGGACAGCTCCGGCACCAAGCTGAAGCGCGCGGCCGAGGTCTGGGAAGGCTATACGATACCGGCGGAGTATCTGACTATGGTGGAATTCGAGGACTTGGCCTCGGCGCAGGGCGGCATGCCACACGTCAACGTCAAGCCCGAGATCCTGTTCGTGCATGGCCCCAAGGTGCTGAACAACTGTTTGACCATGCCCACGGTGCGCATCTCCGACAGCATGTTCCGCGAACATACCTATCGCGAGATTCTGCAGGGCCTGCGCTGAGAACGGTTTCAGGATTCGAATATATCGACCTTGCCGAAGCCCTCGGTGCGCTTCGGCCGAACATCGGCATGATTCACGATTGTGTTACGGCCGTTTTGCTTGGCGTGATATAGCGCCTTGTCCGCGCGGTCGATGATGCTCGTGGGCAAGGCCCCGCGTTCGCATTCGGCGAAACCGATGCTGACGGTGACCTGACGACCGACGTCCGGGAAATCGTGTGTTTCGACGATCTGCCGAAAACGTTCCAACGGCAGCATCGGCGGTTCCGAGGATTCGGAAGTTAGCAAGACAATGAATTCTTCACCGCCGAAGCGGAACAAATCGTCGGTATAGCGGAAAGACCGCTCCATCAGATAGGCGAAGTGGATCAACACCTCGTCGCCGTATAGATGACCATAGTTATCATTGATGTCTTTGAAATGATCGATATCGAGCACGCACAACCACAAACGCTTGTTGTCGTCCGCGACGGCGCGTTTTGCT
The DNA here is from genome assembly GCA_028280505.1 of Chromatiales bacterium. Lineage (GTDB taxonomy): Bacteria > Pseudomonadota > Gammaproteobacteria > Chromatiales > Chromatiaceae > Thiosocius. Next base: position 4,628 of record JANQLO010000024.1, on the reverse strand, counting down.
GCGAGTTCGAAAAGACTCACGAACAAATGACGATTGAGCAGCCCGGTGAGCTGATCTCGCTCACGACTGTCCATCAGGGCAATCAGATTCCCGTAGATTTCGACCAGCTGAAAGATACGCGTACGCACCCAGGGGTCCATGGGAACATGGTCGAGCACCACGAGACGTAGTGGGCCGATTTTATCGACCACCGGGAAGACCACACGTCCGACGCCCAATTCTTCGGCTTCCACCGCTGTAGGCGTGAGCTTGCGAATGGTTCGCATGATACCGGGGCCAAGTTCAGACCGCGGCATACGCTGACCGACGTCGGAAAACCGCCGAATGGTGATCTCGCTCGTGCTCAGTTCGGCACCGGCGACCGCCAGGCGACGGCTGCCGAACACTTCCAGTACACACACCTCAGCGGTCGACACCTGGAGGCGGAGATTCTCGATCAATGCATGCGTGAGCGCGACACCGTCTTGTTGCCGGCTGAGTCGCATTGTCGCGATGAACTGCTCTAGCGCGTCGATCGTCATATTACTTCCTCAACAGTGTGACGGCCGTCCAACCGGCTCCTTGAGCCATCCCGCTTGCCGGCCGTACTTTCTGTCGAAGTCAACATCGGCGACCCAACGGGCACTATCGCACCAAACTTCCGTGAATTACCGACGGAATAGTAAGGATTTGGATACCTCGCTTGGCGGCGCCCGGATCGCATCTTCGCCTGCTATTGCCCTATTACAAGGTATTCATCGATAATCGTCGATATATTCGATCAAAACTATCTCTTTTTAACTAATCCCCAAGCGCGCTTATAACGTTCAGATACGCAGAAGAAAGGCAAATTGCGTGCACTTACTTAACGAAATCCGATTTGACAATCTCCGTGGCGACATATTCGGCGGGGTAACGGCAGCGGTCATTGCGTTACCGATGGCGCTGGCCTTCGGGGTCGCCTCCGGCGCGGGTCCGGTCGCCGGGCTCTACGGCGCGGTGCTGGTCGGTCTGTTCGCGGCCTTGTTCGGCGGCACGCCCACCCTGATCTCGGAACCGACCGGCCCGATGACCGTGGTGATGACCGCGGTCATCGCCAATCTCATCGCATCGAATCCGGAACAGGGCATGGCGATGGCATTCACGGTCGTGATGATGGCCGGCCTGTTCCAGATCGCCTTCGGCGTACTCAAGCTCGGGCGTTATGTGACCATGATGCCGTACACGGTCGTCTCGGGCTTCATGAGCGGCATCGGCATCATCCTGATCGTGCTACAGCTCGCCCCCTTTCTCGGCAACACACCACCTGCCGGCGGCGTTATCGGCACCTTAAAGGCGTTGCCCGACCTGATCCAGTCGATCAAACCCGCCGAGACCATACTCGCCGTGGCGACCTTTGTGCTGATCGTGCTGTTTCCCAAACGCTTCGCCCGCCTCATGCCGCCTCAATTGGTGGCGCTGGTTGTCGGGACTCTGGCCGCGATTTTTATTTTCGGCAACAGCGACTTGAGGTTAATCGGTCCGATACCGACCGGACTGCCCGACCTGCAACTTCCGGTATTCAGTGCCGAACAATGGCAGCTGATGGTCATGGACGCCGCCGTGCTTGCGGTGCTCGGCAGTATCGATGCCCTACTGACCTCGGTGATCGCGGAAAACTTGACGCACAAAGAAAGCAAGGCCGACAAGGAGCTGCTCGGCCAGGGCGTAGGCAACCTGGCATCCGGTCTGTGCGGCGGCATTCCCGGTGCCGGCGCGACCATGGGCACCGTAGTCAACATCCAGACCGGGGCGCGTAGTGCGTTGTCCGGACTCACCCGAGCGGGACTGCTTGCCATCGTCGTGTTGTGGGCCGGCGGTCTCACGTCACACATCCCGTTGGCGGTATTGGCCGGCATCGCGATGAAGGTCGGCTTCGACATTATCGACTGGTCGTTCATCGGCCGTGCTCACCGTGTCTCCGTCAAGGCCGCGACGATTATGTATGGCGTGATTGGCCTGACGGTGTTCGTCGATCTCGTCACCGCGGTTGCGCTCGGTGTGTTCGTCGCCAACATCCTGACCATCGAGCGCATGATCAAACTGCAAAGTAAATCGGTGAAGACGATCGAAAGTCCGGAGACCGCCGAACATCTCTCGTGCGACGAACAAACCATCCTCGAACAGGCCCGTGGGCGCATTTTGATATTTACCCTTGGCGGTCCATTGATATTCGGATTGGCGAAGGCGATTTCACGGCAACACGCCGTATTGGCGGATCACGAGGTTTTGGTGCTCGACTTTACGGACGTCCCGGTACTCGGCGTCTCGTCATCTCTGGCGCTGGAACGCATGGTTATGGAAGACCTCGAACGTGCCCGCACCGTACTGATCGCAGGCGCCGAAGGAGACGTACTACAACGTCTTGAAAAGCTTGGAATAATAAAAGCCGTCGATGGTAATTTGTTCGCCAACCGCCAGGATGCGCTAGCGCATGCGGGCAACCTGCTGGCAGCGGATCAACCGTCGCGTGACAAAGACGGATTCGCCGCTGCATGACCTGTTCAAACCACTACCGGAGCGTCCGGATAAAGCCCATAACCACATTGTGGAATTACTTCCCACATAGAGAGTTCTCTATAGATCGGTGGGCAATGACCGATTTCCGTTTGCAGGGCCCGCTGACTAATCTGCGAACCAGGGACAACGGCATCGATTCTCGACACCCTGCGTCCAGACCGTCCGTGGCACCGCCACTCGCAGATACGGGGACGCATTCATGCAAGCCATCAAACAACCGACGGAAGAGAACATCGGCACTCAGCAACCCGATCCGGTACTGGGAAAGATCGGCCACTGCCTGCGCCGGGGATGCGTCATCTGCATCGAACACACACCGTCGGTATCGCCGCGTTACACCCCCTGGCAGGTCTGGGGCACGCCAAGTTGTTACGACGGCAACCCGGACATGGTATACGGCGAGATCGCGCGTTGTCGCGACACCCACGAGGGTCGTCACCACATACGACTCAACGTCGAAGACTATAGCTGCAAGAGCCGTTTCTCTTTCGTGGTACATCAGGCAGAAAGCGAATCACGCTGACGATAGCCGTGCCCCGAGGCCGGAACGCGCAGCCTTAGGTCTCGAACCAAAAATCATAAATGCCATATTCGACGGGAACTCCCGCATCCCGACGGTTTATCATGGCGGCCGCAATTTGGATGTACGGCTGTCATGATCAAGCTCAGAACCTACGTTTACATCGATTCGCTGCAACCGCAGCTGGCTGAGTACATGGCAACCGTTTCACAGGGCTTTCTACCGGTGCCCGGTGACGCTTGTCTGTGGATCGAAGTATCACCCGGTATGGCGGTGCACCGTCTGACGGATATCGCATTGAAAGCAACCCGGGTGCATTTGGCGCAGCAGGTGGTGGAACGTGCCTTCGGCTCGATGGTCATACACCAGCGCGATCAAAGCGACGTACGCGAGGCCGGCCGATTGCTATTGTCGCGGATGAACGCACGCTTGGAAGACCGCGAAACCTGTCGTATCGCCTGGCAGGAGATCATCCGCGGCATGACACCGGATCACACCGTACTGATCAACCGTCAGGACAGACGGGGCTCCATGATTCTGCCCGGACAAAGCATGTTCATACTCGAAACCGAACCGGCCGGCTACGTGATCTATGCCGCAAACCAGGCCGAAAAAGCAGCCAACATCACCCTGATCGACGTACGCGCGGTAGGTGCCTTCGGACGACTAACCTTGTCCGGACGCGAAAGCGATGTCGACGAGGCCGCGGCTGCCGCAATCGCGGCAGTACAAAACCCGTCCGGAACCTGAGCCATGCACCGCAAGGAACTGCTGCAACATCTCAAACACCATCGTACCCACTTCAACGATGAAGCAGCCTACCTTGCGCGCGCCATTGACTTCGTCGAAAACCACGAAGACTGTTTCGAACGCCACCACTGGCACGGTCACGTCACGGGCTCGACCTGGGTGGTGAATCCGTCACGCGATCACGTATTGATGTTGCACCATCGCAAACACGATCAATGGTTTCAGCCGGGCGGCCACGCCGATGGCGATGGCGACATCCTACGTGTCGCGCTACGCGAGACCTCGGAAGAAACCGGGCTCGAGCCCGATCACATCCGTCTGGTCAATGACAACGTATTCGATGTCGACGTACACGCCATCCCCGAGGTCGCCGGCGACCCGCCACATGTTCATTTCGACGTGCGCTTTCTGGTCGAGATCGACGATCAACTGCCGCTGCCCGGCAATGACGAATCGCATCAGGTCGGCTGGGTAGCCCTGAACGAGGTCGCACGATTCAACAACAGTCGCTCGACCTATCGGATGGTCGAAAAGACCCGCCGTATGCGGACAAACCGGACAGGTTAAGGTTCAGCCTTCTCGCGCGAGCTTCCGGATGACCGGCCGGACGACAAAGGTCTTACTTACGACTCGTACGCCGCTTGGTGGTCTTTTTCTTCGATGCCGGACGCTGAATGTACTTGCTCAACCAGGGCCATATCGTTTCCATGCGCTCACGCATCGCGACCTCGCTTTCGATCGCGAATTCGAGAAAGGCGCGCGCAACCAGCGACAACTCCTTGCCACGCGGATAGACCAGGTACCACTGCCGCATGATGGG
>JANQLO010000010.1 GCA_028280505.1 Chromatiales bacterium | reverse complement strand
GGCGGCGCGACAGCGCTGATTGCCGTGATCGGCACGGATGCAGTGCACGGCTTAGGGTGGGGTTACGTCTTCCCGGTCATGTTGGGTGCTGTGGTGTTAATGCTGGTCGCGATTGTTAGCAACCATGTGCTCGAACCGGGTAGTTATCCGGAACGTTGGGATTGAGCCGTGCTCAGCTGCGGCGCGGCAGGGCGACGACGTTCGATGTGCGTTTGATGAAAGCGTCTGCTGACGGTTTCGCCAAATGATAGCCTTGGCCGTAATCTATGCCGATTGCCGTGAGTAGCTGGCAGGTTTCGGTGTCTTCGATCGCCTCTGCAATAGTGGTCATGCCGAGTACGCCACCGATCCGCCGTATGGTGTCGACCATTGCCTTGTCGACGGGGTCGTGCAGGATATCGCGGACGAACTCGCCGTCGATTTTCAGATAGTCGACGGGTAACTTTTTGAGATAGGCAAAAGAACTCAGGCCCGTACCGAAATCGTCGAGCGCGAACAAAAAACCACGTCGTCTGAGCTGATCCATCAAAGCCAAGGCACGTTCCATATTGGCGATCACGCTGGTTTCGGTGATCTCGAAACAAATGCGGTGAGGCCTGATGGCGTATTTGACTTCGAGGTCTTGGATCGCTTGTTCCAGATCGGGGTGGTCGAGCGATTGACCGGATAAGTTGATGGCGAAGATACGCCGGTCTTGCGGTTGTTCGCGCCAGAACAGTCCCAACTGACGGAAAGACTCGCCGATCACCCAGAGGTCGAGATCGAACATGAGATTGAAGCGTTCGGCTGCTGGGATGAAAGTCATCGGCGGAATCACCCGGTCGTCGTCCATCATGCGGACCAGCAATTCACACATCGGCGGATGTGGGCTGTCGTGCCCGAGTGGGAAGATCGTCTGACCAAACAGCATCAGTTGATCATCGTCGATGGCGTCTCGCAAGCGTTGCACCCACTGCATGTCGCTGCTTCGTTGCGCCAGCATTTCGTCGTTGGGCTGATAGAAGTGAACGCGGTTGCGGCCCTGGTCCTTGGCCACGTAGCACGCGGCGTCGGCCGCACGCAGCACCTCGTCGAGGTTGCCGCTTTCCTTTGTGATCGCGACCACGCCAATACTCAGGCTGACGCGAAAACTCTTCTCCTCCCAGTGCAGTCGCAGGTCTTTGATATTGTGCCGCAAGTCTTCGGCTACCTCGAGCGCCTTCTCGATGGTGCAGTCGCGCAGCAGCACGCCAAATTCGTCGCCGCCGAGCCGGGCCAGGCGGTCGAGGCGTCGAATATTGTCGCTAAGATGGCCGGCGACCTGTTTGAGCAACTGGTCGCCGGCAATGTGACCGCAACTGTCGTTTATGGTTTTGAATTGATCGAGGTCGATATACATCAGGGCGTGCTGACTGGCCATTTTGAGTGCATCGTCGATTACGGCATTCAGCTCGCGTTCGAACTGTCGTCGGTTGATCAGGCGTGTCAGCGGGTCGTGGGTTGCCTGAAAGGCCATTTCGCGCAGAAGATTGCGCTCGCGGCTGACATCACGGACGATCAACGCTGCGCCGGTGAAGTGCCCGTCGCTGTCGCGGATCGCCGCGGCATTTTCGATCACCGCGATGGTTGCACCGTCGCTGCGGACCATGATCGCAGCGGCCTCGGATTCGTCGTGATCGCGCAACGCGCGTGCGATGGGGTCGGGCAGTGCCGAGCCGTCCGATTCCGAGACCAATGAAAAGATTTCATTGAGATGATGACCGGCCGCCTCGTCGGCGCGCCAACCGGTCAGGTGCTCGGCGACTGGATTCATGAAGTCGACTACGCCGGTTGGATCGGTGGTGATCACCGCCTCGCCGATGGATTGCAGCGTGACCTGTGCGCGTTCCTTTTCCTGGAACAACTGTTCCTTGGCCTCGTGCGCCTGCTCACGGGCGCGCAGGCGGGTGTAATAGACCAACACGCCGGCGAGGTATAGGCCTAGCACCGTCGTGATCAGGGTCATCCAGCGACGTGGTCGAAAGATCGTACTGCCAAGATTGCGATCGATGGCGAGGCGGAAGCTCGACGTTGCCACTGTGATAAATTTTTCATCCGAATAATCGGGCATCAACCGGCCGAAGGTGTCACGGCCTTCGGCGGCCTTGCGCGAAAAGAGCGTCGCTTTTTTGCTGTTGTTCCAGGTGACAAAATCCAGCCCGATGTTGTCGCGATGGCCGCTGATGTCGGCAAGGAAGGCCGTACTGTCGATCAGCAGCGCGTATGCACCGTGTGCCTGTAACGCACGTTCCCGATCGGTATTGGGCACGAAAAAGCCTTTGTAAACGGGTTTGAATAATAAAAAGCCGTCATGGTCGAGCAGATTGGCCGGCGCCGCGGAGACTTCGCCGGTTGCAATGGTTTGGCGTAGGGCCGATCTGAGTTCGCTGCGAGAGAAAAAATCGATACCGAGATAACCGGCGAGTTCTGGATCGAGCGGCTCAACGATACTCAGGGCCATGAAGCTCTGATGCATCGGGTCACTGTCTGCGGTGTTTGCCGCACTCAGACGCCGGATCTCGAAAGTGGGGTAGCCGGCATCGCGAAATTCGGCTTCGAATGCAGCCTTTTCGTTCGGCTGCACCAAGCGTAAGTGCAGCACTGCGTCGACGTAGGGGTGGATGCGCTCGATTTCTTGTGTATAGGCTGAGATTTCTTGCTGCGACAGCCGGGTCATCGCGTGGTGCATGCCACCCAGTGAACTGAGTGCTGCGTTCAAGCTGTCCAGTCGCCGGGTAAGCGTCGTGGTGATTTCATCACTCAATGCGGCCAGATCGGTTTCGGCATGTGCGATATCGTCCCGGATCGCAACGACTAAGGTGAGCAGCACCACCAGCGTACCGAGTAGCACGACGGTGGTTGTACGGCTACCGTGTTTCTCCGCGCCAGCTGTCATGTGGCTATCCCTATTTGTAGACTTTTCCCTTACTGGCCAATTGTGGCGGCAATTTCACTCCGGCGGCGTCGATCAATGCCGGATTGAGGAAAAGATCCCACTTGCGATTGGCGATCACCGGAATGCTTCCGGGGGCCGCACCGCCGAGGATCCTGAGGGCAACTTTTCCGGCCCATTCGCCCTGCTCCTCGGGCACCTTGGTCATACCCAGCATGCTGACCGGCATCATCCAACCATGACTGGTCACGCTGAGGCGACGTGTCAGGGGAAGGATCGCTTTTATCGCCTCTTCATTGCTCCAGTCGTTGATGCCTGCATTACTGCCCATAATCACGAAGTCGTAATCCTGCGCCGTCGTGTATGCCCCAACCCAGGATTGCAGGCTGGAGGCTAATTGCTGATCGAAGATCAGTCCACGCTTTTCGGCCACTTTGCGGATGCGATCGACGTTTTTACGTTCCGTAGGCGTGTTGGCGCCAATGTACATGACTCGCTGCGCTTCGGGTACCATGGCGATGGCCTCGTCAACCATCGCCGGCACCGGCGCCACCTCGATCATGCCGGTTACGTTCTTGTAAGGAAACCCGTACTCTTCGACGGTCCAGTTGACGCCGCAGAAGACGAAAGGCAGGTCGGCATCTTTGAAGTAAGGCTCGATCAGATACTTGGCGGCGTTATCGTCTGCGGTAATCACTACGTCCGGCCGCCATTCCTCGATCAGGGCTTTGGCGGTCAACGCGGCCATCAGTTTGTCGCGCTCAGTCTTTTTGCGCTTGGTATCCATATCGAACTGACGGAGATTGCACTTGTCCGCCAAGGTTTGGCGCAAGCCCCTTTCTACCCCGTCCGACCACGCATAGCCTTGGTGGTACGACGATACGAATAAGCATTTGGGTCCGTCGGCTGTCACTTCGGCGACGAAAAACAGGCAGATCGCAGCCGTTACCCATACTCGTCGGGTCAAGTTCCCCACGGCACGTTCTAAGCGCATTGCAGTCTCTTCTAGGAATGAATGTCCAGCCGTCGATTTTAGAGCGGCTGCAGTGAGATATTCTTGACTCTACTCTTTTTGTGCGAGGTATGCGCATACATTTTGTCGTTAATTGTGACGATACCTGATTTAGCGAAGATTCCGCGATTTTTATGCGACCGATCTGTGGCCAAGTCGTCGTTCCTGTTGCCTACGGCGATGGGGAATTGCGCATGTTTCAGGCCAATAAGGGGTATGGAGGCGCCGACATACTCGGTAGAATGTCAGTTGGTTGGCTGACTTTTTGCGAAGGATCGTAGTTCCTGATGACAGACCGATATGCCGTCATCGGCAATCCCATCGAACATTCGCGTTCGCCGCAAATTCATGCCGCCTTCGCCCGACAAACCGGGCAAGATATTAAGTACGATCGAATTCTCGGCGACCCTGATGATTTAGAATCCGACATCGCCGGTTTTTTTGCGGACGGTGGGTTTGGGCTGAATGTCACTGTGCCCTTCAAGGAGCGTGCAGGACGTGCCTGTGACGTTCTGAGCGATCGTGCCCGAGCGGCCGGTGCGGCCAATACGCTGACGATGCATGACGGTTTGCTGCACGGCGACAACACCGATGGTGTCGGTTTGGTGCGCGATCTCTTGGTCAATTACGGTTTTGTCTTCGCGGACAAGCAAGTGTTGCTATTGGGTGCCGGTGGTGCGGTACGCGGGGTATTGCGGCCACTGTTGGAGACCGGGGCGGCTCAACTCGTGATCGCCAACCGCACTGCGGCCAAGGCAAGCGCTTTGGCCCAAGAAGCCGGGGTCACCGGTTGCGGTCTGGACCAACTTGCCGGGCAGTCCTTCGATCTCATCATCAACGGCACGGCTGCCGGGTTGGACGCCGAGGTGCCGGCGATCCCCGACGATTGCCTGAAACCGGGGGGTTGGACCTATGACATGTTCTACGGCCGGGGGCCCACGGCATTCGTGACTTGGGGGCATGCACACGGTGCCGTGCAGGCGCTTGACGGCCTGGGCATGTTGGTCGAGCAGGCCGCGGAGTCTTTTCATATCTGGCGTGGCGTTCGTCCTAAAACGGCCGCGATAATCGATGAGCTGCGTAACGCCTGATCCCGTTTCAGTTTTTATCATTCCGGAGTCGCGCTATGAAGCGTCTTGTAGTTTCTCTTTTCACGGTCTTGTTTTTGGCTCTGCTGGTTGCCGGTTGCTCGCGCGATGCAGAAGAGCGGCCGGCGACGGCTGAATTGTTGCGTCATGTGCCTGCTGACACGCCCTATGTTTTCGTGACCAGTCGTCAACTGCCCGACACATTGCGTGAGAAACTGGCTGATTATTACGCCGAGCAGATGGCGATGCAGCGCGCCAGCCTTTTGCGTATTCGCGAGCCGCTCAATGAGGCGCCGGAGGCCGATCCCATGGTCGAGCGTGCGGTTCGTGTACTCGATATCATCGATGCCGTTCTCGCCGAGTTCGAGGGACGCACGACTGCCGCACAAGTGCGTGAATTGGGTATCGAGCCGGTCACGCGTTCGGTCTTTTATGGCATCGGCGTATTGCCGGCGATGCGGATTGAGATAGCCGATGCGCAGAAACTCAATGCGATGCTCGACCGGGTGGAGCAACGCGCCGACCTGAGCGTAGAGCATGCGACGCTGAACGAGCAGGCCTACAGGAGATTTGACCTGGGCCAGGTGGATTTGGTCTTGTCGGTGGACGACAAGTACGCCATTGCCGGCTTGTTACCCGATACCTTGTTCGAGCGCGAACTACCGATGCTGCTGGGCCAGGCCGACCCGACGAGCAGCATGGCCGATAGTGGCGATATTCAAAGCTTGATCGGGCGCTACGGTTTCACCGGTTATGGCGAGGGCTTCATTGAACTAGACAGTCTGCTGGCAATACTCCAGGGCAAGGCCGATGGGCTCAATGCCGAGGTAATGCAGGCGCTTGGGGCGCCGCCTTTGCCGATCCCGCAGGGTTGTGCGCCACTTGGCGAATCGCTCGTTGCGGGCATGCCTCGGATGGTCGTGGGGGTGAGCGAGGCCGAGGCCTCGCAGATCGCAGTACGAAGCATCTGGGAAAGCACCCCGGGTGTGGCAGATTACTTGCAAAAACTGGCGGCACCGGTACCCGGTGTCGGTGGTTCCCACGATGGCCTTTTGGCCGTCGGTATGGGAATCGATCTGCCACAGTTGCGTAATGCCATCGAGGCCCTGTTGCGTCAGGTGGTGGCTGCCGGCGACACCTGTGAGTGGGTCCAACCGGACAAATTGCAAGCGGTGATTCCGCAACTCAACCTGGCCTTGGGACCGATGACTGCGGGGATCAAGGGGTTTAACCTGCGTATCGAGGATTTACGGCTCGATTCCGAGACCCTCGAGCCGGTCGATGTACGGGCCGGCATGCTTGCGGCCGTCGACGATCCGCGTGGGGTGTTTGCCTTAGGTGCGATGTTCAACCCGGCATTGGCGGCGTTGGAGATCCCGACTGACGGTACTTTGGTCGAATTGTCGCCCGAGCTTGGTATGGATGCCGCCATGCCGCTCCTACAGGTTGCCATCAAGGACAAAGCGCTGCTGTTGCTTGCCGGTAAAGAATCGGCCTCGATGGCGCAACCGCTACTCGATGCCGCCGTGCTCGAACCCGCACCGATACTGGCGCTCGATTATGGGGTTCATAAGCTGATGGAGCGTTTCGGTACCTTCGGCGATCAGGCGATTGAACGTCTGCGTGCACAAGGTCAAGCCGAAATGGCCGAAGAGTTGAACGATCAACTGGCGGTGTTCCGCTCGCAATCCAAGCTGTTCGACCATCTGAGCATGTCGATGTATGCCGACGACAAAGGGCTGGTTATGGATCAGGTGATGACCTTGCGTTAAGTCATTTGGGCCGGTGCGCCGCGATGGCGGCCGGCCAGCTTCACGTAATACTCCGCGGAATAGGCGAAATAGGCCTTTTCCCGGTCGGTCAAGGGGCGTGACTGGCGTGCCGGTGTACCGGTATAGAGATAGCCCGACAGCAGTGTTTTGCCGGGTGGCACCAGGCTGCCGGCGCCGAGCATGACGCCTGTTTCGATCATCACTTTGTCCATCACGATGGCACCCATGCCGATCAGACAATCGTCGGCAATCTCACAGCCGTGCAGGATGGCTTTGTGCCCGACAGTCACCCGGTCGCCGATCAGCAGCGGAGCGCCGCCCGGCATGAAGGGGCCGTCGTGGCTATTGTGCAGTATGCTGCCGTCCTGGATATTGGTATCGCAGCCGATGCGGATGCGGTTGATATCGCCGCGTACCACGACCCCTGGCCAGATATTGGATCTCGCGCCGATGTGCACATCGCCGATTACGACACAGCTCGGATCGAGCCAGGCGTCGGCGTGAATCTCCGGGGTGAACTGTTCGAACGAGCGAATCGGACATTGCATATTGTTCATGACGGTCAAAGTTTCCGCGCCATAGTGCCGTTATAGTCGGGTACACGTTAACAGCCATCGGGGGTTGGGGAAATGGAAGTCAGCACTATGATTTTCATTGTTATCGCAGTGGTGATCGTCGGCTATGCCATTGTGATCTATAACGGTTTGGTCGGGTTGAAGCATGCTGTGAGTCAAGCGTGGTCGAATATCGACGTGTTGCTCAAACAGCGGCACGACGAATTGCCCAAGTTGGTCGAGACTTGTAAGGCCTATATGAAGCACGAAAGTGAGACCTTGGAGAAGGTTATGCAGGCGCGTGCGGCGGTCGCCAGTGCGCGTGAGGCGCAGGATGTGGGTGGCTTGGGTCAGGCCGAGGGCTTGTTGCGGATGGGTTTGGGCAACCTGTTTGCGGTCGCTGAGGCCTATCCGGACCTCAAAGCCAACGAGAGCTTCCAGCATCTGCAAGCGCGTATCTCCGGTTTAGAGAACGCCATCGCCGACCGGCGCGAGTTCTACAATGCCTCGGTCAACGCCAACAACGTGCGTATCGAACAGTTTCCCGATCTTATCGTTGCCCGCCTTCTCGCCTTCAAGCCGGCGCAGTTGCTCGAATTCGACCAGCGGGAGCTGCGCGACGTCAATCTGGGTACTTTGTTCAATTAACTGCCACGCAGTAGCACTTTAGATGGGCGACTGGTTGGAGAAACTGGCCCATGCGCCGGATGGTGTGCTGGTATTCGCGGTGGCCCTGGCGGTTGTGGCCCTGTTGGCGGGATTTTCCGGTTTGCGCCGTACACGCCATATCGAAAATATCCCGACGGCCCGAGTGCGTTCGGCACCGCAGGGCTACGTCGAACTGATTGGTACGGCGAAAGCGCTCGATGGCGACCCTATTATCGCTCCGCTGTCACACATTCACTGTTGCTGGTATCGCTATCGGGTCGAGGAACGCAGTGGAAAGGACTGGCGTTTGGTCCGTCAGGGCCGAAGCGATGGTATTTTTCTGCTGAACGACGATACCGGCGATTGTGTAATCGATCCCGAGGGTGCCGAGGTAACCACCGAGCACACCCGGCGTTGGTTTGATGATGGTGATGGTTGGGGTGGGCATGGCGTTCACGTGCGTATGCCGAGCTTGGGTAAGACTGCAGATACCGTCATTAAGGTCAGCGAAAAGCTGTTCGGTAGCCTCGGTGCCGGCCGTTATCGTTATATCGAAGCCGTTATACTCGACGGTGATCCGCTCTACGCGATCGGCCGCTTTCGCACCCTGGGGAGTGCTGACCACGCCAGTACCTTGCATGATTTAACCGGTGCCATCCTGCGTGAATGGAAGACCAGGCCGGACACTTTGCGTGAGCGTTTTGATAGCAATCGTGATGGATTGATAGATGCAGAAGAGTGGGATCATGCACGTAAAGTGGCCAAGCGCGAGGCGGCACAGAGTCATACCGAAAGTTTTCACCAAGGTCCGGTACACACTTTAGGTAAGCCCGAAGACGGACGCTTTTTCCTGTTGTCCAATCTGGCGGAGTTCGGTCTTTTACGGCGCTATCGTTGGCGTATGCGCTTGGGTTTTATGGCTTTTGTGGTGTTGGCATCGGCCAGTGCTTCAATGCTTTCGACCCGTTTGTGACGAGTGCTTTAGGCGTTCGGATCGCGGGTGTTGACATCCCCCAATCGGGAATATCGGTCATATTTGTCAGCATGGCATATGTGCGAAACCCAGTTCGATCGTTATCCTAAGCCTGGACTCGGTTCAAAGTTCGAGTCTTCCACGGTCGGCTAACATCAGAGTATGGTCGACAGCCACAATTCCATCTGATGACCGATACTGAAAGTCAGTATGACGGTGAACTGAGTGCCAGTGGGCCCGATGCCCAGGCGCAGGTCACCATTCGCCCATCGAGTGACTTATATCTTGCGGCCAGCGTTTTTGAGCATGGTCCGCAAGGCATAATGGTCACCGATGCCGATCACAAGATACTCAAGGTCAATCCTGCGTTTACTCGAATTACCGGTTGGCAAGGACAAGATGTAATAGGTCGACGCGACAATATGCTCAGCGCCGGACGTGACGAACCCGGCCTGGAAGAGGGTATACAGGCAGCACTCGACCGCGACGATATTTGGATCGGCGAGCTGTGGAGTCGACGTGCAGATGGCGAGGTGTTTCCCGAGAGCCGCACCATCGTTGCGGTGCGCGATGAGCAAAAGCGCTTGCTGCACCATTTGTGTCTTTTCAGCGATATTTCTGCCGAGAAGTTTGCTGCGGAGCGTATCCATCGGCTGGCACATTATGATCCCACGACAGAGCTGCCGAACCGGGTTTTGTTGCAGGACCGTTTGCTGCATGCGATCAATCATGCCTCGCGTTCAGGTAAAAGATTCGCGTTGTTGTTTCTCGACCTCGACGGCTTCAAACTGATCAATGACAATCTTGGCCATGCGGCTGGCGACGAGGTGTTGCGCTTGGTCGGTGTGCGACTGACATCGCGTTTACGTAAGGCCGACATCGTTGCGCGGGTGGGCGGCGATGAATTTGCCGTATTGTTGAGCGACGTTGATCGCGACAGTGGTGTTCAGGCGATTTGTGATGAATTGTTGCAGGTAATCACCGAGCCCTACGAACTGGGTGGTGAGCAGGGTCATGTCACGACCAGCATCGGTATTGCGGTGTTTCCCGAAGACGGAAGTGACGTACAAACATTGTTGAAGCACGCGGATGCGGCCATGTACCAGGCCAAAGAGCGTGGCAAGAACCGTTATGCCTTCTATGAGCCGGAGATGAACCGCCGTGCCGAGGAACGGCTGCAACTCACACGACAGCTTCGTCGCGCGATGGAGCATGACGAATTCGATCTGTGCTACCAACCGCAGTACGACTTGGGCTCCGGTCGTCTGGTGGGGATCGAGGCCTTGATTCGCTGGCGTGACGATCAAGGCCGCTTGGTGGAGCCGACCCGGTTTTTACCGGTGGCCGAAGATACCGGTTTGATTGTGACCATTGGTGCCTGGGCGCTGGAGACCGCCTGCCGCCAGGCTCAGCAATGGCGCGAGCAGGGCTTGGAGTTCGGACGCCTCGCGGTCAACATCTCGGGTCGACAGTTTCAGGGGGAGGGTTTGCCCGACGCGGTCGAGAATGCGCTCGCGGTCAGCGGTTTGCCGGGTGAGCTACTCGAGTTGGAGATCACCGAGACTTGGGTGATGGAGGGCCCGTTCAAGGCGGATGCGCAGATGCGAGCCCTGCGCGATATGGGCATCGAATTGGTGATCGACGACTTCGGCCTGGGCAATTCCTCCATGGCCTATCTCAAGCGTTTTCCGGTAGATAAACTGAAAATCGATCGATCCTTCATTCGCGACATCCCGGTCGATCAAGACGATTCGGCCATCGTGTCCGCGATTATCGCAATGGGCCATAGCCTGGGTCTGAAAGTGGTTGCCGAGGGCGTAGAGACCGCCGAACAGAGTTCCTTCCTGCGCAGTATCGGATGTGACGAGGCCCAGGGCTTCTTGTTCGGACGTCCGGTGCCGGCGGACGAGATGAACGTCGCGCTTCTTTACTCGCCTTAACCGGCCTCATGCCGATTTGACGCAAACGCCATTGGTCCCAAGGTTTTCCTGCCGGTCTTCGTGTCAAAATCGAAGCGTGTTCGTTTGATTGAGTAGGTGCAAGATGTCCAATCCACTGCTGGAACAAGATGGTTTGCCGGCCTTTTCGCAAATTGGTTCGGAGCACGTTGAGCCGGCGATCGATTACTTACTGGATAACAATCGGCGCCGTATCGCCGATTTGCTCGAACAGACCGAACACCCGAACTGGCGAAACCTGATCGAACCGATCGAGTTACTCGAAGACCGGCTCGAACGTGTTTGGTCGCCTGTTTCGCACATGAACTCGGTGGTCAACAGCGATGCGCTCCGTGATGCTTACAATGCCTGTCTGCCGAAGTTGTCGGACTACGGTACCGAGATGGGCCAGAACGAGCGTTTGTTCGCGGCTTATCAAGCCGTTGCCGCAGACGACGCCTCACTCGATTCGGTGCAACGCAAGGTGCTCGATAATGCCCTGCGTGATTTTCACCTGTCTGGCGTCGATCTGCCGGCCGAGGATAAGGCGCGCTATAAGGCCATCAGTCAGGAGCTGTCGAAGCTAACCAGCAAGTATTCCGATAATGTACTCGATGCCACCAATGCCTGGAGCAAACGTATCGACGATGTGAGCGATCTTGCCGGGTTGCCGCAATCGGCGCTGGATCTGGCGCGCCACACGGCTGAACAGCGCGACGAATCGGGCTGGCTGCTGACCCTCGATTATCCGTCGTTCTTCCCCGTGATGACTTACGCCGACGACGCCGGCCTGCGTCGTGAAGTTTACGAGGCCTATCAGACCCGGGCCAGCGATCAGGGTCCGCATGCCAGCCGGTTCGATAATGGCGAACATATGGAGCGTATCCTCGCGCTCCGTCACGAACAGGCCTGTTTGCTCGGTTTCGCCAACTATGCCGAACGGTCGTTGGCGCGCAAGATGGCCCGTTCAGCCGACGAGGTGCTGCAATTCCTTCATGACCTCGCCGCGCGCTCCAAGCCGCAGGCCGAGCGTGAATTGGCCGAGTTGCGGGACTTTGCTGCCGAACATTACGACGTCGAACGATTAGAGCCTTGGGATGTCGCCTATTACAGCGAAAAGCTGCGTCAGCATCGCTACAGCATCACGCAGGAGGAGGTAAAGCCTTACTTTCCCGAAGACCGCGTGGTGCCGGGTATGTTCGAGGTGGTGGGGCGTTTGTACGGCGTCACTTTCCACGCGGTCGAGGGTGTCGATGCCTGGCACCCGGACGTGCGTTTCTACGAGATCCGCGATCGAAACGGCGGTCTCCGCGGTCAGTTTTATTTCGATTTGTATGCGCGACGGAACAAACGCGGCGGTGCCTGGATGGACGACTGCCAGACACGCATGCAGACCGAGCGGGTCGACCAGGTTCCGGTTGCCTATATGACCTGCAACTTCACCCCACCTGTCGGCGGCAAGCCGGCCTTGCTGACCCATGATGAGGTCGAAACCCTGTTCCATGAATTCGGCCACGGGCTTCATCATATGCTGACCAAGGTCGACTATCCGGCAGTGGCCGGTATCAATGGGGTTGCCTGGGACGCGGTCGAGCTGCCGTCGCAGTTCATGGAAAACTTCTGCTGGGAGCGCGAAGTTCTCGATTTGTTTGCGGCCCACTATGAGACGGGCGAGAAGATTCCTGACGACCTTTATGAGCGCATGCGCGCGGCGAAGAATTTCCAATCCGGCATGATGATGGTGCGTCAATTGGAGTTCGCGTTGTTCGATTTTCGCATTCATCTCGAATACGACCCCGAAAAGGGTGGGCGTATCTACGAGATACTCGACCAGGTACGCGACGAAGTCGCGGTGATCAGGCCGCCGACCTGGAATCGTTTTGCGCACGCCTTCTCGCATATCTTTGCCGGAGGTTATGCGGCCGGCTATTACAGCTATAAGTGGGCGGAGGTATTGTCTGCCGATGCCTTTTCGCTGTTCGAGGAAAACGGTGTGTTCGATCAGGCGACCGGCCAGTCCTTTTTGCAAAACATTCTCGAGAAGGGCGGCTCAAAAGACGCTATGGAGCTGTTCGTTGCCTTTCGCGGGCGTGAGCCGACGATCGATGCCCTATTGCGCCATACCGGAATCGCTGCCTGATGGGAGATGCGATCAAGGCGCTCGGCCCCGAGGAGTTGGAGCGTCTGCAGAACCATTTGGTCGAGCAGATGGAAGAGATGGGGTGCATGCCTCTCGATGTCGCCCATGGTTTCCTTAGCGCGACCGCTGCCGCGGCTGATTCCGCTCGCAGTGCATTGCTTGACCGAGTACTTGGTGCGTTGGCCGAAGACGAAAGCCTGCGTGATTTGCTGTATCGGTTCCGTACCGAGTTGTTGGCTGATCTGCGCCGTGCCGAATATGGGCCGCTGGTGTTACAACTGCCGCGTGACGATGGCAGCACGTTACCGCTTCCCTATGGCTGGTGTCAGGGTTACATGGCCGGGGTCGAGTTCTTGGGCGAGGACCAGCGCGACCGTCTGTTGGGGGATGAACGGGCCGGTGGCCTGCTGACCCCGATTCTGTCTTTCTTGATGTACGACGAGGCACAGTGGTTCGATCCGCCCGATGAAGCCGCGCACCGTGAAGCCGCCGACGAATTGGGAGACTCGGCCGTCGGTTTGTATCAGTGGTGGCAGGCGGGGCGTAACGCCTGAATCGCTCGATCTGAACCCAAACCCTCGGCCATGTGGCAAGACCTCTTGCTCGTGCTTTGGTCGAAGAGGCCCACATCCCGTAGACGAACATTTAAAATGCCGCCAACTCTCTGCCGATCGAGTTCCGCATGATTCGCCGAAAGCTGTCGTTTCTCCTGCTGTTGCTGTTCATGCCGGCCACGCCGGTCTGGGCGGCACATATCACCGATAAACTCGTTGTCGGTCTCTACAATGGGCCCGGGGCCGAAGGTACGCCGCTGCGCTTGCTGTCCAGCGGTACGCCGATCGAGGTTCTGCGTCGCAAGGACGACTTCGCCGAGGTGCGTATGGCCGATGACACCACTGGCTGGGTGGAAGCCGGCTACGTCACCGAGGAAAAGCCGGCCAAGGCCATGTTGCTGGAGACTCAGGCACGCCTGCGTCAGATGGGTATGGAATTGGCCGCATTGCGTGAGAGCGCCGGTGAGAATGGCGGTGCCGAAAATCCGGCCCGGCTGTCGGCACCGCCAAGTCTGCGCGAGGCGGAGCTGCAGCAGGCGTTGACCCAGGCCGAGGCGCGCATTACCGAGTTGGAGGCCGGGGCGGACAACGCGCCGGAAGAGCTGCTGCGCCTGCAAGACAGCGTGCGTGATGCGCTGATTGTGTTGGCGGAGTCACAAGATATGGTTGTGCGGCCGAAGGGCGATTCGGAACAACAAGATTGGTTTAAACGCTATCAGAACTGGATCGTCGGGTTTGTCGCCTTGTCGCTCGGTTTCGCCGCCGGTATCGCGTATATCGATCGTCGTATTCGCAAGCGTTATGGCGGATTTCGAATCTGAACAGGTGATTCGGTGGGTGTGGCCGCACCGCCTAATGTCGCGGCCGTCTGTTAAGCTGCTCGCACAGGGGCCATGCCGTTGGGAAAAGGTTTTAGCAGTATGAAGCACATGATCAAACTATCTATTCACGGCCGAATTGCGCCTCTGTCGGCTTTGGTGATGGCGCTGTTGTTCTCCGATGCAGCGATTGGCTCGCCATCACAAAGTGCAGAGATCGAAACCCTGAAACAGCAGGTGCTCGATCTGCAAAAACGCGTCGAGCGTCTCGAAGGCGAAATCGAGCAAGGTGTCCCGGTGAATCCGGCTCGTGTGGTCGAGCCTGAACCCGGTGGTTGGCGTACCGCCGGCAACTGGAATCTGCTGGCCAAAGGCATGCCGTACTATGAGGTTATACGCATCCTCGGCGAACCGGATTCGACCAAGACGGTCAGAAAGTTCGAGTATTGGTACTATGGCGACGGCAAGCTACGTCTTTATCTTCGTCGGCTGAAAAGCTGGGAAGTCCCTGCCGTAAAATAGGCGAAAAGAAGGCTGCCCCTGCGTATGCGTGCCGGAACAGCCTCAGCCTCCTTAAGCGGTACGTTTGACCACACTGATACCGGCAAGGCCCGAGGCCAGTAACAGCGCGCTGAATGGTGCCGGTACCGCAGTGGGTTCCACAGCGGTAATTCGGATGGCGTTGACGATCCCGGCGAATCCCGCTTCGTTGGTGATCATCAAGTCGCCGTCGGCAACCAATAGGTCATTCCAGATCAGCCAGTTGCGCGAATCCAGACCGTCGCTGCTCGAATGCCAGGGTGTTTTAACGGGCGTATTTCTGTATGTGACATCGGCGTGAACACCATCGACGTCGATGGTGTTCGGATAGTCGAACAACGAGCGTACCGAAACGATTTCGACCACATAACGCCCGTTGGCGAGCCCGGTCAGGTGAAAAGTGCCGATGTCGTCAGGCCAGAGTCCGGCACCATCTAGGGTCGCGCTGCTCTCGACCCAGTCGGTATCGGGCCAATCGGAGGCATTCACGACACCGGTGAAATTGCGCCAGCCGTCGCCGCTGATGGTTACACCGGTCGTTGCACCGCTACGATGATCGATCAAGCCGCCATGCGATGTGTTGAAGTCTCCGATGTTGTTCCAGTGACCCGCCGTGGATCCCCAGAAGCTCCCCAAGTCTATGCGGATATCCATCGCCACCGCTTGGGCAGACGTAAACAGACCCAGTAGAAGAATGATAAATTTGGAAGCCATCTTACCCTCTGTGCTCGGCAAATAGAGGTTGCCAACTACGCAAAAAAAGCGCCAAAGAGGGGAATTCTTATATTGTCAGGTACTTATGTCTGGATGCGTAAAAAGGATGTTTAAAAATGTAAACTTTTTCGACATCTAATTGATTTTTAATAAGAATTTTTTTCTTATCGGCGATGTGACCCGATTGTTCGTCAGGCGTCTGTGCTGAAATAAATTTGTAAATTTAAATAAAATTTTCTGTATTGATTCCGTAATATTCTGCCGGACAGATTGTTGTAGATGTCGTTGGTCAGTCTGATGTAAACAATCTGTGTTCGGTTGTGGCGCATAGAATATGGCCAATGGTGATATGGCCTTCCTGAATGCGCGGTACGTCGGTTGAAGGGATGCGGATACAGGTACGACACAGGTCGGCCATCTGGCCGCCCGTGGCGCCGGTCAGGCCAACCGAGGCGATGTCGAGTTTGTGTGCCGCGGTGAGCGCTCGCACGATGTTCGGTGAGTTTCCTGAAGTCGATATCGCGATAAACACATCACCCGGACGGGCATTCGCCTCGAGTTGCCGGCTGAACAGCGATTCGTATCCGTAGTCGTTGCTGATTGCAGTCAGGATAGACGTGTCGGTCGTCAACGCCATCGCCGGCAGGGCCGGGCGATCAAAGGTGAAACGGCTCACCAGTTCCGCGGCGATATGTTGAGCATCGGCCGCGCTACCGCCGTTGCCGGCGATCAAAACCTTGCCGCCGTTGCGATAGCTGTCGACGATCAGATCAGCTACGGCTTCGACTTGCTCGATCAGTTCCGCATCGTTCAGCATGGCCTCTTTTACGGCGATGGATTCACTGATCTGTTGGGCAACGAAGTCACGGGGAAGTTGGCTCATAGACCTTACCTTGAGGGCGCTGTCGCGCGTTGAAATCACTGCAATTCTAGCCCGAGAGTTCGTCCGGGCGATGCCCCTGAGACGGCATTGGGTGGCAGGTCACAGGTCGGGCTCGATTTCGCCCGTTTCAAGTAGCCGGGCGATGCGTTGCAGATTGGCGTCCCAGTCGTAGCGCGCTAACACGCAGTCGCGTCCGGCACGGTCGGTGCATCGAGGGGACTGCAACAAACGGATTGCGGCGTTGGCCAGTTCGTCGGCTTGTTCGCTTACCGTGGGTTCGAAACCGGGAAAGGCCTGGATGCCGGTCATGGCTCCGGGGGTTGCCAGCACCGGTAGCTGCATCGCCATGGCCTCCAAGACCTTGTTCTGAATGCCGCGCGCAATCTTCAGTGGCAGTGCAGCGGCGCGTGCATGGGCCAAATAGGGCCGAACGTCCGGTACGCCCCCGGTGACGAGAATCCCCGGTTGTTCGGCTAACCGCATGACCTCGGGTGCCGGCCGTCTGCCGACGATACAAAATAGAGCGTTCGGTACCTGCTCGCGGATGTGCGAGAAGGCCTCCGCGGCAAACCAGGTGACGGCATCGACATTGGGCCAATAATCCATGGCACCCGTGAACACCAGTGCAGGCGCGTTGTCCGGATATGGATTTTCGAACGCCAACGAGGGATCGAAAAAGGCGCTGTCGACCCCTTGGATGCGATAGGTGGTTTTATGGGCCGATTCCGGTGCCAGGCCACGAAATAATTTGGCCTCTTCTTTTGAAACGAATACCGTACTGTCAAATTCGGTTGCCATGCGACGCTCGAAGGACAAGAGTTTGTCGGCCTCGCGTCGGTAAAGCCAACTCATCGGCCAGGGCTTCCGTTCGCCATAACTGCGCCACTTCTCGGAATCGACGTCGACCATATCGAACAGACTGATGCTGTCGTGTGGCAACTTCCCACTGACATACTGTGCCATGGGTCCGCTGAATATCACGATACGCTCCGGCTTTTCCCGTTCCAGAACTCGATCGGTCCATTGCTGCAATGTCGTGTGGCGTAGATACGGCAACGATAAGGCCTCGCCGGTCAGCAGGCCGCGTAGGCTGGCGATGCGTGCATGGGTCGGTTTTATCTCGGGGGCACACAGGTCGCTGCAATAACCGGCAACCTTATCGACGTATTGACGGTCTTCCGGATCGTCGATGAAGGTGCCGACAAACACCTCATAACGTTCGGCGAGAAAACGCAGAAGATTGAACGACGCGATTTTATCGCCTTTGTTTGGGGGATATGGCAGCCGATGGACGAGGTACAGCAGTTTTTTTTTCACGAGAACTTGGCCGAAATTGGTAGGCGATAAAATCAACGACGCCCTAACAAGCGTGCTACCCAGAGCAACAGCACGGCACCCAGCAGGGCGGTCATCCATTGGCCCAGTGGTCCGCCCATACGTACGCCGACATGACCTAATAGGGTACCGCCGAGTACGGCACCGACCACACCGACACCGATATTGCCCCATAGGCCTAATCCGCGCCCTCTGATGAGAGCGGACGCCAGCCAACCGGCGAGCCCGCCGAGGATCAAAAACAAAACGATGTGCATCTTGTCGGGGCGATACGCGCCTTTGGGTTAAAGTAGCCGCGGATTATCGCAGGAAAACACCATGAAATATCGCGATCTGCGTGACTTTATCGAGCAACTCGAACAGCGCGGAATGCTAAAACGCATCCATACCGAGATCGACCCCTGTCTGGAAATGACCGAGATCTGTGACCGCACACTGCGGGCCGGTGGGCCCGCGTTGTTGTTCGAAAATCCCAGGGGGCATGAGATTCCCGTACTGGGCAATTTGTTCGGTACGCCTCAGCGGGTCGCACTCGGCATGGGGGAGGAATCGGTCGATGCGCTGCGTGAGGTCGGTGTGTTGTTGTCGCAGCTCAAGGAGCCGGAGCCGCCGAAAGGTATGAAAGATGCCTGGGACAAGTTACCGGTATTCCGCAAGGTGCTCGATATGGCACCCAAGCAGATCAAAGGTGCTGCCTGTCAGACTCATGTCATCGAGGGTGATGCAGTCGATCTCACGGGTATCCCGGTGCAGACTTGCTGGCCCGAGGACGCCGGTCCGCTGATCACCTGGGGTCTGGTGGTGACACGCGGGCCGCACAAAAGCCGCCAGAACCTGGGCATCTACCGTATGCAGGTGATTGGCCGCAATCGGGTGATTATGCGTTGGTTGGCGCATCGAGGCGGTGCGCTCGATTTTCGCGACTGGCAGCAGGCGCGCCCGGGGGAACCGTTTCCGGTTGCGGTGGCTTTGGGGGCCGACCCGGCGACCATCCTCGGCGCGGTAACGCCGGTACCCGATACGCTGTCGGAGTATGCCTTCGCCGGTCTGCTGCGCGGGGGGCGTACCGAGGTTGCTGCATGCGTCGGCTCGGATCTTCAGGTACCGGCCGCTGCCGAGTTTGTGCTCGAAGGTCATATCCATCCGGACGATACCGCACCCGAAGGGCCGTTTGGCGACCATACCGGTTACTACAACGAGGTCGATCATTTTCCGGTATTCACCATCGATCGCATCACCCATCGCGACAAACCGATCTATCACAGCACCTATACTGGTCGGCCGCCGGATGAACCGGCCATCCTCGGCGTGGCGCTGAACGAGGTTTTCGTCCCGATTTTACAAAAGCAGTTCCCCGAGATCGTCGATTTTTATCTGCCACCGGAGGGTTGCTCCTACCGTATGGCGGTGGTCGGTATGAAGAAACAATATGCCGGTCATGCCAAGCGGGTGATGTTTGGTGTCTGGTCGTTTCTGCGTCAGTTCATGTACACCAAGTTCGTCATCGTGACGGACGACGATGTGAACGTGCGTGACTGGAACGATGTCATCTGGGCGATGACCACGCGCATGGATCCGGTGCGCGACACCACGCTGGTCGAGAGCACGCCGATCGATTACCTGGATTTCGCCTCACCGGTGTCGGGGCTCGGCGGAAAGATCGGTTTTGACGCGACCAACAAATGGCCGGGCGAAACCTCGCGTGAATGGGGGCGGCCCATTACGATGGACCCGGGCGTGAAGGCCCGGGTCGACGAGATCTGGCCGCAACTAGGGATCGACTAGAATCGGAAACATTTCACCAGCAGGGACAGGCGTTCCGATAGATCATTCAAGATTTCGCTGACTTCGGTGGTGTGCTCTGCGTCCAGCGCCGTGTGTTCGGCCAACTGGCTGATATTGATCACATTGCGCCCCACGCTTTGGGTTACCGCGCTTTGTTCGTCGGCTGCCGATGCCATCTGGGTGTTGAGTTCGCGAATACGACCGACCCGTTCGGCGATCAGGTTCAGCCCGCTATCGGCCGTTTCGACCTGTTCACGGCGTTGTTCCGCACTGTGTTTGGCGTGCGACATCACCGAGACCGCGTCGCGAGCGCCGACTTGCAGTTGTTCGATGATTTTCTCGATTTCCTGGGTCGATTCGTGCGAACGTGTGGCCAGCGAGCGCACCTCGTCGGCAACCACGGCGAAACCGCGACCGCTCTCGCCCGCACGTGCAGCCTCGATGGCGGCATTCAGGGCCAATAGATTGGTCTGCTCGGCGATCGACTTGATCACGTCGAGGACGCCGCCGACCCGCTGGCTGCGTTCGTCCAATTGTTCGATCACATCGGCCGCACGTTCGATTTCGGTGACCAATTCGTGGATGCCGTCGATCGCGGCGCGCGTCGTGGTCGCGCCGTTGCTCGCAGCCTGATCGGCTTCTATCGAGGCGTCGGCAGCGCCACTGGCGCCCTCGCGAACCTGCACGGCGGTCGACTCCAGTTCGGTGATCGCAGTGGCGACCGCGTCGGTTTCGCTACGTTGCTGTTCAGCCGCCGCGGCGGTTTTTTCCGACATATCGGTAATTTTGTCGGCGACCTCCTTCAGTTCGGTCGTGGTCTCGCAGACTTCGTGCAGGCTGTCGCTGAATCTCCCCAGCATTTTGTTGAATGCGAGTGACAATCCTCCGATTTCGTCCTTGCTATTGACGTCGAGCCTTAGGCTGAGGTCGGCGTTGGACTCGATTCGGTTCATGACATTGCGCATCGTGGAGATCGGTTTGACGACGATATGGCGTAGTAGCCAGGTGATCACAATGATGCCGACGACGAGCATGGCGACATTCAGTCCACCGGCGATCAGAAGATTGCGGTCGATCCGCTTGTCCAGCGACGCCAGGGAATAACTTACCCTTGTGGCGCCGAGTACGGTACCTTCGGCGACGACATGGCAGGTCAGGCAGTTAGTGCCGCGAAAGTCGCTGGTGGCGAGGATTGGGGTAAGTACGGTGACTGTACGCCCGTCGGCGTCCATACCCGCCTCTATGATCTGTTCGCCGGCTAGGGCCCGTCGGTCGAGTTCGTCCGTGATTTTTTGTTCGGGATTGCCGGGGCCGAAGACCGTAGTGATCTCGGGACTGCGGATGATCCGTGTCTCGGTAACGCCCTCATGTGCCAGCATTTTCTGGCGCAGTACCTCGCGTTGCGACATGGTTCCCGTGAGCATCATGGTGTTGACGCCGTCGAAGAAAGAGCTTGCGGTATCTAGCGCTTTGTCTTCGGCCAGTTCTTGCACCATGTCACGCTCGGTGACCGCCATATGCCATGTCGTAGCGATCATCAACGTGGCGAAAACGACGGCCAGGGCGGCCAGTATTTTTGTTTGGACTGAAAACCGGTTGGCTTGCATGATCGGGTTTCCGTATGTGTGACATCATCGTGTAACACTCGAATTAGCGGCCAAATTTCCAGAACTTTATGCCCAACATGCACAATATCGGCACGTCGATTGCTCTGCGTCAGAATATCGCACTGATGTCTCGGCCTGCGATTCCGACAGGCCGCTTGTCGACTCGGCTCAAGTCGTCTGTAATGCGCCCAACTAATCACTTAGCGAATCAAAACGAAGGGGAGAATCTGAATGCAGAACATTCTCTGCATGAATGCCAAAGGCGGTTGCGGTAAGACCACTATCGCCACCAATCTAGCGACCTGGTATGCCGATGAAGGCGATAAGGTTGCATTGATCGACTTCGATCCACAGCGTTCGAGTATCGACTGGCTTGAGGCGCGCGAGGATTATGAGGGTGTCCCGCGAATCGAGGGTGTCGATGCGGTCGAGGGCGATGCGCGTGCCGCACATGGTACAGACATCGCCTTAATGGATGCCCCGGCCGGCGTCTATGGGCCTCGTCTGACCCAGTTGCTTCGTCGTGCGGACGTCCTGTTAGTGCCTGTTCTGCCGTCGCCGATCGACATGCGGGCCGCCAAGCGTTTCATCGAGGAGTTGCTCAAATCGGGGAGAATCTCGCGTGGTCAGACCAGGATCGGCCTGATTGCCAACCGGGTACGCGAAAATACCCGGATTTATCATGCGCTGGAGGCCTTTCTGACCGAATATGACATCCCGCTGCTGACCCATTTGCGCGAGAGTCAGAATTACATCCGAGCGGCCGAAACAGGTCTGGGACTGTTTGAATTGGCGCCATCGCAAGTGGCGCCGGACGTGGTGCAATGGGATCCCATCATCGATTGGTTAAGACGCGGCTGACTGTCGTCGTTTTACTGCTCGGCTTGTTTGCGCTATCGCAGGTCTGGGCCGGATTAGCTGATGTGTTGCGGGTAGAGATCCGCCCGTCGGCCCAGCCCGGCCATTACCACATCGATGTGACGGTACGTCATGCCGATGAGGGTTGGCGGCACTATGCCAATCGTTGGGAAATCATCGGGCCGGACGATGAGATTTTGGCAACCCGGGTGCTGGCGCATCCGCATGTTCACGAACAACCGTTTACCCGTAGCCTGGCTAACGTCAAGATTCCATACGAATTTACCTGGATCAAGGTCCGCGCACACGACCTCGTGCACGGCTACGGCGGCCGCGAGGTCACGCTCAGTGTGCCCAGACCCTAGGTTCTTTTCTGTTTCCCGAAAGCCGGGTCGGTTTGCCCATGCCGGCGGTACATCCCCAAGTATCTGATAGGGAAGCGCATTCTCGCAATTTAACGTAGATCATAAAGTTCTGCCCTGTGCGGCCGCAGCAATTAACGATCCCGATTCGTGCCGGATGCGCTTAATTGCCGGGTTCGTTGTATAAATATTATTCAAGCACGGGGAAGCACCATGTTACGTCTCAATCGATTCACCATTAGTCAGAAATTGCTCGCCTTGCTGGTGCTTGTCGTCATCGGTTATCTCGTTCTTTCGGCATCGAACCTGTTTTCGCTGCGCGATCAGTTGTATGCCGACAAGACCGAAAAGGTGCACTCGCTGACGGATACGGCGGTTAGTGTCGTCAAAGCTTTTCATGCCCGGGCGCAGGCGGGCGAACTCAGCGATGCCGAGGCACGTGAAGGTGCGCTAAAGGCGCTCAGCGTGTTGCGCTACGACAGCGATAACTACTTCTGGGTCAACGACATGACGCCCGTCATGATCATGCATCCGATCAAGCCGAGCCTGGACGGCAAGAATGTCGCCAACGTCAAGGACCCCAATGGCGTGGCATTGTTCATCGACATGGTCGAAGTCGTGCGTGCCGACGGTGCGGGTATGGTCGATTACCACTGGCCCAAGCCGGGCAGCGACGAGCCGCAGCCGAAGATTTCTTATGTACAGGGTTTCGAGCCCTGGGGCTGGATCATTGGTTCGGGCATTTATGTCGATGACGTCGAGGAAGCATTCGCCAAAGTCGCCGCTACGCTCGCGATTGAAACATTGGTTACATTGGCCATTTTGTTGGGTGTCGTATTGGTTATCCGGCGTTCGATTGTCGCGCCTTTAAAAACGGCATCCACGGCGATGGGGCAGATTGCAGAGGGCGACGGTGATCTGACCCAACGGTTACCGGCCGACGGTAATGACGAGGTTTCTGCGTTGGCGCGGGGTTTCAATGCCTACACCGAAAAAATCCAGAATACGGTCGCCAAAATGAATGATTTGAGCGCCGAGCTCGCGACCGCATCGGAAGAACTGTCGGTGATTAGCAGTTCGACCGTCGAGACTATCGAGACTCAGCGCGGCGAGACTCAGCAGGTCGCGACCGCGGTGACCGAGATGAGTGCGACGGTGAAGGAGATCGCCGGTAGCGCAGAGGGTGCCGCAGCGGCCGCAACCGGCGCGGATCAAAACGCGCGTGATGGTCAGACCAAGGTTGACGGTGTGAAGGAGGCCATCGGGAATCTGGTGCAAGGTGTGCAGGAAACGGCACGTGTGGTAGCCGAACTCAACACCAAAAGCGAATCGATCGGCGGTGTACTGGATGTGATTCGGGGCATCGCCGAACAAACCAATCTGTTGGCATTGAACGCCGCGATCGAGGCTGCGCGCGCCGGTGAACAGGGGCGGGGATTTTCCGTGGTGGCCGACGAGGTGCGTACCCTGGCCAGTCGTACTCAGGAGTCGACCAAGGAAATCCAGGATATGATCGAGCAATTGCAATCCGGCAGCAGCCAAGCGGTCAATGCGATCGAGCGCAGTAGCGAGAACACGGGCCTGACTATCGATCGTGCGGAACAGGCCGGTCAGGCCTTGGGCTTGATCGTCGACGCGGTCGGCACCATTCGCGATATGAACGCACAGATTGCCAGTGCCGCCGAAGAGCAGGCGACCGCGGCGCATGAAATCGATCGCAGCGTGGTGGCGATATCTCAGTCGGCCGATCGCTCGGCCGAAAATGTCGCGCACACCTCGGAGGCCAGCACCGAGCTGGCGAAGTTGGGCGAAAATCTGCGTAGCTTGGTGGGGCAGTTCAAACTGAGCTGATGCAGGCACGTAGGCCGCTTGCCAGGTCGGGATGACGTAGTTCGATCGCCAGTTCGTCGAGCATCTTGCGATTGTCCAGACGACGGGATTCGGCCAGATAGGACAGCATGCCGGGCGAGAGTTCGGCATCGGCCTCGCTGCGATCAATGACCGGTGCGCGTGTCAGACCAAAGAGATCGGCTACCCGGTCGAAGTAATCCCGCATATTGCCGGGTCGGCCGTCGCTGACGTTGTAGACTTCACCGTTACGCCCGCGCGCCATCGCCGCCTTGCACACCGCGACCAGGTCGTCGATGTGGATACGGTTGGTCCAGGGTGCATCCTCTTCAGCAACCATCGGCACTCCCCGTCTTAGGCGTTCTAACGGCAGCTTGCCCGGGCCGTAGATTCCGGCGACACGGAGTATCACGAGTTCGCCACGGCCTTCCCGGCGCCAGGCCTGCAGTTGGGATTCGGCGTCCCAGCGTCGTCTGGCGCGATCGACCTGTGGATTCGCCGGCCGGCCCTCGTCGACCCACTCACCCTCGCAATCGCCGTAAACGCCGGTCGTGCTGATGTAGACTAACCTGGGTTTTGCCTCTGTCGGCAGAGCATGCAGGAAACGGGTAATGCGCGGATCCTCGCGGCCGCTCGACGGTGGAGGGGCGAAATAGAAAATTTGTCGCAGATCGCTCACGACATCGAGCGGGGGGAGGGCTTGGTCGAGATCGACGGACATCGCGCTCATGCCGCTACGACGCAGACGTTCGGCACTCTCGGTGGTGCGTACCCAGCAGGTTATCTGCGCTTCATCGGTTTGTGCCTGAGAAGCGACGCGCACGCCTACGGCGCCGCAACCGACGATTAGCATGGGTACCTCACGGTTTTATTGTCGTTTGAAATCAAGGACAATCGCCAACCTTTGCAGTTCAAATGGCATGTGCCAATGACTTTTATCGTCACAGTCACCAACAGCGGTCACGAGTTCCAGGCTGAAGACAACGAAACCATTTTGGATGCTGCGCTGCGTCAGAATATCGCTTTGCCGTATGGCTGTCGCAATGGCCGTTGCGGTTCTTGTGTCGCCGGACTGGTGTCGGGTGAGGTGACATATTACGGATCGCCGCCGGCATTGGAAGATATCGGCGACGGCAAGTGCTTGCCCTGCCAGGCTTTCGCGGCCAGCGATCTGCAGATCAGTGTGCGCGAGACCGAGTCGGTCGCCGAAATCGAGGTCAAAATGCTGCCCTGTCGGGTACATGCGGTTGAACATTTGACCCACGACGTCGTGCGCCTGTTGCTCAAGCTGCCAGAGACCCAACGTTTACAGTTCCGTGCCGGGCAGTATCTGGATTTCATGCTGGAGGATGGCCGTCGGCGTGCCTTTTCGATTGCCAATGCACCGCACGATGACGAATTCCTCGAGCTGCATATCCGGCATGTCGACGGCGGTGAGTTTACCGAGTGGGTGTTCAGCCGGATGAAAGAGCGGACCATTCTGCGTATTCAGGCCCCGCTCGGCAGTTTCGTGCTCGACGAACATTCGCAACGTCCCATGATCTTCATGGGTGGCGGCACCGGTTTTGCGCCACTCAAGGGCCAGATCGAACAGGCTTTCCAGGCGGGGATCGATCGCCCGATGTATCTCTATTGGGGGGTGCGTGCCGAGCGTGATATCTATCTGCGGGAGTTACCCGAGAATTGGGCACGCGAACATGCCAATTTCACCTTTGTCCCGGTGCTGTCGGAACCGGGCGAGGGCTGGGCCGGGCGCACGGGTTGGGTTCATCAGGTGGTGGTCGATGATTTGCCCGAGCTGTCGCAATACGATCTGTACATGGCCGGCCCACCGCCAATGGTGAAAGCCGCGCTGGCGGCATTTCGGGCCGCCGGCATGCCCGATGAGCAAATGCATTTCGATTCTTTCGAGTACGCCGAAGACACCCGTGACAAGGCGGAAGACTGAACGAATATCGTCAAACGATACGACCCGAGGCCCCCGAGCTTTTACAGGCCCTGACAAGCCCGGTGAGCTGACGGTCGATCAGCCGGATGATGGTTCGGGATCGACCGTGCGTGCCCCATGTGCCGGTGGTGCCACGGCCTGATCGTCCAGCATGGGCCGGTTGGCCTTGGTCATACCAATGTGTTGCGGTAGAGGCACGGGCTCCGGGCCCCCGGTACCGGACAGCCCGCGTCGATAAACCTCGATTGCCTTGTCGGGTTCTTGCATGCGTTCCATCAATTGGCCCAGTTCGCGGTAGGCCTGCGGCGGTCCATTACGGCCGATACAGGCCTCCAGATAGCCACGTGCTTTGCCCCACAGTTGAGCACGCAGGCTGAGTCGACCGAGGGTCAGCAGCAGGGTTGGATCATCGGGGTGGTCCAACAGTAGCTTTTCCATGTGTGAGAGCTGTTTGCCGGGCTCGGATGTCTCGAGCAGACCGTAGGTCTCGACCAAATCGGTATCCCAGTGCTTGCGTAAAGTTTCGCGCAACAGCTTCTCGGCCTGTTGGTCCTGACCGGTCTCCTGTAAGTAGCCGGCGTAGTCGCCAAGGAGCTGCGGGTCCTGTCGCAGTGCGCGCGGTACCTCTGCCCAGGCCGTGCCCAAGCGACGTGAGTCGTTTGCGAGAAAAGCCTGCTCGAGCAGTGCGCGATAGGTTCGTGTTTCCAGGCGTTGCAGTTCGGCCTCGTTCTCGACCTTGCGCCGGCGCAGCTCCGGCAGGAGTTCGCGTAGGTGTTCCCAGTCACCAAGCTGCTCGTACAGGCGGCGTAACAGGCGTAACACATAGTTGTGTTTCGGCGCGACGCTGCGTAGATGCTTCAATGTCGCCAATGCCTGTTCGAGCTGTTGGTCGGCAAGCTGTAGCTCGGCTTGGGTAAGGCTAACTGCGACGTCGGCCGACGGCATGGTCTCGTGGGCCAGCCGGATATAGCCGTCACGACGGTCGTGTGCGCCTTGCAGCTGGGCGGCGCGTGCCGCCGCGAGGTAGTTCAACAAGGGCGTCTCCGAACGGTCGGCGAAGCGAACCAAACGGCGCTCGGCGGTCCGCCAATTGCCTTCGGACATTTCTAGCAAGCCCCGGGTCATTGCTTGTTGGGCCAGCCGTGAGCCACGCTTCTGCTGCCACTCGCGCACGTCTGCCGGCAGGTGGAGGGTGCGAATCAAGAGGCGGATACCGAAGTAAAGGGCGACGAACAAGACCAACAGCAGCAGAATCAGCAATGCCAAGCTCATTTCGACGGTGTAGTTACCGAAAGCCAGCAATACGTACCCGGTGTCGCGGCTCAACACCACGCCGACACCGGCGCCGATGAGAATGAACAACCAGATTTTGAGCAGCGCTCTCATGATTCGGTGCCGTCGTTTGCCGGCGCGATGTCTTCCATCAGCTTTTGGCGTACCTCTAGGGCACGTAACGACTGGCTGATGTCCGGCATTGGCGGGTTGATGTCGACCCGACGCAGGGCATCGATACCCTCGCGTAATGTGCCGGTGGTGTTGTCGTCGGCGGCAAAAAACTTGTTCAGCCAGTCGGCGGCGGTGGCAAGATTGTCGCTGTAAAGCGCCGGGTCGTTACGTGCCAATCCCAAGCGTGCGGCCTCTAGGTGCAGCTTGAGGTTTTCGTACAGGAAAAACTGATGCTCGGGGGCGAGCATCGCCTGTACCGGTTTGTCGCGTTCGCGGATGCGCACGGAATCTTTGAAGCCGGCCCAGACGTCGTCGAGCAGGGTGTCCCAGCTGCGCTCACCGGGCTCGCGGGTAACCCGTTGCGGCAGCGTACGTTCGGCACCGATGGTCGCGCGGGCGATCTTGAGCTGCGGGATTTGTTCGATCATTGCCGTAAGACG
Organism: Chromatiales bacterium; assembly: GCA_028280505.1. Lineage (GTDB taxonomy): Bacteria > Pseudomonadota > Gammaproteobacteria > Chromatiales > Chromatiaceae > Thiosocius. Next base: position 4,107 of record JANQLO010000010.1, on the reverse strand, counting down.
TGCGGCAAGGCCGGCGCTGTCCGGTGTTTCGAAGGTGCTCAGTTTGGCGATGTCGCGAGCGATTTGTTCACGTACGCCGGCCCAGCCCGGGTCTTGGGTATCACGCAGGCGCTGATCGGCCAGTTCCATAGCGATCCGGGCGGTTTCGGCATCACGGGCGAGAATGAGCCGGTGATTGGCGATCCGCAGCAGATACTCGGTTTCGGCGATCATCCATTGTGTGCCGGAACGACCGACCCGGCGATGGACATCGGCTACTGCGGCGCGCAGCTCCGCTTCACGCTCTTGCAATTGCAGGTTTTCGTCCGCCAGGCGCTGCTCTTGTTGCTGGAAGGCGGTGCGGGCCTCGTCGACAGCCGAGCCCTGGTTGCTCAGGCGTTCACGCTGTTCCGCAAGCTGGGCTTGCTGGGCGAGCAAGGCTTCGTTGGTTTTATTCAGCGAGTCCTGAAACTGTTGTTGGGCATCGCTGGCACCGCGCAACTGGGTATTGAGTGCGGTCAGTTCGTCGTTGAGCTGGGCGACATGCCGATAGCCGAACCCTCCGGCACCAATGACCACGAGCAAGGCGATTACGGCAATCGCCAATGGAAGCACGCCACTGCGGCCGCCGGGTCGAGCGGTTTCGGTAGGCGTGTCCGCATCTTTGGACGTTTCGTCCTGTGGTTCGGGTTCGGCGTCAGGGGTCACGTCGATGACGACGCCCGGTTTTGGTTCTTCGTCTTTCATCTTGAGGTGGTTTACCGAATCAAATGCGTACCGCTTTATCGTTGTAGTCGGGAGGCTTCGTTGGTGATCGGGCCGCACGCAACGGATGCCATCGACACCTTTGGCGTGTTGCACTGACCCCTTCGATTCTCCCGATTGTCATGCAGGACGCGAACCAGATACCTGAATGTCGTGCACAAACTGCGAGTTAAGCCTAGCAAAGCCGGGGTTCAGGGAACATCATTGTTTAGTTCGCATAGGGCATCGAGTACATCGCTATCACTGGCAGACGCTGCAACCTTCACTGTTTTGCACCCCTTTGTCAGTGCGTGTGACGCCATTCTTTGACTGATAACTACCAAGGGTGTCTGACGCAAATGATCGGCACCGTCATCGCCAAGCAGCGTAAGCAGGTTGTCGAAGATTTCATTGCTGGTCACGATCACGACATCGACCAGATGTCCCCAGCCATTGACCAGATTGCGCGCTGCGGCGGCACGTTGAGGCAACTGCCGACGATAGACTTCGATTTGGGTAACCTCGGCACCGCGATGGCGAAAGGTATCGGCCAAAAGCTCGCGTCCCCCGTTGCCGCGCAGTATCAAGACTGAGCGGCCGTCAACCGACTGTAACTCCGGCAGCGCGAGCAGGCCTTCGCTGTCCATGCGCTCCGGAACCAGGGTTGGATCCAACCCTGTTTCGGTTAAGGCTTTTGCAGTCGCCTTACCCACCGCGGCGATGTCGATATCGAGCGGCAGTCGGTCCGGCAAGAGCGGAAACGCGTATTGCACCGCATTGGCGCTGACGAAGACCAGCAAATCGGCCCGGGTGGCCACTGCCAGTTGTTGACGTGCCGCATGCTTGTCCGTCGGGCCGAGTATCTCGATCGTGGGGAATCGGATTGGCCTTCCGCGTGCCTGTTCGATCAATGCGCATAGCCCCTCAGCCTGTTCCGTCGGCCGGGTGACCAGCACACTGAGGCCGGCCAGATCACAGGGGGGGGCGTGACGCGGCTCAGGTATCGGCATAGAGATCCTGCAGGATCTGTTTGGCGCCGTGATCGAGCAGTTCTTCAGCCAGGGTGACGCCAAGGCGCTCGGCATCGGCCGTCGGCCCCTGGATCTCGCCACGTACGATCTGACTGCCGTCGATTGTGCCGACCAAACCGCGCAGATACAACGCTTCACCTTCGTCTAACGTGGCATGGCCGCCGATGGGGACTTGGCAGCCGCCTTCCAGGCGCCGGTTGAGCGCGCGTTCGGCCTTTACGCAAACCGCGGTCGGGTCATGGTGCAAACTGGCCAGCAGGTCGTTCACCCGGCCGTCACTGCTGCGACATTCGATGCCGATGGCGCCCTGACCGATCGCGGGCAGGCTGTCGTTCGTATCGATGAAACTGCGGATGCGTTCGCCAAAGCCCAGCCGTAACAGACCGGCGGAGGCCAGAATGATGGCGTCGTACTCGCCCTCGTCGAGCTTGCGCAAACGGGTGTTGACGTTGCCGCGCAGCGGGATGATCTGTAGATCGGGTCGACGGTCGCCGAGCTGGCACTGTCGGCGCAGACTGGAGGTGCCGACACGTGCGCCTTCCGGTAGCGATGCCAGATCGGCATAGTCATTCGAAACCAAGGCGTCGCGCGGGTCTTCGCGTTGCATGATCACGCTCAGGTGCAGACCCTCCGGAAGCTCGACTGGCACGTCTTTCATCGAATGCACGGCTATGTCGGCGTCTCCGTCGAGCATGCGTTGTTCGAGTTCTTTGACGAACAGGCCCTTGCCGCCGATTTTTGCCAGGGGTGTGTCGAGGATTTTATCGCCCTGGGTGCTCATGCCCAGGATCTCGACCTCCAGCCCGGTATGCGCCTGGCGTAATGCGTCGGCGACATGTTCGGCTTGCCACATGGCGAGCGGGGACTTGCGGGTGGCGATGCGGATCACTGAGTCGGGCATGGTGCGGTTGGCCGGCATTCTATGAAGAGCCGCCAATCCTACTGCGTGGCCCGGTTTCTGACAAAGCAAGCGTTCGGTGGGGAGGGAACGGCAGGGTAGAATCGTGATTCACGAAAACCGGAGAAGTGGTCATGCTGAGGCGTTCGATATGGCTGATAGTGTTGTTTGTTTGGTCGGCCGGCGTGGTGGCGTCGTCGCCGGGCATTTTGCGCCTGGAGGCGCGTGCCTCCATGGGCGCGACCTATCCGGCGGTCTATGCAGCGCTCGAGGAGGCCCGCTTTTGGGTGGTCTTCGAGGCGGACCTTGGTACCAATCTCGCGAGTTTCGCCGACCGTTGGGGTAACGACCTTAACCGAAATGCGCTCGACGGCATTCGCAGCATCGTGGTGTGCAATGCCTGGTATGCCAACCAGGTGAGCAATGCTGATCCGGACCTGCTTGCGCTGTGCCCGTTGCGGATCAATCTGGTCGGAAAAGACGGTATCACCCGGGTGTTGTTCGCCCGACCCACCGTCACCGCGGCCGGTAGCCCCGGGCTGGCAGTGGTGCAAGAGATAGAGGATGCGGTGGTTAAGGCTTTGCAAGCCGGTATTGCCGTCGCCGAGGCGGACTGAGCGATGTCCGAAGCGGCGGTATTCGATTGCGATTGGGAGAACTTCGACCGCAAAGTGCTGACAGCATCTGCCGAAGTGCCGGTTTTGGTCGATTTCTGGGCCGACTGGTGTGCGCCCTGTCATACAATCGCGCCGCAATTGTTGCGGGTTGTCGAGGAACTCGGCGGTGCGGTACGGCTGGCCAAAGTCGAGGTCGACGACGGCGAGAACATGCGTCTGGCGGGCCATTATCGCCTGCGGGGGTTTCCCACGGTAATGCTGTTTCAGCACGGCGAGGAGCATGGCCGTTTTAGCGGTGCACGTCCTGCGAACTGGATCAAACATTGGATCGAGCGACAGTTACTGGCCGACGGGGAGATATGACAAAAAGGTTAAAGTTTTTGTCGCCGGGGCCGAAAAAAACCGTAGTTTCGACCCTGTTTCGATACCCGCGGTATCGCCAGACGGATCCTCCTCCGGCGCTAATTTGCGCATTCTGGGCCGACCCACTCCCCGGGGCGGCCCTTTTTTTTCTTCGACCAGTGAAACGATCGAGCGCACACGAAAAAGGGGCGGTCAGGCCGCCCCTTCGGTGCCGGTGCGCAATCCGTCTTACGACAGTGACGGATCCAGCTCGCTGCTGCCGATGTTCAGCTGGTAGGTGAACACGGTACGGCCGGCGTTGCCCTGGGACTCGACGTCTGCGGTGCGCAGGGTCGGGAACAGGTTCTCGGTACCGACCGCTTTCTGGTAGTCGAAGTTGCTGTCGCCGCGGACCGCGACGCTGGCGACGCCTTCGGTGGCCAGGGTGGAGAACAGGTCTGCCGAGCCGATGGCCTTTTCGTAGTCGAACGATTGG
>JANQLO010000084.1 GCA_028280505.1 Chromatiales bacterium | reverse complement strand
GTTGCTCGTTGCTCATTTGGAGCGACCAAACGTCGCGCCTCGCGCCTTGATTGGCGCTTTTTCAGGCACAACAGCAACGCTTCAGTTTGTGTTAACAGGTCCTAAAGGATTTATTGAGATGTTGAATCCTAAACGGCTGAGCCTAAGTCATCGTCTGGCTCTCGGCCTCGCCTCCATGGCCGCTATTCTCGCTGTGGTCGTGTTCGTTACCATTTATCGCGCCGAGGCCAATCTGCGTCAGACCCACGCCATTACCGAGCGTCAACTGCCACTGGCCGATGCCACTAACGAAATCGCTCGTGCGGTCGCTGCCTCGACATCTGCGTTGCGGGGTTGGGTATTGCTCGGTGACGAGAGTTTTCGGCATGAACGACAAACGGTTTTTCAAGAACACATAGAACCGGCGGTTGCAACCTTAACGAGTCTGTTGGCCGATACCGATGAACGCCTGCAGCAGCAGTTACAGCACGTCAATGCCGAGATCGAAGTGATGCGTCGGTTGCAGGATGAAATAGAGCTTGTCGCTATGCAGCCGGAGAATATTCCGGCAAGACAGTTGTTTGCCGAAGAAGCCGAGCCTCAGGCAGAAATCATGGGCGAGGCGTTAACCAAGATGATCGATCTGGAGAAATTTCAAAAGCCCAGCGATCTACGTCGCCAGATTCTATTGGCACTGGCAGAGACGCAAGGCAGTGTCGAACGCACGACGTCGAATATTCGTGCCTTTTTGTTGACCGGCGACTCGCGTTTCAAAACGGCCATCGATACTCACTGGACACGCGCGGTAACCCGAAAACAGGAATTGTTCATGACCGACTTTGCCTTCTCAGAGGAGCAGAAGGCCGAATGGTCATCTTTCGCCGAGGCGTTCCGAGCATTCAGGTCTTATCCCGCAAAGATCATTGCACTACGTGACCGTGATGATTGGAACCTGGCCCAGCATCGTATGCGGTATGAACTCGATACCCATAAAGCCGAGTTGTCGGTAAAACTCGAGAGCCTGCGCGCACAGCAGCGTGAGATTCTGGCGAATGAGGTGACCTTGCTGTTGGATGGCAATAAACAGCTGGTTTGGGTGGCTTGGACCAGTTTAGGCATCGGTTTGTTATTGGCATTATTGGTCGGCATCTCGATGAATCGCAGCGTGTTGGGTTCGGTGAGGCAGCTTGCCAACACGATGCAAGAGGTTCAGGAGGATGGCGCGCTGTACCGGCGCGCCAACGCCGAGACCAACGACGAAATCGGACTCGCGGCCAGTGCGTTCAACAACCTGCTGGGCTCTTGGCAACAAATGGTGTTGTCGGTGAACGGATTCGTCGAACAGTTGGTGACGCTAAGCCGGGAGACCCGGACGGCAAACGTCTCGACCTTGGAAAACATGCACGACCAACACTCGCAGACTCGGTCGATCGCAGATGCCCTGCAGAATTTGCGAATGAGTGTGGAACAGGTCGCAGACAATGCCGCCGTCAATGCCGAAGTCGCGACCAAGGCGGATGCCGAGGCACATACGAGTATGCAGATCGTGAACGAGAGTCGTGACGCCGTGACTGCACTGTCGAAAGAATTGGGCGAGGCCTCGCGGGAGGTAACGCGTTTGACCGAAGACAGTGCCAAGATCGGCGATGTGCTGAACGTCGTGCAGGGTATTGCCGATCAGACCAATTTATTGGCATTGAACGCAGCGATCGAGGCAGCGCGAGCGGGCGATGTCGGGCGCGGTTTTGCGGTGGTTGCGGATGAGGTAAGAACTCTGGCGCAACGTACCCAAGAGTCGGTCAACAGCGTCGGTGAGACGGTTGCCAGTATTCAAACAAGGGTCGGCGCAGTCGTCGATGCACTGGAGCGTGGGCGCCAGCGCATGCAGGACACGGACGAACGTAGCGCGCTCGTGGTAGAGGCTTTGGATAACATCGTCAACAGCCTTTCCGCGACCAAATCGATGAACGATCAGATGCTTGCCGCGACCTTGGAAAAACAGCGGGTGTCGTCGTCCATCAGCGACAGCGCGGACGAGATCAATCAATTTGCCGACAAGACGGTCACGATCGCCGAGCGTGCGGTCAGCGCTTCGGAACAATTGTCGGAACTCTCCGCCGATCTTCATCGCCTTTTTGAGGGTTTCGAGGTTGAACAGTCATCGTTCGAGAACCGTGAGTTCTCGGCTGCAGCCGCCGTGGTGTCTTGATTCTATGGCCCATTCCGTTTACCAGCTGAAATAGGCGAAGCCTCTTTCTTGCAGTTGCATAATGTCGTCTACGCCGATCGGCACGATCTTGGCGTACTCGACCAGGTTTTCCTCGGTCCAACCCTGGCTGTCCATGGTGTTGCCGCAGGCATGGAAGGCCACGCCATAGGCCGCCAGCGATGAGGCGCGTTGGAGAATCTCTTCATCGATTGGACGCTCGGGCGGATCGCCCAAGATGTGGATACCCGGGCCGAAACAGGCGACCACCACCTCGACGTTATCGCCGTACTTGCGGATCATCTCGCCGACCGAGAACAGCACGCTGGACAAATAGCTGTGCTCGACCTTGTTGCATTGGTAGACGATTTTGTGCTCCGACTCGTCTTCGAAATGGGTATCGGTATGGTGGGCCTGCGCCTTGCTCAGGGCCAGCAAGCCGCCGGCGGCACTTGCCCATTGAATGATACGGCGGCGCGCCTTGTTGATTGGTTGCATGGATCTCCTCATTCTCTTGTCTGGTGTCAGAGTTTTTGTTGCTTTGGCTACATTAGACCGCTTAAACCCTGTTCTATTCCACCGTGCTCGCGATCCCGTGGCGGGGGCGTCATAATTTCGGGAAATCACAACGGAATTGCCGATGTCTTATAAGGTTCTGTCGATCATTCTGATTACTTTGGCTTTGACGGCGTGCAGTCGCACCGGGTTGATGTACGACAATGCAGATTGGTTGGCTTATCGTTGGGCTGTCAAATTGCTCGACGCCGATGCGCCGCAGCGTGATGACTGGCGTGAACGTTTTCGTCAATTGCATGTGACACATCGTGAGCGGTTGCTGCCTCGGGTCATCGACATACTGTATGCGATGGAGGTCCAGGCCGGTGAGGGCCTGAGTAGCGAAGGACTTGCGTGTCTGCTCGAGGACGCTGAGCGCGTGTACCGTGCTCATGCACATTTGACCGTCCCACTGGCGGTGGATTTGTTACAAGACATGTCCGGCGAACAGCTCGCCCATTTGGCGGCTGAGCTCGACGAGCGTAATCGGGAGTACGCCGAAAAGTATCTCGACACCGAGCCGGCTGTGCGTCACGAAAAACGTGTCGAGCGTTATCTGGACCGTATCGAGCGCTGGACAGGCGATTTGTCGGATGAGCAGGTCGCGATGGTCGACGCCGCAGTGCTGACAATGCCGGAGACTGCCGAAACCTGGTTGGCGTACCGTCGCCAGCAGCAGCGCCGCTTGCTCGATCTTCTCGAAGCCCGTGCGGATGAGGTCGAATTGGCCACATTTCTCGCGGCCTGGTGGATGGATTTTGCCGATCGCTCCGAGGCTTTGGTCGACCGCACCGAGAATATGCGCCGTGCGAGTGCCCGTTTGGCACTGCGGTTGGATGCCTCGCTGACGTCACGCCAGCGATCCCAGTTCGTGAAGCGGGTTGCCAAGTTGCGTCGCGATCTCGAAGGTGTGAGCGATTTTCCACGCCATATCGCTGCGAGAGAGGCCATTCAGCACTGCGGTTAATGGCGCTTTCCGACCGCGTGTCCTAGAAATCGGATGGTTGTTCGGTCCGTTGTCCAGAAAAATCGATTACATCCTATCGTCTTCGCCAATCTTTTTGACGTTTAACTTGGACATTCGGTGGTCGCTATCTGTCTCTGACGAAAAAATCGATAGACAGATAGGAGCTAAACCATGCGAATCACTACCAAGCTTCGCTATGGAAGTATGCTTCTCGCGCTGGTGCCGGCATTGGTCGTCGGTACCGCAATAGGCTGGACAGCGGTAGGCACGGCAAAACAGGCGATGCACGAAAATGCTCGCTCACGCCTTGTCGCCCTGCGCGAGGACCGGGCCGGGCAGATCGAGCGTTATCTCGAAATGCTGAGTAATCAGGTGCTTATTACGGCCGAATCGGTGTCGACTCAGCGCGGATTGGACTTCTTCAAAAAGGCGTTCGCGGGCTATGCCGAAGAGGTCAAGCCGGATATCGATGCCGAACGCCAAGCGCTCACCGGTTTTTACACGGGCCCCTTCCTGACCGAGTTCAGCCAACGCAACAGCAATGCCTCGATCGATCCGGCCGCTTATCCCAAACGACTGAACGAGTCGGGAATCGCGCTACAGTATCGCTTCATTCATGCGAACGAGCATCCTGTCGGTAGCAAGGACGGGTTGCGTGATCTCGGCGACGGTTCGGATTATGCGCGGCGCCATAAGTTCTTTCATCCTACTTTCCGCAAGCTGCAACAACGCTCCGGTGCCAACGATATCTTTTTGATCGATGGCGAAACGGGACATGTCGTTTATTCGGTTTTCAAGGGCGTGGATTTTGCGACATCGCTCAACGATGGCGCGTTTGCCGATTCAGGCCTCGGGCAAGCATTCAAGGGCGCGATGGCGATGGAAAAGCCGGGCGTCATCGAGATGACCGACATCGCGCCCTATGCGCCCGCTTACCGTGACCCGGCTGCCTTTATGGCGGCACCGGTTTTCCTGAAAGGGAAAAAGATCGGCGTGATTGCTTTCCAGGTACCGCTTGATGGTATCCGTGATGTCATGACCAGCGGCCAACGCTGGGAAGAGGCGGGCTTAGGTAAAAGTGGTGAGACCTATCTGGTCGGTGCGGACGGCACGCTACGTAGCGAAAGCCGTGCGGCCTTACAAAACCTTGGCGGTTTCGCTGCGATGCTCGAGCAGGCCGGTGCAGACCCCGCGAGCGTCGCGGAAATACGCAGCAAAAAAACCGCCGTCGGCATTCGTAAGATCGACTCGCCCGGAGTGCGCAAAGCGCTTGCCGGTGAGACCGGATTTGAATCATTTACCGATTATCGTGACGAGCAGGTACTTTCGGCATACAGGCCGCTTGAAGTGCTGGGTATGAAGTGGGCCATCATCAGCGAGATGGATAGCGCTGAAGCCTATGTGGCGGCCAAGCGTCTGCAGTCCACGATCGTTTACGAACTAGGCCTTATCGCTTTGTTGTTCATCGTGATTTCGGCGATATTCGGTTATTTGTTCAGCCGGCACATCGGTGGCCCCTTGAACCGTATCGTGCGCTCGATGCAGAACATCTCCGGCGGTAGCGGTGATCTGACGGTGCGGTTGGACGACAGTGCCAAAGACGAGCTCGGTGATCTTTCTCGCGCCTTCAACGGTTTCGTTGCCACCATCGACACCCTCGTCGGCAAAGTACGGACATCGACCGTGAGCTTGTCTTCGTCGTCTGAGAAGCTCGCTGCGGTCACCGAAGACACTCGCGGTGGCGTCACTCGGCAGCAAGGCGAGATCGAACACATCGCGATGTCGGTCGAAGAGCTCGCCGGTACCGTGAAAGAGGTGGCGCAGAGTACCGCAGCGACCGCTGAAGCCGCCGAGCATGCCGGCACCCAGGTGGCGACGGGCAAAGGGGTTTTGGAGGAAAACGTGACGTCCATTCATGAGCTGTCGTCACGCATGCAGGCCTCGCAGGATGTGGTCCAGGCGCTGCGCGACGACAGTATCAGAGTCGGTACGGTGCTCGATGTGATCCGCTCGATCGCGGAACAGACCAATCTGCTGGCGCTGAATGCCGCGATCGAAGCCGCACGCGCAGGCGAGCAGGGTCGCGGTTTCGCCGTCGTGGCCGACGAAGTCAGGGTGCTGGCCCAGCGGACTCAAGAATCGACCGAGGAGATTCGCGAGATCATTGAATCGCTGCAAAGTCGCAGTGTAGAGACCAGCGAAATGCTGCAGTCGAACAACGCAGAACTCGATAGCAATGTGGCCTTGTCTGAATCGACTCAGGAGGCGTTCGCCGAGATCGAACGCTCGGTGAATGAATTACTGGGTATGAGTTCGCAGATCGCTCGGGCCACCGAGCAGCAATCGGCCACCACCGATGAGATCGGGCGCAATGTGAACGTTATCCATGACGTGGCGCAGGCCACGGCGACCGGCGCCGATCAGACCGCCCAGGCGAGCCAGGATCTTGCCCAACTCGGTGTCGATCTGCGCAAACTGGTTGCGCAGTTCAAGGTTAGCGCGGCTTAGTCTCGACATGTCGTGCCCGTAACAACGGGCACGATGGATTCAGGTGCTTGCCGCCGCAGCGTCTCTGTTACGTGCGTCAGCGATTTCGCGCAGGCTGCCTGCCGCGCTGACGCATCCCAGCGGGATGACCAGCAGGGTCAACACGGTCGACACGAACACCCCGAACATCAGCGAAATCGCCATGCCCTGGAAGATGGGGTCGGTGAGAATCACGCTGGCGCCGCCGATCAATGCGAATGCCGTGATCATGATCGGTCGCGTGCGTGCTTTACACGAACGTAACACCGCCTCGCGTACATCGATGCCCTGGCGTACCTCCTCTACCGCGAAGTCGACCAGCAGGATGGAGTTACGCACGATGATTCCCGCGAGTGCGATGAAGCCGATCATCGAGGTCGCGGTGAAGTAGGCATTGGACCCCGTCAGTGCGCCTACCAGCCAGTGTCCCGGCACGATACCGAGCAGGGTCAGCGGGATCGGCGCCATGATGATTGCCGGTACCAGGAAGTTGCCGAACATGCCGACCACCAGCATATAGATCAGTACCAGCGCGACCGCGAAGGCCGCGCCCATGTCGCGGAAGGTCTCGTAGGTCACGGTCCATTCACCGGCCCATTCGAACGCCGACAGGCCGTTGTCTTCCGGTGGACCCATCATGGTACCGGACAGTGTTTGACCGTCCGGTGTGACGTAGTCCTGCAGGCGCTTGTCGATCTCCAGCATCGGATAGATGGGCGCGCCCAAACGGCCGACCGCATCGCCGACAACGTATTCCACCGGGCGCAGATCTTTTTGATAGATGATCGGGTCTTCCTGGATGCGCTCGAAGCTGCCGAGTTCCGCCAGCGGCAATGTGGTGCCGCCCGGCGCCGGCACCGGTAGATCGCTCAACGCCTGCGGAGTTGCGCGCAAGGCCAGCGGTGCCTCGATGACGATCCAGGTCGGCTCCAGTGCCGAGCCTTCGCGCACGTCGGTGATCTTTTGCCCGCCCATTGCTGAAGCGAGCGTCTGGATGACGGTACGGGGTGATACGCCTTTGGTCGAGGCCTTTTGGGTATCGATAACGAAACGCCAGGCCTCGTACGGCTGACTCATGTAGTTGTCGACGTCGGCCAAGCCGTCGACCGATTCGAACAGTGCGGTCATATCGGTCGCGACTTGGCGACGTGTCGCCTCGTCGGGGCCATAGATTTCGGCAACGACGGCCTGGAGCACCGGCGGCCCAGGCGGCATTTCGGCAACAGTGATGCGTGCGCCGACCTCGCGCGCCATGGGTGTCAGCAGTGCACGTGCCTCTACCGCGATGTCGTGGCTGGTACGGTCGCGTTCCTTTTTGTTCAACAACTGCACCTGGATTTCGGCCTGCCAGGGTTCCTCGCGCAAGTAGTAATGCCGCACCATGCCGTTGAAGTCGAACGGTCGCGCAGTGCCGGTGTAGGTCTGTAGTGCCGTTACCTCGGGGATTGCACGCAGGGCCTCGGCCAGTTCGCGTGCGATGTTCGTGGTTGCCGGCAGTGCGGTACCTTCGGGCATGTCGATCACGACCGCGAATTCCGGTTTGTTGTCATACGGCAGCATCTTCACCGTGACCGCCGTGGTGTAGAACATGGCGCATACGGCAAAAAACAGGATGACCAGTCCGCCGAGAAAGCCATAACCGGCGGCCTTGCTGTCGAGCAGTCGCGGAATGATTTTGCGGAACAGTTTGTCGAGTTTTTCATTACTCGCGTGCTCGGCCTGCTCGGCCTTTTCGAGCTGCGCCATCGATGGACGGATACGCATCGCGAGATAGGACGTGAACGCGAACGCAGCGAATAGCGAAATGATCATCGCGATCGAGCCGAGCACCGGGATCGGCGCCATATAGGGCCCCATCAAGCCGCTGACGAAAGCCATGGGCATCAGGGCCGCGACCACGGTGAAGGTTGCCAATATGGTCGGGTTGCCGACTTCGCGTACCGCGTCGATGGCAATCTCGGTCGAAGGCTTACCCTCCATCAACCAGCGCCGGTAGATGTTCTCGACCACGACGATGGCGTCGTCGACCAATATGCCGATCGAGAAGATCAATGCGAACAGCGATACCCGATCGATACTGAAACCCATCACGAAGGCGGCGAACACCGTCATCAGAATGACCACCGGGATCACCACGGTGACCACGATCGCCGGTTTCAAACCCAGCGCATACCACACCAGCAGGGTCACGATGCCGGTCGCGATGACCAGCTTGAACAAGAGTTCGTTGACCTTTTCCTGCGCGGTTTCGCCATAGTTGCGGGTAACTTCGACCTCGACCTGTTCCGGGATCAAACGGCCTTTGAGCGATTCGACCATCGCCAGGATGTCGTTCGCGACCTTGACGCCGTTCGAGCCTTCCTTCTTCGCGATCGCGACCGTAATCGCCAGATCGCCGTCGGCCTGTTTTTCCGCACCGTAGGCCTGTTCATAGGCCGGGCCGGTGTAGTAATTGACGTAACTGTTCGCCTCTTCGTTGGCCCAGCTCACGTTGGCCACGTCACGCACATAAATCGGTGTGCCGTCGATCACGCGCACGACCAGGTTCTCGACGTCACGTGGCGATTTGAGAAAACTGCCGGCATAGATTCGGGTGTCGAGGTTGTCCGACTCGGATCGTCCGACCATCCGTTCGGCATTGCTGCCGCGGACTATGCTGATGACCTCGCCGGTGGTGATGCCCTTGCCGGAGAGTTTGTCCGGCAATACCTCGATCCGGATTTGCTGGGCCTGGCCGCCGACCACGAAGCCTTGACCGGTGTTCGGGATTTGCTTGAGCTGTTGCAGCAGGTTCAAACCCAGTCGGCGTAGACTGCCGCCGTCGAGTTCGGGTGACCACAAGGTGAGCGTCACGACGGGGACGTCGTCGATGCCCTTGACCTTGATCAGCGGCGGCATCTGTACGCCGCTCGGCATCTTGTCCAGATTCGATGCCAGTTTGTCGTGTACCTTGACCAGCGACGGACCGGTTTTTTCGCCGACTTTGAAACGAACGGTGACGATCCCCTGACCGCGCATACTTGCCGAGTACACGTGCTTGACGCCCGGGATCTCGCTCATGATGCGTTCCAAAGGGTCGACCGCCATCGCTGCGACCTGTTGCGCCGACGCGCCGGGATAAGCCAGGAAAATGTCGACCATCGGTACCGAGATCTGCGGATCTTCTTGGCGAGGTGTCGCCATCAGGCCGAGGATGCCCATCGCCAACATCGCCAGGAACAGCAGTGGCGACAGCGGTGAATGGATGAATGCGCGTGCGGTTTTTCCGGCGAGACCGAGCTCGACGGCCGCGTTTTCTGTGCGGTCGGTGTCTGACACGGTGAAACCTTCTTATTTTGCGTTTTGAATGCTTTCCGGTTGAACCGGAGCCATGATTTGAGCGCCGGAGCGCAGGCCGGGCGGTGGCCGGTCGACCAGCAGGTCGCCTTCATGTACGCCGGACAAGACGACTTGCGTTTGTTCGTCCGGTGCATTGCCGAGACGTACCACGCGCAGGCGGGTTTTGCCGTCGGGACCCACCGCATACACCAACGGTAGGCCGCCCTTGGTGACAATGGTGCTTTTCGGGATGATCAGTTGGGCCGGCAGATCGGCGGCATTGTCCGGTACCCGGATCTCGACATACTGACCGGGTGTCGCACCGATGCCGGACGGCAGTGTCAACTCGATGCGTACCGTGTTCTGGCGCGGGTCGGCCACGGGGTGTATACGACTGACCGGTGCCTGCAGGATATCGCTGCCCTGCAGTGCGACGTCCAGGGACTGCCCGAGTCGCAGCGAACGACTCAGACGTACCGGCAGATCGGCCTCGACCAGGAGTGCCGCGGATTCGCTGAAGTCGAGTAGCGGCTGACCCGGTTGTACGGTGTCGCCGACCTCGACGTGGACTTTCTGAATGACGCCGGCGAACTGCGCGATTCCCTGGGTGTCGCGCAGCATCGACTGGATTTCCTTGATGCTGGCCTCGGCGCTTTTCATCCGCGTGGTCGCCTGGGCGAGTTGGGTTTCGGCACCGATCAGGTCCGAGGTGCGTTCGGTGCCGCGGCTGCGCATGCCCATCATGTTCTGCATGGGGTTGGTGAACATGTGGTCCATCATCGCCGGCATGCCCATGCCGCCCGGTGCCGTGCCGGCGGAGTTGGAGCGGGGCGAGTAAAGCTCGCGATCGAGTTGCACGCGGGCATTGCGCATATCGGCGATTGCGGCCTCGTGGCTGGCGATCGCCGCATCGAGGCGTGCCGCCAGAGCGCTGTCGTCGAGCTCGACCAAGACGGCACCGGTGTCGAAACCGTCGCCTTCTTGGCCGGCGATCGCTGCGATACGCCCGGGCATCTGGGCTGTCAGTTGCAGGGTTTTGTCGGCGGTTACGGTGCCGGCAAATGAGACCGTCAGCGGGATGGACTGGCGGGTCACCTGATGAATTTGGAAATCGCCGGTGTTTTCGGCGGCTGACGGTTGGCCGATACTGAAGGCCAGCGCGGCGGACAGGACAAAGGTGTTCAGCTTCACTTAGCAGTCTCCAGATTGCGGTCGAAGACCGTTGCAACGCGGCTCCGAACGCGAATTTACGTGCGGAGTTTTCGGTAGCCATCCGGTACTGCATGGACGGAAGCGGAGGACAGCGGAAATCCCGTTCCGACTGACCCAAACCGGCCGCAAACTATATCAAAGTTCTCTCATATAAACAAATTTTATTTATGGACATCTCATTCGTTATAAGTAGATTTATGGCTCGGAAGCGGCCAAATGGTAGAGTCTTGTTCAGCTATCGGTAAAGCCGACCCGAACGGGATATCAACAATGCAATGGCAGCAATTGCTTTCACGGGCACGTTTGGGTTCGAAGGAGCCGCCGAAGGCATCGTCGGCTCGCACCGATTTCCAGCGCGATTTCGACCGCATCGTGTTTTCATCGGCTTTTCGCCGCATGCAGGACAAGACCCAGGTCTTTCCGTTATCCAAGGTCGACTATGTGCGCACTCGCCTGACGCACAGTCTGGAGGCGTCCAGCATTGGCCGGTCGCTCGGTACCCTGGTCGGCGAACAGGTGATCGCACGACATGGGCTGGACGAATTCGAGGCCGCCGATTTCGGCAATATCTGTGCCGCCGCCTGCCTGTCGCACGATATCGGCAATCCGCCGTTCGGACATTCCGGCGAAGATGCGATTCGGCACTGGGCCCATACCGCCGACTATGGCGCGCGTCGTGTCGCGATGTTGCAGGGCAGTGAGCGTGAGGACTTTCTCTCGTTCGAGGGTAACGCTCAAGGCTTCCGGATTGTTACCCGGTTACAGAATCCGGACAACGACGGTGGTCTGCAGCTGACCTTCGCGACCCTCGCGGCCTTTACCAAATACCCGCGTGAGTCCTGGCTGGGCGGTAGCCGGTACACCGGAGTCAGTGCGAAGAAGCAGGGCTTTACCGCGGCCGATCGCATGGCCTTCGAGACCGTCGCCGAACAGGTCGGTCTGATCCCGCGCGATAATCATCATGCGATGTGGTGTCGCCATCCCTTGGCCTTTCTGGTCGAGGCTGCGGACGACATCAGCTATCGGGTGATCGATATCGAAGACGGCTACCGTCTGGGACATGTCAGCTACGACGAGGTGCTCGATCTGTTCTGGCCGCTGGTGCCCGATCATGTACGGCAGAAACCGCGTCTCGAGGGTATTCGCGAGCGCAAGGACCGGGTCGAGTTTTTACGCGCCAAGGTGATCAACGAGGTTATTCGCCAGGCCCTCGAATGCTTTTTGGACAACGAAAGTGAGATTCTCGCTGGTCGGTTCGATACGCCGTTGCTGGAGGAACTGGCGGTCGGCACCGAGCTGGATGCGCTGATCGACATGGCTCGCCGTCGTATTTATTGCGCACCCGAGGTGGTCAGCGTTCAGGCCGCCGGATTCCAGGTGGTCAGCGACCTGTTGGAGCGTTTCGTCCAGGTCGTCGACGATGTCGCGGAAAGGGGCGAACGGGCATCGCCGCGCAGTTTGATGTTGATTCGCTTGATCCCCGAGCAGTTTATCGGGCGAGACGGCGTGCCATCCGAAGATCCCTATTTGCGTCTGCTGTTGTTGACCGATTTCGTATCCGGCATGACGGATTCCTACGCGGTCAGCCTGTATAAGAAGGTCACCGGTATTTCGCTGCCGGGCGGTTGATCCGACGCGATATTCTAACGGAGACAAGCCCGATGGAGGCGATGCAACGACTCTTGGAGATCATGGCCCGCTTGCGCGATCCGGATGGCGGCTGCCCCTGGGATCGACGCCAGACCTACGCCACCATCGTGCCTTACACGTTGGAAGAGGCCTATGAGGTTGCCGATACCATTCAACGCGGTGATATGGCGGAACTGCGTGACGAACTCGGCGATTTATTGTTTCAGATCGTGTTTTACTGCCAGATTGCGCATGAAGAAGGCCATTTCGATTTTCACGATGTTGCCGGCGGTATCAATGCCAAGATGATTCGGCGGCATCCGCATGTGTTTGCCGATGCGGATTACCGTGACGACGAAGCTTTGCGTGCGGCCTGGGAGAAGGCCAAGGCCGAGGAGCGCGCTGCAAGGGGTAATGGCGAAACGACCAGTCAAATGGATGGTGTCGCACGTGCCTTGCCCGCGTTGATCCGGGCCGAGAAACTGCAGAAGCGTGCGGCGCGGGTGGGCTTCGACTGGCCGGATGCGCGTGGCGCGTTCGACAAGACCCGTGAAGAACTGGGCGAGATCGAAGCCGCGTGGGTTGACGGCGATCGAGACCGGTTGGAAGACGAACTCGGCGATCTGCTGTTCGCGATGGTCAATGTCGTGCGCCTCTTGGACATGGATGCCGAGCAAACCTTGAGCCGGGCGAATGAGAAGTTCGAGCGTCGTTTTCGCGCCATGGAGAAAACCCTGAGGGAAAATGGCAAGCCTGCGCTCGACAAACTCTCGTTGACCGAATTGGACGCGGTGTGGGATGCCGTCAAAACAACCGAGAGCAATCGATCGAAGGGTTGAAACTCGATTCGGGTACGGGTGTCTGAGATGACGATGGATAAGAACAGGAAGGCCGGTATGCGCAAACCCCTGATCGGTACGCTTTTGCTGGCGTTGTTCGTCGGTCTCGGCAGCGGGTGTGCGACCAACCCGGTGACGGGTAAGAACGAGTTGACGCTGGTCTCCGAATCGCAAGAGATGGCGATCGGCAAGAAGAATTATGGTCCTTATCGGCAGGCGCAGGGCGGGGATTACGTCATCGAACCCGAACTCTCGCGCTATGTGCAATCGGTCGGCGATCGCTTGGCCGCCGTGAGCGATCGCAAACTGCCTTACGAGTTCAAGGTCATCAATGATTCGACGCCGAATGCCTGGGCCTTGCCGGGCGGTAAGATCTCGATTAACCGGGGACTGCTCGTCGAGCTGGAAACGGAGGCCGAACTGGCCGCCGTTCTCGCCCATGAGATTGTCCATGCCGCAGCGAGACATAGTGCGCAAGCGATGGAGCGCGGCGTATTGCTGCAAGGTGCGCTGGTCGCCGCCGGTGCCGCACTGGGCAACAGCGATTATCGCGATATCGGTATGCTCGGCGCCAATCTCGGCGCCCAACTCACGCGGCAGGCCTACAGTCGTGATGCCGAAACCGAGGCCGACCACTATGGCATGCGTTACATGTTGCGCGCCGGTTACGATCCGGCCGCCGCGGTCGCCCTGCAACAAACCTTCGTCCGTTTGGCCGAGGGCAAGCGCCCGAACTGGCTGGCCGGGCTGTTTGCCAGCCATCCGCCGTCGCAACAGCGCGTCGACGCCAATCGTGCGCTGTTG
Organism: Chromatiales bacterium; assembly: GCA_028280505.1. Lineage (GTDB taxonomy): Bacteria > Pseudomonadota > Gammaproteobacteria > Chromatiales > Chromatiaceae > Thiosocius. The sequence continues at coordinate 57,301 of JANQLO010000084.1, read as the reverse complement.
GCGCAAATGGGCAACCCGGGTGGTGAGGTCGGTAAGGCCCGTTACCAACGTGTGATCGCCCGGATCAAACGTAGCAAGCCGGCCTATGAAGCCTATGGCGAAGCGCGCACCGCGCTGGAGAAAAAAAACTTAAGTACGGCCTTGGCGAAGGTCAACCAGGCTATCCGCATTGAACCGGACGAGGCTGCCTTTTACAGTCTGCGCGGCGAAATACACACCGCTCGGGACAACGATGCTGCGGCATTGAAGGATCTCGATCGGGCGGTCGCGTTGAACCCCGATTACTTTCGTCCGTTGCTGGTGCGTGGCATCACCCGGCGCGATGCGGGCGACATGCGCGGCGCAAACCGCGATCTGGAACGCAGTGTCGCCTTGTTGCCGACCGCTGCGGGCTATCTGGGATTGGGAAGGGTGGCGAAAACCAATGGCGACCGTCGGCAGGCGATGAGCTATTTCCGCAAGGCATCGACGTCCAAGTCCCATGCCGGCAGGCTGGCGGGGGAACAACTGGCGCGGCTCGATCTGGAGAGCAGTCCCTCACGCTATATCAAGACATCGCTCGGGCTGAGTCAGGATGGCTATCTGGTCGTTCGTGTGAACAACGGTTCGGCACTCGCGGTGACCGGCGTGCGGGTCGTCGTCGGCCCGCGAAGCAATGCCGGTATTCGTGAGCAGGCGTCTTATCGTTTACGCCGAACCCTGGCTGCCGGGGGGACCGTGCGATTGCGTACCGAACTGGGCCCTATGAATACGGCCACCGCCAGGCGTTACGGCGCGATTGCCGCCGACGCGCGTTTGGCCGAATAGACCGACATCCAAGCAGTTATGCATACGGAGTATTTTCGCCATATCGCGGCGTGCAATCCGCCGGTGAACGAGGTATTTCTGCCTTGGCGCATGGATCGGCATATCGTCGGCTGGGTGAGGCCGACATTCGCCGCCGAGTTGACGAGTTTTCCAGAGGTTTTCCAAGTCGACCGGCGGGCGGTGGCCTTGGTACCGGGGTTGGTGGGTTTCGATCAACGTAGCGAGGCGATTGCCGAGGTGGCCCGTGCGCTTGCGGCGGCCGAGACGATCACGCCTTTGATGAACGAATACTATGCGGTGACGCCGGCTGGGCGCGACGCGGCACTCTGCGTTATCGATCGTGCCGCTGCGGCCTATTTCGGTGTGCGCACCTTCGGTCAGCATTTGAACGGATTCGTGCGCAGGCCGGACGGCATCTACATGTGGATAGGCCGGCGCGCGCGGGACCGTCTGCTGTTTCCGGGAGCCTTGGACAATATGGTTGCCGGCGGACTGCCGTTTGCACTCGATCTGCACGACAATCTGGTCAAGGAATGCCATGAAGAGGCCGGGGTGGATGCGGCGCTGGCAGCGCGTGCCGTAGCGGTCGGCGCCTTGTCCTACAATCGGGTAACGGCACGCGGTTATCGGCGCGATGTGCTGTATTGCTACGATCTCGAGCTACCGGAGGACTTCGAGCCGCGTAATACCGATGGCGAGGTCGAGTCCTTCATGCTGCTGCCTTTGGCCGAAGTCGCGCGTTTGGTTCGCGAAACCGATGAGTTCAAGCTCAACTGTAATCTGGTCGTTATAGATTTCCTGATACGCCATGGCTGGCTGGACCCGGAGACCCCCGGATATCTGGCCTTGGTGCAGGGTTTGCGGCAGCCGAGCGGAAGTCCACATGAACTACCGGTGGATAGGTAGACTCTAAAGGATTTGGTTAAAAATCAGCTGCTTGAGTTGGAAAGCGAAATATAGTCCACGGTCGTGTCGTGGTTTTGAACAGTTTTTTGCCATGTACGGCCTTTCGGCCTACGCAGTGCCGGCTTGCCGGTTTTGCCAATGTGCGGCATGGTTGATGAATGCGCCGGAATTTGTGTCCGGGCCGCATTGAGGGTTGCTTATGAAACATCATCTGAGATTCCTGATCGGGCTATTTGCGGTTCTGCTTGCGGCCGGCGTCGGCGCCAAACCGACAATCGTCGAAATCGGCGAACTTTACGCAAACGAGCAACAACGCCAGGTGGCGCTGATCATCACCCAGGTGATGGAAAAGTTTCACTACCGCAAGCCGCAGCTCAATGATCGAATGTCTGCCGAGATATTCGATCGTTATCTCGAATCCCTGGATGCCAATCGCAGTTTTTTCACCGCGACCGATATCGCCCGTTTCGAGGAATATCGCGATGAGCTGGACGATAGTCTGCGTACCGGCAAACTCGAACCGGCCTTTTCCATTTTTCGCCAGTTCCGTGAATTGGTCGAACAGCGCATCACTTACGCGGTGGCTTTACTCGAGGCCAATGAATTCGATTTCGAGCGCGAAGAGGTCTACCAATTCGATCGCAGCGACGCCGATTGGTTGCCGGACATGGCCGCACTGGACGATCTGTGGCGTCAGCGCATCAAGAACGACATGTTGTCGCTGCGGCTTTCCGGCAAGCCCGAGGACGAAATCATCGAGACCCTGAGCAAGCGCTACCGGGGTATAGCGCGACGTATTTCGCAAATGGGGCCCGAGGATGTCTTCCAGGCATTCGTAAATGCGTACACCCTGACCGTCGAACCGCATACCAGTTACATGTCGCCACGTCTTTCCGAGAATTTCGATATCGGCATGCGTTTGTCGCTACAAGGGATCGGTGCGGTTCTGCGCAACGATAGCGAATACACCGAGGTGCAGAGCACCGTGCCCGGCGGACCGGCAGCGCGCAGCGGCGAGATCAAGGGCGGCGATCGTATCGTCGGTGTCGCACAGGGGCGCGATGGCGAGATGGAAGATGTGGTCGGTTGGCGGTTACAGGATGTGGTCGAACTCATCCGTGGCCCCAAAGACAGCATCGTAAGACTGAACATTCTGCCCAAGAACCAGCGGGTGGGTGGGCGTACTCGAGAATTGTTGTTGGTGCGCGACGAAATCAAGCTCGAAGACAAGGCGGCGAAGAGCGAGATTATCGAGACCGACAACGGCGTAAGCTTGGGCGTGATCGAAATCCCGGCGTTTTATCGCGATTTCGCCGCTCAGGCCGCGGGAGAGAAGGATTTTCGCAGCACCACGCGCGATGTGCGTCTGTTGATCGACGATCTGCAGGCGAAACACGTCGACGGCATCATTATCGATTTGCGTCGCAACGGTGGCGGCTCCCTGTCCGAGGCGACCGAACTGACGGGGTTGTTTATCGAAAAGGGCCCGGTGGTGCAGGTGCGGGATTCGTCGGGCAAGGTCGAGGTCGAGCGCGATCCGGATCCGGAGCAGGTCTATGCCGGACCGTTGGCGGTTTTGGTCGATCGCAACAGTGCGTCGGCATCGGAGATTTTTGCCGGCGCCATTCAGGACTACAATCGCGGTTTGATTCTTGGCGAACCGACTTTCGGCAAGGGTACGGTGCAGACGCTGGTCGATCTCGGACGTTTCCTGCGTGGCAAGAAAGACATCGGCCGATTGCGCCTGACTATGGCGCAGTTTTTCCGCGTGCAGGGCGGCAGTACCCAGCATCGTGGCGTGAGGCCGGACATCGTTTTCCCGACCGCCAAGGGCGCGGCCGAACACGGTGAGCGTGCGTTGAAGAATGCGTTGCCATGGGCGTCCATTCAGCCCGCCGACCATTCGCTGATGGGCGTGACGTCGGTGAACACGCTGCGCGATGCCTCGCAGCGTCGAATCGCAAAGAATCCCGGCTTCCAGTTCCTCGTTGCCGAAGAGGAGGAATTGTTGGCACTGGAACGGCGCAAGATGATCTCGTTGCGTGAATCGGTGCGACGTGCCGAATGGGACGAACGCGAGCAGGCGCGATTGGATCGGCGTAATCGTCTGCGTGCCTTCCGGGGCTTGCCGCCGCTCGCCAGCCTGGATCAGGAAGATGACGAAGAAGTCGCGGACAACGCCGAGCGGGACGAAGAGGGTATCAAGCGCATCATGCTGGAAGAATCGGCCAATGTGCTGGCCGATCACATCCTCAGCGAACGGCCGCGCACGGCACTGATCAACTGATCACGGACAGCTCGCTTTCGACGTTTTTCAGCCTGCCTGGCTCGCGACCTCGGTGGCCGCATTTCGGCGGCCTTTGTCGTCGACGCCCTTTTCGATCCATTTGCGCACGCGGTTGGCGTCGCCGAATGGCGTCAATTTGCCGAAGGAGTTGAGAAACACCACCACGGTCGGCGTGCCGTTGAACTCGGTGTGCATCACCAGGCAGCGCCCGGCCTCGTTGATGTAGCCGGTCTTGCTGATCTGGATATCCCAGCGGTCATTGCGCAATAGCCGGTTGGTATTGCCGTAGCGCAGCGGTCCGAGCTTGCGCCACGGGCGTACCTTCATACTGGTGCGCGTGCTGGCTTCGCGAATCTTGGGGTAGCGCATTGCCGCGAATACCAGTCGTGCGAGGTCGCGTGCGGTGGAGACATTGCCCGCGTCCAGGCCGGCGGCATCGGCGAAACGGGTATCGTTCATGCCCAGGGTGACGGCCTTGCGGTTCATCACCCTGATGAAGGCCTCGGTGCCGCCGGGAAAGGTGCGCCCCAGTGCGGCTGCGGCACGGTTTTCCGAGGACATCAGCGCCAGCGTGATCAATTCGCCACGGCTCAGGCTCGCGCCGACTCGCAAGCGTGAACCGGTCAGGCGCAGCAGGTCTCGGTCGGCCTTGGTGATTTCGACGGCCTCGTCCAAGGGGAGTTTGGCGTCCAGGATGACCATTGCGGTCATCAACTTGGTCAGCGAGGCAATCGGCATCTGCTGTTGTGCCCGGCGTTCGTACAGGGTGTTGCCGAAGCGGTCGACCACCAGCGCGGCTTTCGATCTGAGTTTCAGTTTGTCGGTATCGAGCTGCTCCCATAGGCGCAGCGTACGGTTGCCCGCGTTGTTCTCGGCCCAAACCAAAGGCGGTAGGGTCAGCAGCAGACACATGAGGATCAGGAGGGCGGGAACGGCTTTTCGCATCGGCGAGATGATGGCTCAGGTTTGGTCCGATCGCAAACCGCGGTGTTTCGTCGCGACGGGTTATAATCGCGCGCCTTTGCAGTAGCAATCCCGAGGACGATTTTGCTCGATTCCGTCTATGAACGCCTGATTCGTCTGGGCAACGAAGCCGACATCAGCCTACTCCGTCAAAGCCTTTTCGGCCTGGAAAAGGAGAGTCTTCGTGTGTCCGCCGAGGGCGGCATAGCACGCACCCCGCATCCGCCGGCATTGGGCTCGGCGCTGACCCATCCGGATATCACCACCGACTACTCCGAGGCGCTGATCGAGTTCATCACGCCGCCGTTGAACCGTGTTGCCGACGGGCTTGAGCGGCTCGGCGATCTTCAGGCCTATGTCTATCGTCGGATAGGCGACGAAATCCTGTGGGCTACCAGCATGCCTTGTGTGTTGAGTGGTGACCGGAACATTCCGGTGGCCCGGTACGGCAGTTCGAATGCCGGGCGCATGAAACATCTGTACCGGGTCGGCCTCGGCCACCGCTATGGTCGGGTGATGCAAGTGATCGCCGGTGTGCATTTCAACTGGTCCTTGGCGGAAGAGCTGTGGTCGGCCTTTCGGCTGATCGAAGGACGGGTTTACGGTCTGCGCGATTTCCGCGATCAGCGTTACATGGGGATGGCGCGCAATCTGCAACGCTTCGGCTGGTTGGTGCCTTATTTGTTCGGTGCCTCGCCGGCCGTCTGCAAATCCTTTTTTCTCGGACAGTCGACGAATCTACCGTCCTTCGACGAGACGACTTATTACGCACCTTACGCAACGTCGTTGCGCATGGGGGACATCGGTTATCAGAACAGCCGTGAGGAAGGTCTGGGCTTCAAGGCCTGCTACGACGATGTGCACACCTATGCCGATCGATTGCTGAGGGCGACCTTGCAACCCGCGGATGCCTGGGAGGCGCTGGGCGTGCGTGACGGTGACGATTATCGTCAACTCAACGGCAATATCCTGCAGATCGAGAACGAGTACTACAGCACCGTGCGTCCGAAACAGCTGCTGGCGGGCATGGAGCGTCCCAGCGTGGCGTTGAAGAGACGCGGTATTCGTTATATCGAGCTGCGTTCGCTCGACGTCAACGCCTATCACCCGCTCGGTCTCGATGAAACCCAGGGACGCTTCCTCGAGGCTTTCATGTTGTTCTGCATGTTTGCCGACAGCCCGTTGATCGATGCCGGCGAACGCCAGGAGATCGACCGCAACCTGCTCGATGTGGCGCACCGTGGACGTGAGCCCAGGCTGACGTTGCAGCATCGGGGCGTCAAGATACCCATGAGCGCCTGGGCGCTGGAGATATTGGAATCCATGCTGCCCGTCTGCGAAGTGCTCGACGGTATCGAGGGCGGAGCATGGTTCGAAGATGCGGTCGACGATCAAATCGCCAAGGTACGCGCGCCCGATCTCACGCCGTCGGGGCGCATGCTGACCGAAATGCGCGACAAGGGCGAGAGCTTTTATCAGTTCGCCCGTCGTTTGTCGCAACAACACCATCGCTACTTCATGGATCGCCATCTGGCCGAAGAGACCATTGCCGCGCTGGATGCCAAGGCTGTCGCGTCGCTGGATGAACAGGCCCGCCTGGAGGCCGAGCCCCAGATCGATTTCGATCGTTTCCTCGCCGATTATTTCGCCTCGACCTGATTCAAGCCCTATTGCCTATGATGTGAGCAAGGCCCGGTTAGACCGACCCGTGGGGGGCAGAATGCCGACGGTCGGCGATTCGCCGTCGCAGGATCGGGCTTGCCGTTCGAATGTCTCATGTCGTTCGCCGTCGTCTTTTGCTCGCCAATATGGTGTTCGTCCTGGCGGTCTTGGGCGTCTTCATGGATTTGCTGTTTCAGACTTGGCCGCAGGTTTTGCCGGAGCCGGCCGGCGTGGCGATCGATTGCGTGTCTTATGCGCCTTTTCGACGCCCAGGCGAATCACCGCTCGATCCCGATGCGCTGGTTTCGCCCGAGCGTATCCGCGCTGATTTGCAGCAGCTGTCAACCTACACCGACTGCGTGCGTACTTACTCGGTCGATCAGGGCCTGGATGCGGTACCGGAGATTGCCGCTACACTGGGCCAGCGCGTGTTGCTCGGTATCTGGATCGATCGGGATGCGGTGAGCAACCAGGCCGGGATCGCGCGTGCCTTGGCGCTCGCGAAAGCCTATCCGCAGACTGTTTCGGCAATTATCGTCGGCAACGAGGTATTGCTACGGCGAGAACTCGATGCGGTGCAATTGGGGGAATTGATTCGCCAGGTGCGTACGGGAACCGAGGTGCCGGTTACCTACGCCGATGTCTGGGAGTTTTGGCTACGCAATGCCGAACTGGCGGACCTGGTCGATTGGGTCACGGTGCATATCCTGCCGTATTGGGAGGATGAGCCGGTCGCGGTTGCGGAGGCGACTTCTTATGTCATGCAGGTGCGGCGGCGGGTCGAAACAGCCTTTCCCGGTCGAGAAATCTTGATTGGCGAGACCGGTTGGCCAAGCGTTGGTCGTATGCGGGGGCCGGCCATGCCCGGGCGGGTCGAACAGGCGCGCTTCGTTCGTGAATGGGTGAGTCTTGCGGCAGATGAGGGGGTGTCCTACAACCTGATCGAGGCCTTCGACCAGCCTTGGAAACGCCAACTCGAAGGCGCGATGGGCGGTAGCTGGGGCTTTCTCGACAGTGCGGCCCGGGCCAAGTTTCCCTGGTCCGGTCCGGTTGCGGAACGTGACGATCGACCTTGGGTCGCCGTCGCGAGCGCCGCAGCCGGCGCGTTTCTTTTCCTGACGTGTTGTCGAATGGTAGTGGCGTCGTCCGTGCGACGTATGGCCGGTTGGCCGTTAAGGTTTAACGTCGCGCTGGCGGGCGGGTTGAGCGGTTTGCTGCTGCCGTCGCAATGGCAGTATCTGGCTCACTGGAGTCGCAATACGGTCGAATGGTTGGCCGGTGGTGCCATGGTACTGCTTGGTTTCGCCACCGCCTTTTTATTGCCTTTGGTGTTGACGAACGGTTCCCTGGCGAGGAGATATGCCGGGTTGGTGCGTATCTGGAGCCGGGTGTGCTTGGCGGTGTTTTTTGCTGCGGCATGGTTCGTCCTTATGCATCTGTTCAACGGCCGCTATCTCGGCTACGCGATCCCCCTATGGTTCCTGCCTGCTTTGATGCTGGCGGTGTCGCGTCTGCTCGGCACGGGATGGCCGGAAGATGCCGTACGTGAGCGCTTGCTGGGCTTGATCGTCCTAACGACATTGCCATGGGTGTTATGGCCCGAGATGCCCGGAAACACTCAAGCCTTGGTTTTTACGTTGTTGATGACCATGGTTGCGTTATCGGTCCTGTTACCGTTGCGTATCAGTAGCAGCAAACCGAACAGGGCGGCAAAGGCGCCCGGTACGGCGGCGTAAAGCAACATGGCGCAGGTGCCGCTTAGCCATGCGGTGCCCGCGATCCACCGTCGGTGATTGACGAACGCGAGCAGGCCAACGACTGATGCCAGCCAGCCGATGCGCTGTTCCTGAATCAAAACGATGATCGCCGAACGCAGTGTGCACCAACCGTTCCATGGTGTTGTCGCGCAGTGTTGTTCCCATGCGATGGGTTCGATCAATTGAACGCGCGCCAATACGCTAACCAGTAGCACCAGGGCGGTTGCGAACAACCAGTGTGCCGAGTGTCGCAGTGCATGGATCAGCGGGTCGTCGAAAAATCCTTTTGTCATCTGATGTTTTGTCGATCGGTGGCGCCTTGTTCGTGCCGTTGGGCCGGTCGGTGACCCGCTCAGTGTAACGATTCCCAAGTGCCGTACCGTGTCGGCAGTCAAACTTATGTCATCGCATCGCGTCTATGCTTTGTCGAACACGGGTTCGGGATTTTCGATGGCCGAATGAACAAAATGTGAGTTTTGTTGTCTTTAAGGGACCCGCAGACTGTATCGGGAATAGAGAGGCAATGTCGCGTTGACCCGAGTCGTAACGTTGTCGGCCGAAACGCATCCGGAGGCGCAAAATGTTCGATACCAAAAAGCTACTTGATCAATTTATCGGCAGCCAGGGTGGCGCGCCGACCGACCGGTCCACCGGTGGAGGGCTGTCCGGTCTCAGTGGTCTGGGTGGCGGTGCGCTGGCGGGTGGCTTGGCGGCACTCCTGGTCGGTACCAAGACCGGGCGCAAGGTCGGCAAGAAGGCACTGACCTATGGTGGCAGCGCCCTGGTGGGCGGTTTGGCATATAAGGCCTGGCGCGATTGGCAGGCCGGCAAACAGGCTTCGCCGAGTCGCGATGTCGAAACTTCGCTGGATGCGCTGCAGCCGGCGCCGGCCGACTCCGCCTTTGTGCCGGATCCCGGACAAGAGAACTCATTCAACCGCAGCCTGGTAAGGGCAATGATCGGTGCCGCCAATGCGGATGGCAAAATCGATGCGGCCGAACAACGGCAAATCTTCAACGCGGTCAATGAACTTGGCCTGGACAATGACGAAAAGGCGTTCGTGATGGACGAACTCGCGTCACCGGCGGGTGTGGACGCGGTTGCCGCCGGCGCAACCTGTCCCGAGACTGCCGCGGAGCTCTACGCCGCGTCCTTGATCGCGATCGATCCGTCCGGCAATGCCGAGCGGGCCTATCTTGCGCAATTGGGCGAGCGCTTGGGGCTCGAGCCGGGCTTGGTGGCCCATCTCCACGCCAACGTGGGATAACCGAATGCGTTAACGGCTGCCGTCACCTGACGCTTTGCGCAGCAGCCAATCCATTTGTCGTGTGCCGAGCAGACGGCGCAACAGTCCGAACACATAGGTCGGTGTGGTTACCGGATAACGTGCTTTCGGCCGTTTGCTCTCCAGCGCGTGAATCACCCGTTTGAGCACGGCCTCGGGCGGCAGCGTGAAGGCGGTTGTCGGCCCTTCCTGTTCCAATCGTGCCTCCATTGCTCGGTAGTTGTCACGATGCACGCTATGCTCGGCGTCGATATGCGCCTTGAACATTGCATAGGCATTATCGCGAAAGCGGCTGACGATGGGGCCGGGTTCGATCAAACTCACGTCGATACCGCTGCCGTACAGTTCCAACCGCAGCGTATCGGTCAGGCCTTCGAGCGCGTATTTGGAACAGTTGTAGGCGCCGCGGTAAGGCATGGCGACCAGGCCGAGCACGGAGCTGTTCTGGATAATGCGGCCCTCGCCGTTGGCGCGCATCGACGGTATCAATAGCCGTGTCAGTTCGTGCCAGCCGAGCAGATTGGTCTGCAATTGGCGTTCGAGTACCTCCCAGCTCAAATCCTCGACTGCGCCCGGTTGACCGTAGGCGCCGTTGTTGAACAGGCCGTAGAGTCTGTTGTCACAGCGTTTCAGGGCGTCTTCCGCGGCGTAGCGAACGGATGCCGGATCGGTCAATTCGAGGCTGAGGGTTTCCAGGCCTTGATCGCGCAAGTCGTCGAGATCGGCGGGTTTTCGCGCGGTCGCCAATACCCGGTAACCACGCGTCTTCAGTCCCAGTGCCACGCAGCGCCCTATGCCGGTGGAACAGCCGGTAACCAACACCGTTTTTTGATTCATTGAAGATCCTATACGCCATTTTGCAGAACTAAAGTTTTCTTGCCGACTTCCGCTACCGAATTCATAGCCCTGGCATGTCAGTCAGAACAACAAACCGGGTGGAAGATACGAGGAGGTTTCATCCGTGGATATTGCTACGCTCGTCGGTCTTGTCGGCGGCTTTGGCGTCATTATCGGTGCAATCGCAACCGGTGGCGACGCGATGTTGTTCGTCAATGTCCCCTCGGTGCTGATTGTTGTCGGCGGTACCTTCATGGTAACGCTCATGCAGGTTTCGCTGGCCGATTTTCTCGGTTCCTTCGCGATCGGACTGAAGGCCTTTATGTACAAGGTCGATGACCCCAAACAGCTGATCGAAGACGCCGTCACGATGGCCGATGTTGCGCGCAAGAATGGATTGTTGGCGCTCGAGAATCAGGAGATCAACAACGAATTCCTGCAAAAGGGCATCAACCTGTGTGTCGACGGCCATGATCCGGCGCTGGTCCAGAAGATGCTTACCAAGGACATCGATCTCACCATCCAACGTCACGAGGTCGGCCAGCGCATGTTCAAGAACATGGCAGTGGCGGCACCGGCGATGGGTATGATCGGTACCCTCATCGGTCTGGTGCAGATGTTGGCCAATATGTCCGATCCGGCGGCCATCGGGCCGGCAATGGCCGTTGCGTTGCTGACCACGTTGTATGGTGCCGTTATCGCCAATGCCTTCGCGCAGCCGATGGCCAATAAGCTTGGCCATGCGAGTGAGCTCGAGCAGACCAATAAATCACTTATCCTCGAAACCATCAGCGGTATCCAGGAGGGTATGAACCCCAAGGTGTTGGAGCAGATGCTTACCAACTATCTGCCGCCGAAACAGCGCATCGAGCAGGAAGCATAGGCGCTTGAATGGCTGACGAATGTCCCAAATGTGAAGAAGGGCTGCCGCCGTGGATGGCGACCTTTGCCGATTTGATGGCATTGCTGATGTGTTTCTTCGTACTGTTGTTGTCGTTCGCGACCATCGATGCGGTGCGCTTCAAGAAAATGGCCGAATCGATGAAAGATGCGTTCGGCGTTCAACGCGAGATTCCGGCCCCGGAAATCGTCAAGGGCGTCAGCGTCATCAAACAGGAATGGAGTCCGAGTGTCGCTGAGCAAGCGGTGATCACCGAGATTCGTCAGGAGACGATCGAGGTGGAGAAGGAAAACGTCGAGATGCAGGACGGTAAAACCGATGAGCCGGAAGAGCCGCAGCCGAAGATTCAAGAACTCGAGGAAATGATCGAGGAAATGCGTCTCGAGGAGCAGCGCGAACTGGCCGAGCAGGCGGCGATAGAAGCGGCTGAGGCCGTACTGCAGCGCCAGCTCGAGGAGCAGGTGCAGGAACTGCAGGAATCTCTCGAGGCCGAGGTCGAAAAAGGTTTGGTCAGTATGGAGTTGAAAGAAGGCCAGATCATCATACGGATCCAGGAAAAGGGCTCGTTCGGCTCAGGCAGTGCGCGGCTCGACCCGGCGTTTCACGAGGTCATGGACCGGATCAGCAATGTACTGGCTTCCAAGCCGGGCGGAATCATGGTGGCCGGCCATACTGACAATATTCCGATCAGCACGGGACGTTTTCGTTCCAACTGGGAGTTGTCTGCCGCGCGTGCGGTTACGGTTTTGCACTCGTTGTTGCGAAACAAGGATATCGCCGAGGATCGGGTTTTGGTGAAGGGCCTGTCGGATACCCAACCGGTGGTGTCGAACGACAGCCCACAAAACAGGGCGAAAAATCGTCGTGTGGAATTGATTCTTACGCGTCGTTTGGACGAAGGTACCGACGATCTCGACGAAGCGTATTTCGAAAAGGTTGAGTAACCGATATATGACGCAACAGCGAGACCCCGTCGACCGCGCAGACGACCGAAGAAGCTATTTTCGGATCGACGACACCGTACGCCTTAGCTTGCGCCGGGTGGCGCCGGACGAATTGCAATTGCGTCTCGACGAGTTCGAACAGGATCTGGTCGGCAACTTCACCGTGATGTCCAGTCTCGCGGCGATTACCGCACAGATGACCGTCGGCCTGCGTCGGATCGAAAATCGCGACCCCGATCTGGCGGCTTATCTACGTGCGCTCGATCAGAAAATCGAAGTCATTGGGCGTGCTTTCATTGCCCAAGAACCCGAGTTGATGGCCGATAGCGCCATTCCGGTCAATCTGAGTGCCGGTGGCATGTGCGTCGGGGTCGAGGAATCCTATGAGCCGGGTACTCAACTGGAGATCCGCATGCTGTTGTTCCCGTCGTTCAATGGTCTGTTGATCTATGGCAACGTGGTCGACAGTGGTCCCGCGGGTGAGGACGATCCGCTGGTCCACGACAAACGCTATCCTTACCGCGTGCGCATTGAGTTTACGCATATTCGCGAACGTGACCGTGAGCTTTTGATCCGTCACCTGCTGCGCCGCCAAAGCGACCAGTTGCGGGGCCGTCAGGAACTCGCGGCCGACGGTTTGCAGGATCTTGAATGAATGTCCGTCGACCGAACGCTGACGAGCTCGACATGGCGCTGAATGCGGCCGAACGCATGCACGCTCAAAATGTCGATCCACATCATCTGGCGCTTAGCCTGCGCTATCTGCACACGCGTTGTCAGCAGCTCGAGGATCTTTACCAGCTCATCGATCGCTATCTGCGTTTCGGCATGCCCGAGCACGAGTTGAGTGAGCTCCACCGACAGGTCGGACGTCTGAGAGAGTCTGATCTGGCTGCCGACCGCGATCGCGGCATCGACGATACCTTGCCCCTGTAGAAGATTGTTTGGGGACCGTCGGACGCCAATCCGACCGGGGGTGGGCGACTTCCCGCGCTGTGGTAAAATCCGCCGATTGACGCTTTTTGGGAAGTAAAACAATGCCGTTCTATGAGTATCGCTGCGACGCCTGCGGCCATGAGCTCGAGGCCATGCAGAAAATGAGCGACTCTCCGCTGACCGACTGTCCGGAATGCGAGAAGCCCGAGCTAACCAAGCTGGTTTCCGCCGCCGGTTTCCGTCTCAAGGGCGGTGGCTGGTACGAGACCGATTTCAAAGGCGGCAAGAAGAACAAGGCCGACGATACCGCTGCTAAGGCATCTGCCGGCCAGGAGTGCCGCACCGGGAGTTGTCCGGCCGGCAACTGATTACGAGGCGGCTTGTCCGCCGATTGTGACGTCGAACCGAGGCGCCCCGCAGTTAGGGGCGCCTCGTCTTTTCAAATCCGGGAAAACACATGCGCAGCCATTACTGTGGTGAAGTCAACACTGCCCATATCGACCAGACCGTGGAATTCAGCGGCTGGGTCAACCGCCGTCGCGATCATGGCGGCGTCATTTTCATCGACCTGCGCGATCGTAGCGGTCTGGTCCAGGTGGTCTACGATCCCGATCTGCCCGAGGTTTTTGCGACGGCCGAACAGGTACGCAACGAGTTCGTCGTGCGGGTCAGAGGCCGCGTGCGGGCCCGCCCCGAAGGTACCGTGAACCCGGACCTGCCGACCGGTGAGGTCGAGGTGCTGGGCCTGGAACTCGAGATCCTGAACCGCGCGGACACGCCGCCTTTCCAGCTCGACGACGAAGACATTTCCGAGGAGCTGCGTTTGCGTTATCGCTATGTCGATCTGCGTCGTCCGGTGATGCAGGAACGCATGATGCTGCGTGCGCTCAGCACCCGAACCCTGCGCCGCTATCTCGACGATCACGGCTTTCTCGATATCGAGACCCCGATGCTGACCAAGGCGACGCCCGAGGGTGCGCGCGACTATCTGGTGCCCAGTCGGGTACATGCGGGCAAGTTCTTCGCATTGCCGCAGTCGCCGCAGTTGTTCAAGCAGTTGCTGATGATGTCCGGCATGGATCGCTACTACCAGATCGTGCGTTGTTTCCGTGACGAGGATCTGCGCGCCGATCGCCAACCCGAGTTCACCCAGCTCGATCTCGAGATGTCTTTCATGGATGAGGACGAGATCATGGCGCTGATGGAGGGGATGATCCGCGATTTGTTCGCTACCGCGCTCGATGTCCAACTGCCCGATCCCTTTCTGCGTATGAGCTATGCCGAGGCGATGCGTCGCTTCGGTTCCGACCGGCCCGATTTGCGTTGTCCCTTGGAATTGATCGACATCGCCGATCTGATGGATGGGGTCGAATTCAAAGTATTCGCCGGGCCCGCCAAGGATCCGGGCGGACGTGTCGTCGCCATGCGTGTGCCGGGCGGCAGTGAACTCAGCCGCAAAGAGATCGACGATTACACCAAGTTCGTCGGTATCTACGGCGCCAAGGGTCTGGCTTATGTGAAGGTAAACGATATCGCCCAGGGGCGCGACGGTCTCCAATCGCCCATTCTCAAATTCCTGCCCGACGACGCGGTGAGCGCGATTGTCGAGCGAACCGGTGTCGGGAATGGCGATTTGATTTTCTTCGGTGCCGACAAGGCGCAAATCGTCAATGAGGCGATCGGTGCTTTGCGGGTCAAGCTCGGCGAGGATCTGGAACTGATGGCCGACGAATGGCGGCCCCTTTGGGTGGTCGACTTCCCGATGTTCGAATGGGACGAGGGTGAAGGTCGCTGGCAGGCATTGCACCATCCGTTTACCGCACCCAAGACCGAGCACGTCGATTTACTCGACAGCAAGCCCGGCGATTGTCTCTCGCGTGCCTACGACATGGTGCTGAACGGTACCGAGGTCGGTGGTGGCTCGATCCGTATCCATCGCGAGGCGGTGCAGCAGAAGGTCTTCCATCTGCTCGGGATCGATGAGGAAGAGGCAGAGGAGAAATTCGGTTTCTTGCTGACCGCGCTGAAGTATGGCTGTCCGCCGCACGGTGGTTTGGCGTTCGGGCTCGATCGTCTGGTGATGCTGATGGGTGGTGCCGCGTCGATCCGTGACGTCATGGCCTTCCCCAAGACCCAGAGTGCGAGCTGTCTGCTGACCCGGGCACCGTCCGAGGTTTCGCAGGGCCAGTTGCGCGAGCTGCACCTTCGGGTGCGAAAGCCGCAGAGTGCCGGCGATGCGGGAGGCTCGGAGGGCTGATTCAGGCGCTTTGCAGCCTGGGCCGATAGTCGCCCAACTCGCTTAGCGGGAAAGGGCGCTGTACGCCGAAGCCTTGCACATAATCGACGCCGGCACCGCGCAGCTCACGGATGATGGCATCGTTCTCGACGTATTCGGCAATGGTTTCCAGCCCCAGCGTGCGGCCTATGTCGGCGATCGCTCTGACCATTGCTGCGTCCATGGGTTCATCCAGCATGTCCCGTACGAAGCTGCCGTCGATTTTGAGATAGTCGACCCGCAGATGTTTGAGATAACCGAACGACGACAGACCGCTACCGAAGTCGTCCAATGCGAAACGGCAGCCGCGTGCCGACAGCTCGGCGATCAGTCGTTTGGCGTTTTCCATATTGGCGACCACGGCGGTCTCGGTGATTTCGAAACAGATGAGCTCGAACGGACAGCCGGTTGCGTTGAAGCGGTCGAGCACGAAATCCAAGAAGCCGTCCTGAGCCAGCGATTGGCCGCTCAGATTGATGTTGCACTTTTCGATTGATTCGAACAGCGCCGGCTGATTTCGCCATTGCTCGGTAACGGCGTGTATCACCCAGCGATCGATCAGTTTCATCAGGTCGTAGCGCTCGGCGGTCGGGATAAAGGTCATGGGCGGGACCAGTTCGCCCTGATCGTCGACCATCCGTAACAAGACTTCGCAGCTCCAACGCCCGTTGGTCTGGTGCTCGACCGGTACGATGGGTTGGCAATAGAGACGGAAGCTATCCTTTTTCAGGGCATCGCGAATCCGCGTCACCCACATGGCCTCGCCACGCCGGCGTTGCTCTTCATGTCCTTCGGGTTCGTACACCACCACGCAGTTACGGCCGGCCTCCTTTGCCATCAGCATCGCGCTGTCGGCAGCGATGACCACATCGCCGGTCGAACGCATATGATCGTCGATGATGACGACGCTCACTGAGATATCGACTGCAATCTGGTCGTTGTCCCACGTGAGGCGGAAACCGGCACTGGCATTGCGCAGATTGTCGCCGATGGATCGTGCGCGATCGCGATCGCAGCCCGGCAGCAGGATGGCGAATTCGTCGCCGCTGGTGCGCGCCAGGGTATCGCTGCTGCGAATCTGCCCGAGGAAGATCTGAGTGAGCTGGCGTAACAGCAGGTCACCGGCCAGATGGCCATAGTTGTCGTTCACCAGCTTGAAACGGTCGATGTCGACCATCAGCATCGCGCTCGACTGGCCGGTCGATGTGGTGCGCACGACTTGCTCTTGCAGGCGGCGCTCGAACTCGCGACGGTTGACCAGCCCGGTCAGTTCGTCGTGGGTCGCTCTGAAAGACAGTACGGCTTGCATACGACGCTCGGCAGATACATCGCGGATCACGGCAGCGCAGCCGGTCACACGGCCTTTGGCGTCCTCCAGGGCAACCAGTTTGCCGTCGACCGGTACCGCGTCGTTGCGGGAACGCAGCAATTCGGCCGTGTCGTCCAACCCGACGGCGCCCCCGCTATGCAGCACCTTGTAGCTGTCGGCCTCGAAACGCTCGTTGTGCTGCGGTTGATGGAATACCAGGACCTCGTTCAACAATCTGCCGCGCAACGTTTGCTCACTCTGCCCGAACAAACGGCAGGCGGCTTGATTGGCGAAGGTCACGGTACCGTTGGCGTCGGCGGTGATCACCGCGTCGGAGATGGCATCGAGCATGAGATCGACATGCGTCTGAGCACCCGAAGAAAGCGTGCTTTCTTGGGCCGACTCGTCGAGATCGCATACCTGCAACAGGTAACGCCGGAGTGTTTTGTATGCCAGCGGTGAACAAGTGACCTCGGCCGTGAAACGGCGTCCCGTGCGTGTCTCGGCCAGGGTCTGCCAGCATTGTCGCGCTTCGGTTATCTTCGAGTTCGTCTCGCCGTCGGTGACGAATAGCAGGTGGTAGGGTTGATGCAGCGCATCGGTAGTCGGCAGTGCGAACAAACGGCTGGCGGCCGGGTTGAGTGCGAGTATGCGCATCTCTTGGTCGAGCAGAAACAGCGGACGTGGGATGTCGTCGATAATCGATTGGGTGAATGCATCCGTGCACTCTTGCAAGGGAATGGTCGTATCGAAGGCCATTCGATTCACCGGATTGTTCGCTTCTTAAACGGCTAACGGCTTGAAACTGATAGTCTTTAAGCCTCACACGAACAAGAGTCTTAAGGGCGCCTCCAACCCTTCATGCGCGCGCCCCCTGAACGCTCGAATAGGTGCCATCGACGTGACAAATCTTCGCAATAGCCGGCTATTACGTGCGATTTGTGCCTTGATAGTCCGTGTCCGGGCATCCAATCTGATGGGCTCGGCATTTTAGAGGTGCTCTCGATATTGGAACAAAAGCCCTATAAACGTCCCGAGTCGGTGTTGATCTTGGTCTGTACCGACGCCGGCGAGGTATTGTTGATGGAACGCACCCGCCCGCGCGGATTCTGGCAATCGGTTACCGGCTCGCTCAACTGGGGAGAGTCTGCGCGCGCGGCCGCGGTGCGGGAACTCGCTGAAGAAACCGGGTTAAAAGCCGGGCGGCATTTGGCCGATCTGCATCGTGGGGTGAGTTTCCCCATCGTGCCGCCGTGGCGTGCCCGCTATGCGCCACAGCATCGGGTTAATCGCGAGCATTGGTTCATCGTGCAGCTCCCGACACGGCGCATGGTTCGCGTCGGGCCGCGCGAGCATCGACAGTATCGCTGGTTGTCGGCTTCGACGGCGCTGCGGCGCGCGACGTCGTGGACCAATCGCAAACTGATCCGTGAGTGGATGAGTGAACGAAATTTGATGTGACCGGGTGGTGGGGTATCGGCGCGTTGACCGATGCTTTCGGCAATGTCGATATGAACGAAAGCATTTGATTGCGCGGCTCACCCGTCGTTGCTGCGTGGCTTGTCCCGTTTCGGTGGTGCCGGTGGATTCGGCGAATTCGGCACGATGGCGATTTCGTCGCCGGGATCGAGCCGAGTGAACGGCTCGGCGAATTGCCTGTTGACTGTCACGCGTACATTGTCGTCGGCCAACAGATAGCCGCGGTCACCCTTGATCCGACGCAGCCAGGCCAACAGTTGCTGAACGTCCTCGACCGTATCGGGTGGTGAGACCGTCTCGGATTCCTTGCGCATCATATTTGCCAGATAGGCGAAGTACATCACCTTGAGCGAAGGTTCCATAGGCGGCGCGCCGGCCAGCCGATGACCGGCTCGGTCGTAGCCGGCCGCGGTCAGGCGGTCGAGATAATCCTGCCAATACCGTTCCTGGTTGATGCCCAGGTCGTACAGGGTTTCCCAAGCGTAGATGCCGGTATCGTGCCCGTCGTCGAAGGCGATTCGGATGGCGTATCTGCCCTGGGGTTCGATGCGATCGATGTTGACGGTTTCCTTGCCGGTCTCCGGCATGTCGCGGCCGGTCACCTCGGCTGCCCTGGAATACACGCGGAGATATTCGCACGGCAACGAGAAGGCCCGGCCGTCGGAAAAGCTGATGTTCAGCAGGCGTGATTTCCGGTGCAGATTGATCTCGGTCGGGGTCGGCCCTTTGGGTTGTTCGCTCATGCCGGATACTCTCCAGCGGCCATCGCGCCGGTGTTGTCGTGGGAGCGGATGGTTGCACGGTGATTGTGGCCGTTCAACTTGGTACCGGTTGCGGGATTCTCAACGTTGGCCGCCGCTCAAAGCCTTGGCCGCTTGCTGACAGCAAAGGCGAAACCGTTTGTAACCCTCGTCGTCCAGTTTGTCCCCGTCGGCATACATCAGGCCGAGTGGTTTGTCGTCGACGAACACCGACATCATGTAGGCGCCATTGGTGTTGATGACGTGTCGCACGTTCTCCGTCAGATAGGGCTGGTATTTACTCAGATTGTCGGCACGTAGCCAGAGGCTTTGCGATTTGCCCAGCAGCACGCTGAACAGGTTGCGCGGAGTCATTTCCAGATCGAGCTTGCGTAAGGCATCTTCCGCAGAACCGCCGAGCGCGAGCCGTGTGCGCAGGCGTCGGCGATCCCGGCTGAGTATGGCGAACATCACCCGTGTCGCACCGGCCTCCTGGCGGATACGGCGCATGATTTCGCCCATGGTCTTATGCAGCTCGGGCGCCGTCTTGGCCGCCTTTCTCGCTTTCAAACGCTCGCGCCAGGCACCGAATTCCGGCACGGCGTGATCGTCCTCATGGTCGTGTTCGCCCGGTATGAACATCAACTCGAAACCGGGTAGCGGATAACCCAGGGGGTGCAGATGGCGTGCGCCGTCGACCGCGCAGCGGTGCAGCCAGCTGCGTGCCTGGTCGTCTTCGACCGACAGGAATTCCGCGAGTAGGGCCGAGATGATGGCGTTGTCGGCATGTTCCCAACCGGCAGCGGCGAGTTGCGCCAGACCGTCGGCCAGCTTCACGATTTGTGGGCGGGGGCTAAACTCGTCCCAATCGCCAAGTGCCTGTTGCGCCAAAGACGGGAAGGCCCAGGCCTCGCCGAGACGGCGGTTGACGTCGTCCAGGGGTTCACCCAGCTCGGCGCCGAAGGCGACATCGACGGTGACGCCATCGCGCATGGCATAGGTGGCGCGTTGTGCCGAATCGGGTTCGATCAGCCACAAGGCGAGGATCGCCGGGTTTTGCAGCAATGCGGCGGTTGCGATCTCTTGGCCGGATCGAATGCCGGTTTGTTCGGCCAGCGCGGCGGCAAAGCCGGCGGCGTGCGCGGCCTGGCTGTAGGCGATCGCGGGCCCCGGATTTTGCGCCAGATCGCCCAGTCCGGATTGAATCTCCGGCAATGAATCGAGCAGTTGGCGAAAGCGGTCGAGTCCGATCAGCGAGATCGCATGCGCGGCGTCGCCGACCTGCTTTCGGGCGCCGGGGCGAATGCGTTCGAGTTCTCGAAACACCGCGACGGTAGCGCCCGGATCGCGCAGCAGCACCGCTTGAATCCGTTGGTGCTGTGTCGATGGCAGATCCAACAGGCGCCGCAGCTTGCTGCCGGTGTGGAACATCACCGGCAGCGTCGTATCGATGAGTTTCGAATTGGGGGCTTTCATGGTTTTAATAGTTTTATTGTTCGCATAGTGCCGCATTTGGCCGCTGTCGCGCCAATCCCAGAATGATAAAATCCGTCGATTGGCGTCGAGGTATGCGCCGTTACGACAGATTTTTCCCGGTGAGGTAGGGCATGGCAGGGCACAGTAAATGGGCCAATATCAAGCATAAGAAGGCAGCGAACGACAAGAAACGCGGCAAGCTGTGGTCGAAGTTGATCCGCGAGGTGACGGTTGCGGCGAAAGAGGGCGGCGGCGATATCAATGCCAACCCGCGGCTGCGTTTGGCGGTCGACAAGGCACGTGGCGCGAACATGCCCAACGATACCGTCGAGCGTGCGATCAAACGCGGCGCCGGCGGTGAGGATGACGCCAATTTTGACGAAATCCGCTACGAGGGCTATGGCCCGGGCGGGGTCGCCATCATCGTCGATTGCATGACGGACAATCGCAACCGTACCGCGTCCGAAGTGCGTCATGCCTTCACCAAGCACGGCGGCAATCTCGGTACCGACGGCTCGGTGGCCTACATGTTCAACAAAAAGGGCATCATCAGCTTTGGTCCCGGGGCCGACGAGGATGCGCTCATGGAGGCCGCGCTGGATGCCGGTGCCGATGACGTTGTCGGCAATGAAGACGGTTCGGTCGATGTCTATGCCAATCCGGACGATTTCTCCGATGTACTCGCCGCGATGGAATCGGCCGGGCATCAGCCCGATAACGCCGAGGTGACTTTCGAGGCCGACAATGCCGCGCCGCTCGATCAGGACGGTGCCGAAAAGTTGCTGCGTCTGGTCGATTTCCTCGAAGATCTGGACGATGTGCAGGACGTCTACACCAACGCCGATATCGCGCCAGAGATCATGGAAGCGCTTGAAAGCTAAGCGGCCCTCGGCGCGGGTGCTCGGCATCGATCCCGGTTCGCGGGTGACCGGTTTCGGCTTGATCGAGACCGACGGCATACACAGCCGTTATCTGGGTTCGGGCTGCATTCGCACGGCCGATGGCGATTTTCCGCAACGGCTCGGCGAGATCTTCAACGGTATTCGCGCGGTGCTGGACGAATGGCGGCCGCAGGAGGTCGCGATCGAGCAGGTGTTCGTGTCGCGCAACGCCTCGTCGGCACTCAAGCTGGGTCAGGCGCGCGGTGCCGCGATCAGCGCCATCGTGACCCGTGAACTGCCGGTGTTCGAGTACACGCCGGCGGCGGTCAAACAGGGCCTGGTCGGCAACGGCCGGGCGGAAAAGGAACAGGTACAACACATGGTGCGGGTGATCCTCGGCATGCAGGGGAAGATGGGACTGGACGAATCGGATGCGCTCGCGATTGCGCTATGCCATGCCCACAGCCAGGGTACCCGGCGGCAGATCGAGGGGGCACAATGATCGGTCGGTTGCGCGGCGTCATCCTGCACAAGCAACCGCCGTTTCTGCTGCTCGACGTCAACGGCGTCGGCTATGAGATCGAGGCACCGATGTCGACCTTCTATGTTTTGCCCGAGGGCGACGAAGCGATCACCTTGCACACCCATTTATCGGTGCGTGAGGACGCCCATGTGCTCTACGGTTTTGCCCGCGAGGCCGATCGCACGCTGTTTCGGGCGCTGCTCAAGGTGAGCGGCGTCGGCGGCAAGATGGCGCTGGGCGTGCTTTCGGGTATGACCGCCGAAGAGTTCAGTCAGGCGGTACAGGCGGCCGATCATGCCGCGTTGACCCGGTTGCCCGGGGTGGGCAAAAAGACTGCCGAACGTTTGGTGGTCGAAATGCGCGACAAACTCGATGCCGTTGGTGCCGTGACGACAACGGGGGGCACCGCCAGCCGGCCTGATGCTCCGCCGGCCGGGGCCGATCAAGATGCGGTGAGTGCGCTCATCGCCCTGGGTTACAAACCGCCCGAGGCCAGTCGTATGGTCAGCAAGGTATTCGAAGAGGGCATGGAGACCGAGGCGATCATTCGTGCCGCACTCAAAGGGACGGCCAAATAACGCCGTTTCGCCCATATCGCGGGGTTTTCTGTCATACGGTCGGGATTGCCCGCAATCTGCCTCATTTCAACACTCGAAGCCGGGTCCCAGTTCATCCATAATCCCCCGATGCAAGACGCCGACCGTCTCATCTCCGCCCAGTCTGCCGACGACGATGCCGCGATCGATCGCGCCATCCGACCCAAGACGCTGGCCGAGTACGTCGGCCAGCCGGCCGTGCGCGAGCAAATGGAGATCTTTATTCCTGCGGCGCGCGATCGCGGCGAGGCGCTCGATCATGTACTGATCTTCGGCCCGCCCGGCCTGGGCAAGACCACGCTGTCGCACATCATCGCCAACGAAATGGGCGTGAGCCTGCGTCAAACCTCCGGGCCGGTGCTGGAACGTCCGGGCGATCTGGCGGCGTTGCTGACCAATCTCGAACCCCACGACGTGCTGTTCGTCGACGAGATCCATCGCCTCAGCCCGGTGGTCGAAGAGGTGCTTTATCCGGCGATGGAGGATTACCAGCTCGACATCATGATCGGCGAAGGCCCGGCGGCGCGTTCGATCAAGGTCGATCTGCCGCCCTTCACCCTGGTCGGTGCGACCACCCGTGCCGGCCTGCTGACCTCGCCGTTACGCGATCGCTTCGGCATCGTGCAACGCCTGGAGTTTTACTCGGAGGCCGAGCTGGCGCGTATCGTCACCCGTTCGGCCGGTATCCTCGGGGTCGATATCGAAACCGACGGGGCGACGGAGATCGCTCGCCGTTCACGCGGCACGCCGCGTATCGCCAATCGACTGCTGCGCCGGGTGCGCGATTATGCCCAGGTGAAGACCGACGGACGGGTCGATCGTGCGGTCGCCGATGCCGCGCTCGGTATGCTCAAGGTCGATGCCCATGGTTTCGATCAAATGGATCGGCGCCTGCTGCAGGCGGTGATCGAGAAATTTGATGGCGGCCCGGTCGGTCTGGACAATCTGGCGGCGGCGATCGGCGAAGAGCGGGGCACCATCGAGGACGTGCTCGAACCCTATCTGATCCAGCAGGGCTATTTGATGCGCACACCGCGTGGACGTATGGCGACCCGGGCATCCTATCTGCACTTCGGGCTCAATCCGCCCAAGACCGGCGATGCGCCGGATTTGTTCGCCGATCTCGCAGACGATTGAACTTTGGGCGGACGATTCGATCAGAGCAGGACAATAAGTTGAGACGATTCGAGTGGCCGGTACGTGTGTACTACGAGGACACGGACGCCGGCGGCGTCGTGTATTACGCCAACTACCTCAAATACCTGGAACGCGGTCGCACCGAGTGGTTACGGCACCTCGGCTTCGGTCAGGAGCAATTAATGCGCGACTCCGGGATCGTGTTCGCGGTTCGTCATGTCGAAATCGACTATCTTGTGCCGGCGCGCTTCGACGATGCCCTGGTGGTGCAGGTCGAGATCGCGGCGCTCAGCAAGGTCAGTATCACCTTTCATCAACGCCTGCTGCGCACACCGGACCGGGTCCTCACCGAGGCCAAGGTAAAGGTGGTGTGCCTGGACAAAGAGAAATTCCGACCGGTCGCGATACCGGTCGACATCCGGGAAGCTATCGATGCACACCAGTGATTTGTCTTTTATCGCCCTGATTGCCAATGCCAGCGTGGTGGTTCAGCTGGTCATGGCGATACTGGTACTGGCGTCGGTTCTCTCCTGGACCATCATTTTCGATCGCTCGCGGGTGTTGAAGAAAGCCCAGCGCGAGGCCGAGGAGTTCGAGAATCGCTTCTGGTCCGGCGGCGATCTGGGCGATCTCTATCGTGCGGTCGATCGCGAGCGCGAGGCCCTGCGCGGCAGCAGCGCGATTTTTCACGCCGGTTTTCGCGAGTTCGCGCGCCTGAGAGAAAATGCCGGCGCCGATCCGATGGCGTTGGTCGAGGGCGCGCGCCGGGCGATGCGGGTCGCGCTCAGTCGCGAGATGGATACCCTGGAACATCATCTGCCGTTTTTGGCCACGGTCGGATCGACCAGTCCCTATATCGGGCTGTTCGGTACGGTCTGGGGCATCATGAATGCCTTCCAGGCCCTGGGTAACGTCAAACAGGCCACCCTGAACCTGGTCGCGCCAGGGATTGCCGAGGCCTTGATCGCGACCGCCATGGGCCTGTTTGCTGCCATCCCGGCGGTGGTGGCGTACAACCGCTATGCCAACGCGGTACAGCGCCTGGAAAACCGTTATGACGATTTCGTCGAGGAGTTTTCGAACATACTGCAACGTCAGGCACACAGCCGTACCCGGAAACGTTGATGGGCGGGCCGACGATGCAAAACACCGGTAACGGGCGGGCCCATGGCGCATAAACAGAAAACCCGCCGGCCGATCTCCGAGATCAATGTCGTGCCTTACATCGACGTGATGTTGGTGCTGCTGGTGATCTTCATGATCACCGCGCCGCTGCTCACGCAGGGTGTCAGGGTCGATCTGGTCGAGGCCGACGCCAAGCCGATGGAAGACGAGGCCAAACGGCCGCTGGTGATCGGCGTCGAAAGCGACGGGCGGCTGTCGATTACCTACGACGATGACCGTACCCAATTCGTCGATCACGATGAGCTGCTGCTCAAGAGTACGGCGCTGATCAAAAACAACCCGGGTATTCCGGTCTTGATCAAGGGCGACAAGAACGTGGTCTACGAAGAGGTGGTCGCGGCCATGGTCATCTTGCAGCAGGCGGGCGCGCCGAGCGTCGGCTTGATCACTCAGCCGCCCGAGGAGCGTTAGGGCCACTATCGTGTTGGCGGTGTTGCGACGTAATCCGGTGGCCCTGGTGTTGGCGATTCTGCTGCACGTGGCCCTGGGCGTGTTTTTGATTTTGGAGGTCGATTGGCGCGACGAGGTCAAGCCGATCGGCGGGGACGTACAGGTCGTGCAGGCGCAGTTGGTCGATCAGCGCAAGCTCGAGGCCGAACAGGAGAAACTCAAGGCCGAGGAACGCGCCAAGGTCGAAGCGGCCGCCGCGGCGAAGCGCGCCGAAGAGGAAAAACTCGAGGCCTTGAAAAAGCGCCGTGCCGAGGAAAAGCGCAAGCTGGCCGAGCTCGAAGAGCAACGCAAGCAGCGTGAAAAGGAAGCGGCGCGCAAAAAGGCCGAGGAGAAAAAGCGCGTCGAGGCCGAAAAGCGTCGCATCGCCGAGCAGAAACGCAAGGAGGAAGAGAAGAAAAAGAAACAGGCCGAAGAAAAGAAACGCCAGGCGGAACTCGCGGCCAGGCGCAAGGCCGAAGAAAAGAAGCGCAAGGAAGCCGAGGCGGCCCGTAAAAAGGCCGAAGCGGAGGCCAAGGCAAAGGCCGAAAAGGAACGGATCGCACGAGAGAAGGCCGAGGCCGAACGTAAACGCAAGGCAGCGGCCGAGGCCAAGGCGAAGGCCGATCGCGAGGCCCGCGAAGCGGAACTGGCGGCCCAGTTCCAGGCCGAGCAGGATGCGTCGGAGAAGGCCCTGGTGGTGTCCCGGATTCGCGCCAAGGTCGAGCGCAACTGGCTGAAGCCGCCGGGCACCGGCGAGCAGGGACTGCGCTGTACCGTGCGGGTGAGGTTGGGCAGCAGTGGATCGGTTTTATTGGTTAACGTGGTAAAGTCCAGCGGCAACATATCCTTCGATCGATCTGTCGAGGCCGCGGTGCGTAAGGCAGATCCATTGCCCATGCCCACGTCGCAACGCCTGCTGGCGCAGTTCCGTGAAATCGAATTCGTATTTGAACCCGGCAACTGAGCTGTAAATGCTATGAAGAGACTGTTTATTCTGTTTTTGCTGGTCGGTTCGGTGTTGCCGGCGCATGCAACGCTCACGATCGAGATCACCCAGGGGCTCGAAGGCGCCTTGCCGATTGCCGTGGTGCCTTTTGCCTGGCGTGGCGAGGCCGCCAAGCCGCCGGCGCATGAAGTCGGCGGTGTGGTGTCTGCCGATCTGCAACGCAGCGGCCGTTTCAAACCGCTACCGGTCAACGAGATGTTGTCGCGCCCGAGTCGTGGTGAAGATGTCGATTTCCGTGATTGGCGTGCGCTGAACGTCGAGAACCTGGTGATCGGCGAGGTCAGCCCGAACGGTCCGGGCGGCTATCTGGTGAAGTTCTTTTTATACGACGTGTTCCGCGGCGAACAGATCACCGGTTACAGCATGCCGACCACGGCCCGCGATCTGCGCGCCACCGCCCACCATATTGCCGACATCATTTATGAAACCCTGACCGGTCAGCCGGGCGCCTTCGCCACCCGCATCGCCTATGTCACCTCGGTGCGTACCGGCCAGGACAAAGAAAGAATCGAGCTGCGTATCGCCGATGCCGATGGTTATAACCCGCAGACCATCGTGTCGTCGGATGAGCCCATCATGTCGCCGGCCTGGTCGCCGGACGGTCGCAAGCTGGCCTATGTCTCGTTCGAGAACGCGCAGCCGTCGGTCTGGGTGCAGGAAGTCTTCACCGGCAACCGTCAGAAGCTGACCTCGTTCAAAGGCATCAATGGTGCGCCGGCCTGGTCGCCCGATGGGCGTTATCTGGCGTTGACGCTGTCGAAGGACGGCAATCCGGATATCTTCGTCATGGATGTCGCGCGGCGTAGCCTGCGTCCTTTGACCCGGCATTGGGCCATCGATACCGAACCGGCCTGGGCGCCGGATGGGAAATCGCTGGTGTTCACATCGGACCGTGGCGGTCAGCCGCAGATCTATCGGGTACCGGTTTCCGGTGGTCCTGCGACGCGGGTATCGTTCGAAGGGGAATACAATGCCCGCGCGTCTTTCTCGCCAAACGGGCGTATGCTTACCATGGTTACACGGGTCGGTGGTCAGTACCGAATCGCTACTTTGGATCTGCAAACACGCGACTTTCGCGTTATGAGTACTGGTCGACTTGATGAATCGCCCAGTTTCGCCCCAAATGGCGCCATGCTAATTTACGCATCACAGATCAACGGCAGGGGAGTGCTCGCTGCTGTATCGACCGATGGTCGAGTTCAGCAACGTCTTCGTTTACAACAAGGCGATGTTCGAGAACCCGTATGGTCGCCCTATCACCATCAGGAGAGGAATCGTTAGATGAAATTCCAAAGTTCGGCCTGGTTGGCCGTCGTCATGTCGGTGCTACTGTTCGCCGGTTGCACCACCACTGGCACCAAAGAAGATACCTCCGGCGCGTCTGTCGAAGATCGTGGTTCGTCTGCCAGCACCAGCGGTGCCCGGGACGGCGGCGCCTGGACCGGCAATCCGCTGGACAATCCGAACAGCCTGCTGTTCACCAAGACGATTTATTTCGACTTCGATCAAAGCACCATCCGCAGCGAATTCGTCGATGTGCTGCGTGCCCATGCGGCCTATTTGAACGGCAATCGCTCGGTCACCGTATTGGTCGAAGGCCATGCCGACGAGCGCGGTTCGCGTGAATACAACATCGGCCTGGGTGAGCGTCGTGCCAATGCGGTCAAGCGTTTCCTCGAGGCGGAGGGTGTCGATTCCACCCAGATCAATACCATCAGCTATGGTGAAGAGCGCCCGGCAGCGATGGGCCATGACGATGTGTCGTGGGCCGAGAACCGTCGCGCGGTATTGGTCTACTAAGATCGTTCATTGCGCATGAAGTCCTTGCGCTCCATCGTTCCGATCTCACTCGGCCTGCTGGTGGTGACCTTACCGGTTACCGCACCGGCGGCCGAGGGGTCTTTTACGCAGCGTCTCGAACTGCTCGAACGCAGGGCCGGCCGGGTAACCGAGTTGACCCTTCAATTGGATGAGATGCGACGGGAAAATCGCCAGCTGCGCGGCGAGATCGAACGGCTCGGTTATGAAATCGAGCAGCTCAAGCGCAAGCAGCGTGATATCTATCTGGATATCGATCAGCGTATCAGTACGCTGCGCAGCGAGCCCGCACCGGCGCCAGCTGCGACAGCACCTGCACCGTCGGCCACCTCCGATCAAACCGCGCGCGTTCCCGCACCGGTTGCGCCGAGCGGCACGCCGGCACCGGTCACCGATCTGACGCCGGAGCCGACCGCCCCGGTCGATCGGGCGCAGATCCAGGCCGAGTACCAGGCGGCTTATGCGTTGCTCAGTCCGCAGCAGAAGCGCTATGCCGAATCGGCCAAGGCCTTCGAGTCCTTCCTGGAAAAGTATCCGCAAGACGAGCTGGCGGCGAACGCCCAGTACTGGCTCGGCGAGGCACACTATGTTTCGCAACGGAATGCCGCCGCATTGGCCGCGTTCGAAAAGGTGATGAGCGATCATCCCAAAAGCACCAAGGCGCCCGGTGCCCTGTTCAAAATCGGGCGTTTGCACCAGGCCGCCGGCAAGCGCGCCGATGCACGCAGTGCCTATGAGCGCGTGTTGAAGGATTATCCCAACTCCCCCGCGGCCGGATTGGCACGTCAGCGTCTCAAGCAGTTCGGCCCCTGAGGCCGCGCGCTTCGATCTCATCCGACGACGTCATGGCGCGGCTTCGCCTCACCGAGATTTTTCATTCCCTGCAGGGCGAGGCCGCCACGATCGGTTGGCCGACGGTCTTCGTGCGCCTCACCGGCTGCCCGTTGCGCTGCGGTTATTGCGATACCGCCTACGCCTTCAAGGGCGGCGACTGGTGGGAGATCGGCGCCATTCTCGAACGGGTCGCCCAATACGGCGCGCGCCATGTCACCGTGACCGGTGGCGAGCCCTTGGCGCAACCGGATTGCCTCGCACTGCTCGGCGCCTTGTGCGATGCCGGTTATGCGGTATCGCTGGAGACCAGCGGCGCGCTCGATATCGCGGCGGTCGATCCGCGCGTCGAGATCGTCATGGATTTGAAGACGCCGGGTTCCGGCGAGCTGGACAAGAACCTTTACGACAATATCGACCACTTGAAGCCGCGCGATCAGGTGAAGTTCGTGATCGGCGACGAGGCCGATTATCGCTGGAGCCGTGAACAGCTCGAACGCCGGGCTCTGAACGAACGTTGTACCGTGTTGTTTTCGCCGGTCGCCGGTGAATTGGAGCCGGCACTACTGGCCGAATGGATACTGCGCGACCGTCTCGACGTAAGATTCCAATTGCAACTCCACAAGATCCTCTGGGGTAACGAACCGGGGCGATGAACGACCCACAACGCAAGGCGGTAATTCTGTTGTCCGGTGGCTTGGATTCAGCCACGGTATTGGCGCTCGCGCGCGATCGGGGATACGCCTGTTACGCGCTGAGCCTGGATTACGGCCAACGCCATCATGCCGAGCTGAACGCCGCCCGACGGGTTGCCGAGGCCGGCGGTGCGATGGCGCACAAGATACTGCCGTTGGCCCTGGACGTCATCGGTGGCTCGGCATTGACCGACAGCGCGATCGACGTGCCGGAGGCCGGCGGCGAGGGCATCCCCGTGACCTATGTACCGGCGCGCAACACGGTGTTTCTGGCCCTGGCGCTGGGTTGGGCCGAAGTGCTGGGTGCGACCGATCTGTTCGTCGGCGTGAACGCGGTCGATTATTCCGGCTATCCGGATTGTCGCCCGGCTTTCATCGAGGCCTTCGAGCAACTCGCCAATCTGGCGACCAAGGTCGGTGTCGAGGGCGGCCGTTTCAAGGTGCATGCGCCGTTGATCCGGATGAGCAAGGCCGAAATCATCCGCGCCGGTAGTGCGCTGGGCGTCGATTACGGCCTGACCGTCTCTTGCTATCAGGCCGATGCCGACGGCGTGGCCTGTGGCGTCTGCGATTCCTGTCGCTTACGGGCCGAGGGCTTTGCCGCTGCCGGTATCACCGATCCGACGCGCTATCGCGTCTAGCCGATTCCGGGCCGATTCGGTACTCTCCCTAGCACGATAAAGACCGGCGGCAGTCATTCGACCGGTCACGGAGGGTGAGCGATGTTGTTCGAAGGTTTCGTCGAGGCCCAAACGGCCTTGCTGTGGACGGTGTTCGTGCTCGCGCTGATCATGGGGCTGGTAGTCAACAAGACCAACTTCTGCACCATGGGCGCGGTATCCGATCTGGTGAACATGGGCGACACGGGCCGTATGCGCGCCTGGTTGTTCGCCATTGCCGTCGCGCTGCTCGGCGTGGCGCTGTTCGAATATGCCGGCATGGTCGATGCCAGCGGCAGTTTCCCGCCTTACCGGGGCGGCAATCTGATCTGGGCCGAGAACGTACTGGGCGGTTTGTTGTTCGGTATCGGCATGACCCTGGCCAGCGGTTGCGGCAACAAAACGTTGATCCGTATCGGCGGCGGCAATCTCAAATCGGTCCTGGTGTTCGCCATCATCGGGGTGATCGCCTATTTCATGCTCAACCCGTTCCCGGGCTCCGATCAAACCCTGATGAGCGTATTGTTCTTCGACTGGATACGCCCGCTGGCGATCGATCTGGGTGAATCGCAGGATCTGGGTTACCTCATCGCCGGTGAATCCGCGCCGGTCGCACGCGTTGCCCTGGGCGTGTTGCTCGGTGCCGTACTGATTGGGTTCGCGTTCAAATCGGTCGACTTTCGCGGCAGCCGCGACAACATCCTCGGTGGCCTGGTTGTCGGGCTCGCCGTGCTCGGCGCCTGGTACGTCACCAGCAATATCGGCGTCGACACCGAAGACGGCGTACTCAGCCTGTCCGATTACTATGCCGAATGGGACATGCTGGCCGATTCCGACGAGGGCAGACCGGCCCAGGGCCGCCCATTGGCACCGCAGTCGTACACTTTCATCAATCCCATGGGGCAGACTTTGGGATATGCCGCCGGCGGTTTCGAGCGTGCCTTGCTTACCTTCGGCGTGGTGGCTTTCGCCGGCGTGGTGCTCGGCTCGCTGCTATGGGCCTTGATCTCGCGCAGCTTCCGACTCGAATGGTTCAGCTCGGGCAGGGATCTGCTGAATCACGTGATCGGCGCGGTGCTCATGGGCTTCGGCGGCACCCTCGCGATGGGCTGCACCATCGGCCAGGCGGTCACCGGCGTCTCGACCCTCGCGCTCGGTTCGTTTCTCACCTTCGGCGCCATCTTCCTCGGTAGCGCGCTGACCATGAAGGTGCAGTACTACAAAATGGTCTACGAAGACGAGGCCAGCGTCGGCAAGGCGTTGATCACCGGCTTGGTCGATCTGCGTCTGTTGCCGGAGAAATTCCGCAAGCTGGAGGCCGTCTGAAAGCTGTCACAAACCGGTTGAGCGCAACGGGCCGTCCTGTATAATGCGGCGTCTTTCCGGCGCCCCGCCGGATGATTCCCGAATACGGGTCGTTAGCTCAGTTGGTAGAGCAGTTGACTTTTAATCAATTGGTCGCAGGTTCGAATCCTGCACGACCCACCATCCAAAAGCCCGCCTGATCAGCATCTCAGCTGGACTGGTGGGTTTTTCTTTGCGGTTCCGGTTTGGTTGGCCGCGACGTTCGCAGGGCCGGGTTTATCGCTTAGATTGGTTGCCGTAATTGGAATGCGGTAGTGACTTGTGATGTCGCAATTGTAATCCTTCATATGTCGCTGCTGTAAGTGTTGGGCTGAATCTTGACAACCCCATGTGCGTACATACACTGTACGTATGATCACGTTTGAGTGGCACGATACCAAGGATCGGGCAAATCAGAAAAAGCACGGCGTTTCTTTCAGAGAAGCGAAATCTGTGTTTTTCGATGAGTATGCGGTCCAGTTCTATGATGAAGAACATTCGTCGGAGGAAGATCGCTTCATAATGCTCGGTATGAGCAATGAAAGTCGTGTCTTGATCGTCTGTCACTGTGAGAGAGAAAACGGCGAGAGCATTCGTATTGTTTCCGCTCGTAAGGCCACAAAAAAAGAGCGCGGGTTCTATCCGTGAGGTGCATCATGAAAGCTGAGTACGATTTTTCGAAAATGAAGTCCCGCAAGAACCCTTATGCCTCGAAACTGAAGAAGTCAGTAACGATTCGCTTGGGCGAAGATGTCATCGATTACTTTAAGCAAATGGCGGAGGAAACGAGCATTCCCTACCAAAGCCTTATCAATCTCTATTTGAGGGACTGCGTCGCCCAGCATCGGGAGATTGATCTCAGTTGGCAGAAGAAAAAACGCCCGGCTGAATGATCGGTTGGTGGGCTTAACGCTAGGGCTCAGCCGTAGTTTTCTGCGACGTCGGCCGTAGCCACTTGTCGGACCCCGACGAGTAGTCGAAGTTTTTGCACACGTACTCCCAATCACTGTCCTTTATCGTCGGGCTTTCTTTGTCGAGCTTGTCCAGACTTTTCTTGATATCTTCCAATATGCTGTATTTGTAGTCCGACGGAAGAGGTTCGTTTCCAAACCTCGGGTGATCGACGTACTGCCTGTCGGGTCGTTTCCTGTGCTTGGTCATACCCAAGGTGAATGCGATGGGCAGAATCTTCCTATCTCTTCCCATAACGGCATTGTGTAGCGGAACTGGTTGAAGAGATGCAGCCGTGCAGTGGTTGGTTCCGCCCGGACATTGACGGGCCTACAGTTGCGGCACATGCTAAGGCATATGCTGTTTTGTGAGGAGTAGGCCATGGCTGAGCTTGAGCGCCACGTACGTCTTTTCCGCAACGGTCGAAACAAGGCAATACGCATTCCGCGTGAGTTCGAGTTTGAAGGGGATGAGGCCATCGTCCGCAAGGACGGTGACCGACTGATCGTGGAGCCGGTACGCAAAGGACGCCTGCTCGCCCTGTTGGGCACGCTGGAACCTTTGAATGAAACCCTACCCGACGTGGATGATGATCTCGCTTCGCTTGACGATGTGGATCTTTGATTGTGCCGTTTCGCTATCTGTTGGACACCAATACTCTTTCCGATCTGATCCGGGATCCGCAAGGCGTGGTTGCCGGCCGGATCACGCAATACGGTGAAGACAGTGTTTGTACCTGTATCATCGTTGCCGCGGGGCTTCGCTTCGGCGCCGCGAAATCGCGTTCTCAAAAACTGGCGGACCGCGTCGACTCGATTCTGTCGGCATTGGATGTTCTGCCACTCGAACCCCCCACCGACCGTCACTATGGAGAGATTCGTCAGCAGTTAACGCGTGAGGGTAAGCCCATCGGTCCGAACGATCTGCTGATCGCGGCGCATGCCCGCGCACTGAACCTTACGGTTGTGACGGCGAACATGCGGGAGTTTTCACGTGTACCCGGTCTGCGTGTAGACAATTGGTTGGTGTCTTGAGCCGGAGGTCCGTTGCTTTTCGGCGTGGCCGGGTGGGCCGGCGAGTCGAATAGAGTCGCCGTATCCGTACCCGCCGGTCAGCACACTGTCGAACCTCATCGAATCTCCGTCTTGTAACTAAACCGATCCGCCCGCCCCTTCGAGGTGCGCACTTCGATGATCTGGTTGTCGCGCGTGTAGGTGGTGCGGTTGAGCACGAGTACCGGCGTGCCCGGGCTGATCGCGAGGTGTTGGGCGGTTTGTTTGTCGGCGGCGCCGGCGGTGAGGGTTTCTTCGGCGCGAACGACGGGCACGTGAAACTTCTCGACGATGAGTGCGTAGAGCAGGTCGGGGATGTGCAGTTGCTCGTCGTCGAGGCCGGGCACGATGTCGGCGCGCCAGTGCGAGTATTCGACCATGACGGGTTCGTCTTCGACATAGCCGACGCGTTCGATATAGAGCACGTCGGTGTCTTCGGACACCGTCAGCTTGGCGCGCAATGCCGCCGAGGCCTGTTCGATATGGCGCGCGGTCGTTTCCTTGTGAATGCGGGCCGGTTTGCCCTCGGCGTCGCCATAGGTGGTGAAGCGGAACAGGCTGTTGTTGAAATCGATGTTGGACACGTAGGTGCCCTTGCCCTGGTGGCGGAACAGGCGGCGTTCCCACACCAGGTTGTCGATGGCCTTCTTGACCGTGCCCTGGCTGACGTCGAGTTGTCTGGCGAGTTGCGGTTCGGATGGAATCAGGTCGCCGGGCACCAGCGTGCCGCTGTCGATGAGTTCACGGATATGGTCCTCGACCACCTGGTAGAGCGGTTTGGCCGTTCGGCCCCGGCTCATGGGCGAATTCATTCCTTCAGTCCTCCCGGTCGGGAAAGTGGTGCCGAATCACGGCATTAGCGAAATGCTGCATCGCAATAGTATAGGTCATATAGATGATATTGCGGAAAACCGCCTTGACAGGTGGTTTTTAGGCGTCTAAACCTTGGCCTTACAGCTAAGTCATGTATATGACATATATAAGAAGCCGGCGATACGGGTTGCCGATCAGCCGGCGGGCAGAGAGGAGGGTACGTGGAATTCATCCACTACTTCGGTGACGTCTTCACGCCGGTGAATTTCCTGATCCTGGTGCTCGGGACCATCGGTGGTTTGTTGCTCGGCGCGACACCGGGCCTGAGCCCGACCATGGCGGTGGCTCTGCTGATCCCGTTCACTTTCCAGATGGAACCGGCGTCGTCCCTGATCATGCTCGGCGCGGTGTATACCGCGACCGTCGCCGGCGGCGCGGTCAGCGGCATCCTGGTGAACATACCCGGGGCGCCGGCCAATATCGCGACCGTCATGGACGGTTATCCCATGGCGAAGCAGGGGCGGGCGACCGAGGCCCTGCATTATTGTTTCATCAGCTCGCTGATCGGCGGCGTGTTCGGCGTGATGCTGTTGATCTTTTTCACGCCGCCGCTGGCCGAGCTGGCCCTGCGTTTCGGTCCGGCCGAGTTGTTCTGGATCTCGATCTTCGGCGTGACCATTATCGCGTCGATCGGCGGCGGCTCGGTGATCAAAGGCCTGATCGCCGGCGCGGTCGGGTTGTGGTTGTCGACCATCGGTTACAACCCGGTGCTGGGTACCGAGCGTTTCGTCTTCTCCGAGCACCTGGCCGGCGGTATCCATGTGATCGCCGCGTTGATCGGTCTGTTCGCCATTCCCGAGGTGTTGGCCCTGGTGGGTGCATCCGGTACCGCGCGCGGCAAGGTCACTTATGCCAAGTGGTCGAACCACAGCGTGTGGAAGTCCATCGGATACAACCTCCGCCGCATCAAGGCGCTGGTCGTGGGTTCGGTCGTCGGTGCCGTCGTCGGCGTGATCCCGGGCGCGGGCGGCCAGATCGCTGGCCTGATCGCCTACGATCAGACCAAGAAACTGAGCAAGGATCCGGCGAAGTTCGGTAAGGGCGAACCCGATGGGGTGATCACCGCCGAGAGTGCCAACAACGCCATGGTCGGTCCGTCGTTGGTGCCCCTGTTGACGCTCGGGATTCCGGGCAGCCCGACCGCGGCCGTGTTGCTCGGCGGCCTGCTGATCAACGGCCTGTTCCCGGGGCCGGATTTGTTCACCGTGCACGGCCAGGTCACCTGGACCTTCATCGATTCGCTGCTGGTCGGCCAGATCCTGATGATGATCTTCGGCCTGATGATCGCGCGCTACAGCGTGTTCGTCACGCGCATCCCCAAGCACATGATGGCCGCCGCGGTGATCGTGCTGGCGATCTTCGGTACCTACAGCGTGCAGAACAGCGTGTCGGACGTGATCGTGATGCTGGTGCTCGGCGTGGGGATGTACTTCGCGTCGCGTATCGGCTTCAGTCCCGCGCCGCTGGTGCTGGGCCTGATTCTCGGCCAGCTCACCGAGACCAACTTCCTGCAGGGGCGTTTGATCGCCGGCGACGATCCCTGGGGTTATTTCTTCGCCGGGCCGATCAACAAGATCGTGATTGCGCTCTGCATCCTGTCGATCGCCTATGCCATCTACGGCGAGCGCAAGCAGATCCGTAAACGCCGGCAGCAACAGCAGGTGACGGCATGATCGTTTACAGCCGACGCCTGTTCGTTGGGTACATGGTGGCCTTTGTCGCCGGGTTCATCTTCCAGGTCAGCTATTTCCAGGATAGCGACGAGGCCTATCTGTTCCCGGCCGTGGTGGCGTCGGCGATGTTGGTGTTCAGCCTGATCTCGCTGTTCCGCGAGGCCTTCGATCTGTGCGTCGACGATTACCAGCCGTTTCCGTTCATGCGTCAGTGGCCGGTGATTCTGATCATGGTCTTGGGTGTGTCGCTGATCGAGATACTCGGCATGTATCTCACGGCCTTCCTGATCCTGCTGACCGTGACCTATTGGTATTCGCCCGAGGAGCGGGGCATGAAGCGCATGCTGCAAAGCCTGGGCATGGCGGCCGGCTTCAGCGTGACCATGTATGTGTTGTTTTCTGTGTTTTTGAAAGTGCAGGTGCCGAGGGGCATTTTGATTTGACCCGTCTGCCATGCGATCGAGCCGGGCGGAGTCGCTCGATCGTGAACACCGGCTCTGCTTCGAAGGGGCCGACGGATAAAACCGATTAGGAGGAAAGAAGATGAACCGAGTAATCCAGAAGTTTGCCACTTTTGCCGCCGCTGCCGGTTTGGCCATATCGGCCGGCGCGGCGCTGGCCGATTATCCCGATCGTCCGATCAGCGTGACGGTTTCGTACGGCGCCGGTGGCGCGACCGACTTCCAGGCGCGCATCGTGACCATGATGGCGGCCAAGGAAGACAAACAGGGCAATGGCATTTATCTGAACGGCCAGCCGATCGTGATCGTGAACCGCCCGGGTGCGGGCGGCCAGGTCGGTTGGAACAAGTTCGTGAAGCAGGCCAAGCCGAACGGCTATGAGTTGGCCGCGTACAACGTCCCGCACTTCATCGCCCAGTCGATCGTGTTTCCCAAAAAGGTGAAATACAACATCGACAACCTCGAGCCGATCGCCAACTGGGGTGCGGACCCGGCGGTGCTGATCGTGAACAAGGACAGCCCGTTCAACTCCCTGCAAGACTTCATCGAGTACGCCAAGGCCAACCCGGGCAAGCTGACCCTATCGGGTGCCGGTCTGTACGTGGGCCATCACATCGCCAGCCTGCAGCTCGACAAGGCGGCCGGTATCAAGACCAAGTACGTGCCCTCGGGCGGTGGCGTCAAGGCGATGCAGTTCGTGCTCGGCGGCCAGACGATGGCGGGCTTCAACAATCTGTCGGACGCCTATCGCAATCGCGATCGTTTGAAGATCCTGGCCGTCGCGGATCTCACGCGTAACGACTTTCTGCCCGACGCGCCCACCTTCAAGGAACTCGGTGTGGACGTCGACGACAGCAGCGTGAACTTCCGCGGCATCATGGCGCCGGCCGGTACGCCCGAGCCGGTGATTTCGACCCTGGCGGAGAAGGTGCCGTCGATGTTCCAGGACAAGAAGGTGGTGGCCAAGATGAAAGACGGCGGCTCGCCCATGCGCGTGATGACGCGTGACCAGGTACAGAAGATGTGGAAAGAGCGCCAGGCCTATCTGACCGATCTGCTCAAGGACCTGCGTCAGAACAAATGAGCCTGCGGGGTGCCCGTGGTGTCGACACACCCGGACATTCCGTAAAGGGCTCGGCCGCGTCGAAAGCGGCATCCATGCCATCGCACGAGAGACAGTGAACTATGCCCATCAATGCGACATCGTCGTCGATGAAGTCCGAGCGGGATCCGGTAGCGACCGCCGTTGCCGAACTGATCGACAAGGCACGCGCCGCGCAGGCCGTGTATGCCGGATACGATCAGGCCGCGGTCGACGAGGTGGTCACGGCCGTCGCCTGGACCCTGCTCGATCCGACCAACAACCGGCGGCTGGCCGAGCAGGCCGTCGCCGATACCGGCCTCGGCCGTGTCGACGACAAGATCACCAAGAATCACCGCAAGACCCTCGGCTTGCTACGCGACCTGAAGCGTGCGCGCAGTGTCGGCGTCGTCGCCGAGTATCCGGAAAAGGGCTTGATCGAGATTGCGCGGCCGGTCGGCGTGGTCGGGGCCGTCGTGCCGTCGACCAATCCGGTCGCGACGCCCTACAACAAGGCGCTGAATGCGCTGAAATGCGGCAATGCCGTCATTCTGGCGCCGTCGCCCAAGGGCAACGCCGTTTGCGAAGCACTCGTCGCGTTGATGCGCGGCGCGTTGCGTGAGGTCGGCGCGCCCGGGGATCTGGTGCAGAAGCTGCCTTCGCCGGTTACCAAGGCCGCGACCCACGAGATGATGCGCCGGGTCGACCTGGTGGTCGTGACGGGTTCGCAGAACAACGTGCGCGCGGCCCATACCTGTGGCACGCCCGCGATCGGCGTGGGTGCCGGCAATGTGCCGAGCATCGTCGACGAGACGGCCAATCTCGACGATGCCGCCGCCAAGATCATTGCGTCGAAGACCTTCGACAATGCGACCAGTTGCTCGTCCGAGAATAGTTTGATCGCCGTCGATCAGGTGTATGCGCCGTTGCTCGCGGCGTTGCGCGCACGCGGCGCGCGCCTGCTCGACGCGGCGGAAAAGGAAAGGCTGCGCGACGTCATGTGGGTCGACGGCAGCTTGTCCGCCGGGGTGACGGCGAAGTCGTCGGACGAAATTCTCGATCTCGCCGGTATCGATCGCGGTGGCGCGTCGGTCAGCGCGATCCTGGTCGAGGAAGACGCGCCGGATGCGGCCAGCCGGTTCAGCGACGAGAAGCTGAGTCCGGTATTGACGGTGTTTCGCGCCCGCGATTTCGCCGATGCCTGCGACATTGCCGGTTCGGTGCTCGATATCAAGGGCAGGGGACACTCGGTGGGCTTGCATTCGAACGATGAGCAACGCGCGCTCGCACTCGGGCTGAGGCTGCCGGTGTGCCGCATCATCGTCAACCAGGCACATTGCTTCGCCACCGGCGGTGCATTCGACAATGGCCTGCCGTTTTCGCTGTCGATGGGTTGCGGCACCTGGGGCGGCAACAACATCTCCGACAACATGAACTATCGCCATTACCTCAATACCACGCGTATCGCGCGCAAGATCGCATCGGATGAACCGACGCTCGACGAGATCTTCGGCGACTACTGGGCGAAGTTCGGCATCGAGCCCGGCGGACATTGAGGAGATCGCGATGAGTACCATCAATCGATTCGTCGATCGTTATGCGGACGCCCAGCCGGACAAGCCGTTTTTGCTGACGCCCGAAAACGATGGCGTGATGAGCTACGGCCGGTTGCGGGCGCATGCACGCGGCATCAATGCGCAACTCGATGCGCTGGGTATCGCGCGCGACGACAAGGTGGCCTTTCTGTTGCCGAACGGCTATTGGACCTGCGCCCTGTTCATCGGCGTGATGTACAGCGGTCGGGTGATCGTACCGCTCAACGCGGTATCCGGGGATGCCGCGCTGTCGTATGTCATCGAACATTCCGATTGCCGTGTGTTGTTCGTCGACGATGTCTTCGCCGACAAGTACCGCAACGTACTGGATGCCTTGCCCGATGACGTCAAACGGATTCGTACCTCGCTCGACGACGGCCCGGATTGGCCGAACGGCGAACTGGCGCCGGTGGCCCCGGCGGCGCCGAACGAGGACGATGCGGCCATATTGATCTATACCTCCGGCACCACGGGTCGGCCGAAAGGTGTTTTGTTGACCCACCGTAACGCGGTCACCGGCGGTCGAAATACCATGTTGGCCCATCAGCTCGGCGAGACCGACCGCGCGCTGTGCGTGTTGCCGCTGTATCACATCAACGGCCAGATGGTCACGGTAGTCGCACCCCTGGTCAGCGGCGGCAGCGTGGTCATGCCGCAGCGTTTCAGTACCTCGAGCTTTTGGGCGGTCGTGGCGCGTTATGCCTGCACCTGGTTCAGCGTGGTACCGACCATCATCGCCTATCTGCTGGAGCATGCCGAGCGTGACGGTTTCGAACGCGACGCCATGGGCGGCATGCCCTATCTGCGCTTCGGCCGTTCGGCATCGGCGCCGCTGGCGCCCGAGATGCACCGTGCGTTCGAGGATCGTTTCGGCGTACCCATCATCGAGACCATGGGACTGACCGAGACGGCGGCGCAGATCCTGTCCAATCCGATGCCGCCGGCCAAGCCGAAGTACGGCTCGCCGGGTGTCGCGGTCGGTAACGAGGCCATGATCGCGGATGAACAGGGGAACGCGTGTTCGCCCGGTGTCCCCGGTGAACTCATGATCCGCGGCGACAATGTCACGCGCGGTTATTACAAGAACCCCGAGGCCACGGCGGATGCGCTGGGGCCGGACGGCTGGCTGCATACCGGCGACGTCGCGGTGCAGGACGAAGAGGGTTTCTTTTTCATCACCGGGCGTATCAAGGAACTGATCATCAAGGGCGGTGAAAACATCGCGCCGCGCGAGATCGACGAGGCCCTGTATGAACACCCGGCGGTACTGGAGGCGGCCGGTTTCGGTCTGCCCGATACACTGTATGGTCAAGAGGTCATGGCGTGTGTCGCGCTCAAGCCCGGCGTGTCCTGTAGCGAACGGGAACTGGCCGAATTGGCCAGGGAGCGGCTGGGTGCGTTCAAGTCGCCGAAGCGCGTGTTCATCATGGACGAGCTGCCGAAGGGGCCGTCGGGTAAGATTCAACGGCTGAAGCTGGCCGACTTGGTCCGGGGGCAACTGGCGATCCTGCGTCAGGACTCGGTCGGTGGTGCCGGACCCGATGCGCGATGTTGAGGACGGTCAGGCGAGACAGGCCGAATTGGGTTGACGCGTGGGATCGATTCATGGAGATGCCGTGATGTTCGACAAGGTGATGGTGGCGCTCGACGGCTCCGAGCATGCGGCCGAGGCATTGCAGATGGCGGCCGCCCTGAGCACCCGATGCGGGGCGACCCTGGTGTTGTTTCATGCGGTCGAGGTGAGCGCCTTTCGGAGCGATTACGATATGCGGGTGATCGCGTCGGCACGCGAGGTGTATCGCAAGATCGGGCAGGAGCAGGCCGACGCCATCATGCAGGAGGCCGAGGCGACGGCACATGCGGCGGGTGTCGAACGGGTCGAGCGCGTCACGGGTGAAGGCGATCCGGTCAAGGCGATGTTGTCGGCCTTACGCGAGTCGCCGGTCGATCTGATCGTGATCGGTACGCGCGGCCTCACCGGTCTGCGCGAGATTGCCATGGGGAGTGTCGCGCACAAAATGAGCGTCGCCGCGCCTTGTCCGGTGATGATCGTCAAGTAATCGTGTCCCGTCCGGTTGATCCGCATCGTTTCAGCGTGCCGGCCAAGGCCGCCGGCGGTGTTGCACCGCTTGGCAATATGTCGAATATTACCTGCGGAACGCGCCCGTTTCCCGCGGGCTCTGAAATCGTGCGGATCAACCGGACAGGACACTAGACAATCCGTGAGTACCGATCCGGCGATAATCGCGTTGTTGTTTGGCGTGCTGGTGGTGGCCGGTTTGGTCAAGGGTACCATCGGTTTTGGTTTGCCCCTGGTCGCGGTGTCCATTCTCACCCAGTGGCTCAGTAAGGAATGGGCCCTGGCGCTGATCATCCTGCCGGTCGTGTTCAGCAATTTGTTTCTCGGTTTGGAGGGACGGCACTTTGTCCAATCGACGAAGCGCTTCTGGCCGGTGATCGTCGCGGTTTGCGTCGGCATCATGGTTGGGGCCTATACCTTGAGCGCCATGCCGCAGCAAACCTTCTTGCTCGTTGTCGGTCTGGTCGTGATCCTGTTCGCGCTGGCCGAGCAGTTCAAGTTGGTGCTGCCGGTGCCGCCGGCCCATGAGCGTAGCGTGGGGTTCGGCGCCGGACTGGTGGGCGGTTTGCTGGGCGGTATGTCGACGGCCTACGGACCGCCGGTGCTCATGTATCTGACCGCGCTCCGCCTGGACAAAACGGCCTTCATTGCCGCGATCGGTGCGATCTGGAGTTTTGCCTCCGTGACGCTGATCGTCGCCTTCAATCAGACCGGTATCTTGGTCGGTGAACGCATTCTCTGGTCGCTCGGGGCCTGTGTGCCGGTCGGTATCGGCCTGTGGGTCGGTAGCCGTTTGAGGGAGCGTATCGCGCAGGCGCCCTTTCGTCGCATGGTCACGATCGCCCTGTTCCTGCTCGGCGCGAATCTGATAAGGCGCGCGGTGCTCTGACGGGCGGTTTTCAGGTGTCCAATGTCGCTGCGGGGGCGGTCGGTTGGCCGGCATCGTCGCAACCGAACAGCACCGTCTTATCCGCCGGCAGGCTGTCGCGCAGCAGTTGATCGAATACGCGTCTCGGCCACCAGTCGCCGTGGTCCAACAGGTGTCGGACGAGCCGATGTTGTTCGGTATCGCCGAAGTAAGGCACGGGGTGTGTCGCTGTGTTCAGCGCTGTCGATAGTTCGCGATAGGCATGCCCCGCCGTTGTCGCGAAGGTGCGATACCCGGATTCGGGTGTCGAGAAACCCAGATGCTCCAATGCCATCAGATGTCCCCGGCTGAAGTTGAATATCGGCAGCATCGGACACAGATAGAACAACAGGCGACTCGCGGCGGGTTCGCTGTGCAGTGAACCGAAACCGTTCGTGGCGAGGTGTTCGACCCAGTCGGTCGCCAGCCGGGTCTTGTCTTTCGTCGGCAATGTGCCGAGCGACGCCCAGTCGGGTGCGATGTGCGTGCGGATGAAGCCGTCCAGTGCCGCGGCAATCCGCTCGGCGTTGCAGACACGTATCTCGGTCAGCTGCTGCACATGCCACAGGATGTCGATGTAGGTTTTGTCGATCAGTCGGCGTCCGGCATTGCGCCAGTCGTGTCGCGCGGCATGTTCCAGTCCGCCGTAGGTGAGCACCAATAGCGCATTGTCGCTGGAGCGTGGATCGCCACCCGATGTGAAGCCGGGGAAGGGGGTTTCCCAGCGTTGCAGGGCGGCGACTGTGGCCTGTTCCAGGGCATTTTTTGACAGCATATTATTAAAATCGATATAAATCGTCTCAATTATTGTCTATAGTTGACTATCAGTCCAGTGGCATCGGCAAACGACAGCGAGGTGGACAATGACCGTGATCAGCGATCTCGAACCCGATAAGCGGGTTTCGGCACGCGATACTTTTCGTATCGACAGCGATCTGCAGGTACCGGCATTCAGCGAACGCGACGAGCACGTGCCCGAAGTGGATACGGCCTATCGTTTCAATGCCGATGTGACGCTGGCGATCCTGGCCGGCTTCATGCGCGATCGGCGGGTGATGGTGCAGGGGCTGCACGGGACGGGTAAGTCGACCCATATCGAGCAAGTCGCGGCACGGCTCAACTGGCCCTGCGTGCGGGTGAATCTCGACGGTCATATCTCGCGACTCGATCTGGTCGGTCGCGATGCCATCGTGTTGCGCGACGACAAGCAGGTGACCGAATTCCAGGAAGGCATCGTGCCCTGGGCACTGCAGCGACCGGTCGCGTTGGTCTTCGATGAATACGATGCCGGGCGCCCCGACGTGATGTTCGTGATCCAGCGCATTCTCGAACGCGACGGCAAATTCACCCTGTTGGACCAGAACAAGGTGATCCGGCCCAATCCGCATTTTCGTTTGTTCGCGACGTCGAACACGGTGGGCCTGGGTAATTTGAACGGCCTCTATCACGGCACCCAGGTGTTGAATCACGCACAGATCGACCGCTGGAACATCGTCGCCACCCTGAACTATCTGCCGCGTGACGAGGAGATCGCGATCATCCGGGCGCGCGTGCCCGGCATCACCGATCGTACGCTGCTCGAATCCATGGTCTCGTTGGCGGAGTTGACCCGCAACGGTTTTGCCGCCGGCGATCTCTCGGTGCTGATGTCGCCGCGCACCTTGATCACCTGGGCCGAGAACCATGAGATCTTCGGCGATCCCGGTCTGGCCTTTCGCCTGTCCTA
This sequence comes from Chromatiales bacterium, assembly GCA_028280505.1. Lineage (GTDB taxonomy): Bacteria > Pseudomonadota > Gammaproteobacteria > Chromatiales > Chromatiaceae > Thiosocius. Next base: position 13,234 of record JANQLO010000084.1, on the reverse strand, counting down.
TCTGAACAAATGCGACGAGGCCGAGCACGCCGTCGTGGCGGAGTATTACCAGCGTTGTTTCGATCGCGAGCTGGTGCCGGATGGATTGCAGGCGGTGAATCAGTAGCGCGCCATTCGCCATGGGCCAACTGCAGCAACAGCTACGCAGGCAACAGCGCATCGACGAACTCTGCGGTGCCGCCGTGCGCGCATTGACCGGCGAGGTCGAGCTGCATATTCGCGCGCAGGGTCTCTATCGCGGGCATCGGCGTATTCCGTTGCATGCACCGCATCTGACGACGGGACCGGACGATGACGACCTCGTCGGCCGGCGCGGTGTGGCCGACGCCATGGCCCTGCGCTGGCGTCATTCCGATCGGGCGCTGCATCGCGAAGGCTGTCCGACGGCGCCGATTCAGCGACTGGTCTTCGAACTGTTGGAACAGCTGCGCGTCGAATCGCTGGTGCCGGATCATCTGCCGGGTGTCGCGCGGAATCTGTCCGTTCGTTTCGCCGCCTGGTCGCGTGGGTTCCACCGTGCCGGTCTGAGCGATACGGCGCTCGGCATCTTGCTCTATACGGTCGCGCAGATGTGTTGGTCGCGGCTCAATGCCTGCCCGGTGTTGGAGGACACCGAGGATTTCATCGAGGCGACACGTGCCGGCATTGCGCCGCTGATCGGTCATGACCTCGCGGCATTGAAGCGCCATCGGGAAGACCAGGCGGCCTATGCCGTGGCGGCCTTGTCGATCGCGCGTACGGTGGATGCCCTGATCCGCGATGCGCGCGAGACCCGGCATGACGATGCCGACGAGCAACCGGATGACGAAGACGCGCAGGCCGCGTTCAAGCGCTTGCTCGATTTCGACGAAGCCGACGACAAGGTCATTGCCTCGGTGACCACCGGGCGCAGCAAAGTCTTCGAACAGGCCGATGTCGGTTATCGCGTCTTCACCCGCCAATACGATGTCGAAGTCGAGGCCGCCAGGCTGGTGCGCCCGGCCTTGTTGCGCGAACTGCGCGAACGATTGGATGCACGCGTACGCGAACAAGGCGTCAACATCGTACGCCTGGCACGCCGGCTCGCAATACTGTTCGCCGAACCGGAGCGCGACGATTGGCTCTTTGGCGAAGACGAAGGGCATATCGACGGTCGGCGGCTGTCGCAGCTCGTCGCGTCGCCGGCCGAGAAACGGGTGTTTCGTCGCGAGCGCATGCAACTGAGGCCGCATACAGTGGTCGGCCTGTTGATCGATTGCTCGGGTTCGATGAAAGCGCATGTCGAATCGGTCGCGGTATTGATCGACGTATTCGGTCGCGCCCTGTGCCAGGCGGGTATCGGCGTGGAGATACTGGGGTTCACGACCGGGGCCTGGAACGGCGGGCGTGCCCAGCGCGACTGGATGGCCAATGGGCGTCCGCCGCATGCCGGGCGACTGAACGAAGTGAGCTACACGGTCTACAAGGCTGCCGAGACGAGCTGGCGGCGTGCCCGACCGGCGATCGCGGCCATGCTGAAGGCCGACCTCTTCCGCGAGGGCGTGGATGGCGAGGCGGTCGACTGGGCCTGCCGGCGTATGACGGCTCACGAGACGTCGCGGCGCGTGTTGATGGTCGTCTCGGACGGTTGCCCCATGGATACCGCGACCGGTTTGGCGAATGACCCTTTCTATCTCGACAATCATCTGAAAGAGGTCGTCGCGCGTCGCGAGCGGCAGGGCGACGTGGCGATCTTCGGCCTGGGGGTGGGGCTGGATCTCAGCCCGTACTACAGTCGTTGCCTGGCGCTGGATTTGTCGCAGGGGCTCGACAATCGGGTGTTCACGGAAATCATGACCCTGCTGGCACGTCCGCGAGTCGGCGTCCGGTGAATCGGGTCGGCAGCTCTCACACGATGCCGACGAGCAGAAGGGCGATTTTAGCGTTTAAGGTCTTTCGCATTCGGCGCGATAACGCGCCATTGCGGTGGAACGGCGTTGAGGTTTGCCTTTGAGTTCCTCTACTTTCCGCAGCATTTCCGAACACCGGTCGGCCAGGCTTTTTTCGTGTTCTTCCGGCACTTCGGTTAAGTGGCGGTAGTCGGGCCCCGGTTTCTGTTGCAGCACCGACTGTGCGGGATTTGTATCCTGGGCATAAACGCCGACATTCAGCATCAGCGAAATCATAAGCGTCGTTTTGCTGAATGCGGTTGTTTGCTTCGAAACAGCCGGGTCGATATTTGCAGTGCGTCTGTTGATCATTTTTGCTCCCCCCAGTCCGAGTTCGATGATAACGCAGTGAATACCGATGTGTGGCGTGTCGCTTACGTTTGCGATTCGCTCATTGCCCCTTGGTGGACGCTTTGGCCCAATGGTGAGAAGGCGTCACGGGCCTGCGCCGGGAGGAGGCCGCTTCGGTATGCCCGAAGCGGCACTCGATGTGGGTCGGCAGTCGGTAAACGTCCGATTCGGTTGCCATGGCAGAAACCCGGTCACAATTGGCGGGTAGCGTGCCGGACAGTCATGGAACGACAACTTTTGATTCGCTGCCGATACCAGCAATTGCAGGCGTACGGTAGACAGGCGGCGGAAGAGCGTCGTGGTTTGGCAAGTATTTTCTTGTCGTTCGATTTGTCGAAAATCAAAGGTATTGCGGATTGTGTCCTGGATGATCCGCGTATCCGGGGCGGCACCGAACTTGACGTGCCTGTTTGCGGGGACGCGCGCCGGATCGGCACGTGACCGCCGGTTACATTGGACGGTTGCGTCATTCCCCCCATTTTCCCGGCACGTTCTTGCATTCGCAGTCACATACGTAACAATCGTGCAGAGGTTATTCGAGGGACCGGTATACCTCACACCGACCCTTGTTATTGCCTATTGCACCCGGATATGCGCCAGCTTTTCACACGACCTCGTCATTCTTCCGGCATGCGTGTCTTGGCATGGTCCTTGTCGTTCCTGCTGTTGGCGCAGACACTGATCCCGCTGCAGTCCCATAGCCGTTTCGATACCGGCGAAAACGGTCAGGTCGTATTGATTTGCACCCTGGTTGGCAGCAAGACCATTTCCTTGGACGAACGCTTTGGGCGTGAGGCACCTGTCGACGATTCCGGTCCGGATGAAATCCGCAACCCCGCGATGCTGTTTTCGCAGCTTTTGGCCGAGAACACATGGGATCTCGCGGCGCCGGTCGTTCGGCCGTTTCTCCTGCCGGCTGTGGGTGTCGATGCAATAACGCCTGTCTTGCCGCCGAGCGCCCCGTTGCGGCTGTTGCGCAATCGCGATCCCCCGAACGCCTGACGTCATCAACACAACATCAATAAATTGCCGAATGCCTGCGCGTTCGTGCGTGTCTGCATATCGGCGGTACGAGCGCGCTTGCGTGTTGAGCGCATGACGCGCACGAGGGGACGAATATGCTGTTTAGAAAACGCCGTCACGTGGTGGCCGCCGGCCTGTGCCTGGCCGTCATGAGTAGCAACCTTCTCGCAGAGGAGATCATGGGGGTTATCAGTGTTACGGCGACGCGCAGTGAACGCGATACCAAAGATGTGCCGGAAGCGATCGGCGTGGTTGATGCCGAACGCCTGGAACAGACACCGATGTTCAATATCAAGGACGCCTTGAGCGAGGTGCCGGGCGTACTGATCACCAACAACCGGGGCAGCTACAGTGCACGGGTGGTAGTGCGTGGTGCCGGTCTGAAGGCCAACTACGGTATTCGCGAAATCATGTTGATCCGCGATGGCGTGCCGATTACCGATCCGGACAGTTTCACCCGGCTCGATTTTATCGACACCCAGGATATTCAACAGATCGAGGTGACCAAAGGGCCCGGCAATCTCTATGCCGCAGGCTCGGCCGGCGGCACCATCCAGGTGTTGTCGAAGTCGGTGTTCGACTTGGATATGAATACCCTGAAGATTGCCGGCGGTACCGAGGACACCGGTAATGTGCATCTCCGTTATGCCACCGAACTCAGTGCGGAGCAGGCGGCGGCATTGACGTTCTCGCATCGCCGCGCGGGCAACAATTGGCGGCGCCATTCCCGGTTCGACACCACGCAGCTCAGTCTCAAGCACGGTCTGTTCTTCGGTGAAAATCATGTATGGGAAAACGAGCTGAGCCATACCCGGGCCAACAGCGATTTCCCGGGCAGCATGGGCGATGCCGAATTCGAGCATTATCTTTCGACGGGTGAGCAGGTCGATAACGATACGCCGTTCGATCATACCGGGCGCGATTCCGAGATCTGGTTCTTCAATTCGCGCATGGCACTCGATATGGGGCGCTATACGCTCAAGCCCAAGTTCTACTTCAATCAGTATTCTCACTATCATCCGGTGACCGGCGCGATATCGGTAACGCCGGCTTCGCGTATCTTCGGTGCGGATGTCGAGGCGTCGCGGCCGCATACCCTGATGGGTATGGAGGCCGAACTCAATACCGGTATCACCTATCGCGCCGATATCAATAACGACAAGAAGCGTTACGCCTATGCCGATGTGCGGACTCAGGACGGTAGCGGCGATCCTTTCGCCAGCCGCATCCTGGCGACCTTGTCCGACAGCAAGGGACGGCTGCTCGAAGCGTCGGACAATATGAATCAGCTCTACGGTTTCTTCGTACAGGAATCGGTTCGGCTCAATGAGCGTTTGCTGTTGGATGTCGGCACCCGGGTGGATCGGGCCGAGATAGAACAGGATGTGAACGAGTTCTTCGCCTACGACTATGGGCAGGGTCGTTATGTCGCCGGCGTGGGCGAGTTCGAGATCGATCGCGATTTCCTGTTGTTTGCGCCGAAGATCGGTCTGACCTACCGTTTGAATCCTGCGGTCAATGCCTTCGTGTCGGTCGCCCAGGCCGACCAGGTGCCGTTTGCCAATGAGCTGGATGACAATCCCGATCTCGATAAGGCGACCGTGCGCAATGTCGAGGTCGGACTGAAGGGGAGGGCCAGGGCCTGGTCGTTCGACACCTCGGTCTACTACAGCCGCGGGGAAGACGAGGTCGTAGCGACACGCGAGAACGGTACCTCGACCTTCAGCAATGCCGGCGAAACCAAAAAAATCGGCTTCGATGTCACCGGTAGCTATCGGATCAATCCGCTACTCGCCATCGGCGCCAACTATGCCTATAGCGATTACACCTACGAGGAGTTTACCGAGGTGGTCACCGGCGGCGGGCCGCCACGCAATGAGGATCGTTCGGGTAACGAACTGCCCTACGTGCCCCGGCACAAGTACAACCTGTTTGCCGACTACCGACATCCTTCCGGATTCTCGGCGCGCATCAGCATGGACAGTTGGGGCAGCTATTGGATGGACAATGCCAATACCGAGAAGTACGGCGGCTATGACTTCGTCACCGATCTGTTTCTCGGTTATCAGCGCGGCCCGCATCGGGTAAGCCTGAACATCGATAACGTTTTCGACAAACGTTATGCGACCGAGGCGGAAAAAAGTACCCGCGGCGTCCGCTCGTACGAGCCCGGTGCGCCACGGCGTCTCCTGCTCGGCTACCGCTACGACTTCGATGCGAAATAAGGAGGTTGCCATGGACTACGCGACGAGAACCTTTTTGCTGGCGATTGTCGTTTTCGCCAATGCCGCTGCAGCGGCAGCGTCCCGGCATGCCGCTGATCTGCCGACCATAGTGGGGTCGTCGCGGGAGTCGCCGGTGTTGTTGCCCGTAGCGGGACATTCGCGTCGAGAAAAAGTACTGCGCCTCAGCGGGATCGACGCCTCGCGGGTAAAGGTATGGGGGCCGGACGGCGGCAGCGGTTGGTTGCTGCCGGTAATTCAGGGCAAGACGACGGTAAAGACCCGCGGTCCACGCCGAGGTGGCTATCACTGGGTGGGCGTGCGTGAGGTCCGTGGGCGGTACGTCGACAGTGCGAACACCGTTTTGTATTTCTCCAATCCCGGGCCGGCGCCGCGTGGCATGTTGACAGCCCGGAAAAGCGAGCTGGATATTCTGCCTGTCGAATTGCCGCGTGAGCATCGTCATTACCGGGCCGGCGAGCGGTGGGACTTTCTGGTGCGTTTACACGGTGAGCCGCTGCCGGGTGCCTCGGTACGGTTTGTGTCACGTAATGGGACGAGAGAACGGTTGCGTACCGACGCGCGCGGTCTGGTGAGCGTCGTTTTTCCCAGCGACTTCGCCGATTTGCCGGAACCCTCCCCCGGTCACGGACATCGTGGCCGTCGTAAGGCCGGGTTCGTTTTGAGCGTCAGTCACGATGACGGCGAGTCCGTGCTGAACACGAGCTTCAACTACCACTACATTCCGGGTGCTTACTACAACAAGGATCTTCGACTGGGGATCGGTTTTGCCGTGCTCGGCATGGTTGCCGCAACGCCGCTGATTCGTCGCCGTGACAAGGAGACAAGATCATGACAACCGGTGGTTTCGTACTTGGCCGGGTACGGCTTGGCGTTCAAATCGTCGCATTGATCGTGCTGTTGTACGGCGGAAGCGTACTGGGCCATTACATGTCGGATATGTTGTCCAATGCCTTACCGGCCTTGGCTTGCGCCTATGACGAGCAGACGTCGGACTATTGCGTTCTGATCCCGACCCAGCATCAGTTGCATCATCGTGTCGGTGAGGCGATCGTGCGTTTGCAGGGGTTCGCCTTCACCATGTTGGTGCCCTTGCTGTTCACCTTCTTGAACTTTTTTCTGCTGTTCATCGTGTTGAACAAGGCCTTTTGCGGCTGGATATGCCCCTTGGGTACGGTGCAGGAACTGCTCTACCGATTGGGCCGTTGGTTGAAGCGCCCGCTGCGCTATCTAAAGCCCGACCGCATCGGCAGGGTCCGGCCGATAAAATGGTTGCTGTTGCTCGGATTGGTGATGGCTTTGCCGCTGGCGACAGGGCTCGGTGTGGCGCCGCATGCGGCCGGCGATGCGTTTTGCCAGATTTGTCCGTCGCGGGTGATCACCACGCTGGCAACGGGTACGGCCGAGCAATTGGCGGTAAACACCTCCGGATGGGCCGATACCACCTTTGGCGCGTTGCGTGCCTTTCTGGTGGGGTTCGTCGTCATTGCCGCACTTGCGGTTCGACAGCCTTTTTGCCGGATATGTCCGATGCTCGCGTTGCATGCCGTGTTCCGGCGCCTGTCGCTGACGCGGCTGGTCAAGGTCGAGAACGAGCGTTGCGAAAAATGCGGTATCTGTACCAAGGCCTGCCCCATGGATATTCCCGAGATCTGGCAGGCGCATGGCACCAAGGCGTTTGGTGAAGACTGCACGCTGTGCGGACGTTGCGCGGAGTATTGCCCGGACCAAGGCGTGATCAGCATCAAGACCGGGCCTTTCGTGGTTTTCGAATCCTCACGCGACTACTACAGAAAGCGGATCAAGCGGGAAAAGCCGGACGGTACGGCAGTTCGCAAGGCAACGGATAAGCCGAGGCGTGACGCATGAACGGGAGCGAAGTGCTGGACCAGGTCGGTTGGCTGTCGGTCTGGTTGCTCGGTTTGTCGGTCGGTCTCACCACCTGTACGGCGGTCTGTCTGCCGTATCTCGGTACCTGGGCGCTGGGGCAAGGGCGCGGCGGTGGTGCCGCCGCGCTCGATACCGGGGCCTTCGCTGCCGGCAAGATAGCGGCCTATGCGCTATTGGGTGCAAGTGCCGGCGTGGCCGGCGAGGTATTGCCGGGGTTGTTACGAGGCGACGTTGGACATTGGCTCATCGGTATCAGCGCGATCGTCGCAGGCGTTTGGCTGATATTGCCGCGCAAGGCGCAACGGCGCTGTGGTCTGAGCCGTGAGCAGCGTTTGTCGCCGTTCAGCATGGGTTTCGCGTTGAGCTTCACGCCGTGTGCGCCGTTGGCGGCGCTGCTGACGGCTACCGCAACGACGGGCGATCCGCTCCTCGGTGGTCTGTACGGTGTGGTGTTCGGTTTGGGGGCGGCGCTTACCCCGTTGTTCGTGGTGATCCCGCTGCTCGGCAAGCTGGGTCAGCAATTGCAGCTTCAACGACCCTGGATGGGGCGTTGGCTCTTGTGGTCAGGTGGCGGAGTTTTGGTGGTGATCGGCCTGAGACGCATATTGTCCGTTGCCTGATTCGGATTTTCGCCATGGCTTGCGCGGTGTTCGGGTGCCGCGTCTTTACCGGGTTCGCTTTTCGCCTCCGCCACGGCTCCGACAATCCCTCGCGCGCAACCGGATTGACGGACTTGTCGCGGCGACGATGCGGACCTCGCCCGGCTCGGGCCCGTGGGGACATCGGGTACTGTCCGGGCGCGAGCGAGTCCGCCCGATCGGTATCCCGCCGGACTCCGCGACGAATCAATTATTTTTATTCCCATTCAGCCTGTTACGGGGCACCCCGGTATTGCATCACGATCGGCGATAACGATTTGTAAAGTTCGCTGACATCGGCTCGGCTCGTGAATATCGGTATTTCCTAATCGACACTGACCGGCAGCGAGCGTTGCAATCGGGCGGGCGGACAACCGGCCATATACCGCGTTCCGTAATGGCTTGGCGGTCTGTTTGTCCGGCGATGCTTTCGGGAGCGGCCCGAACGAGGCCGCCCAAGTCACCAACGAATCGATCAGGCACAAGACGTCGATTGGGTCATGTACCAATGAAAAGGCGCAAGGTCGTTTTCGGTACGCGTACGGCAAGCTTTGTTTCGGCATCTTCGGTTTCGGTACATCTGCCGTTGAGCGGCAAATCGTCAATCTTGCCGGTGTGGGTCGTTGTGTTTCGCGTTGTTGACGGGCGAAGTGAAATCTAATCGAAAGGGGCTATCAGAAATCCGTCATTCACTTATAAACAGCATGGTGGTATCCGGGCCCGAAATGTTTTCAGCTTCGCTCACCGGGTACCTCGGTTATCCGTTAACGATCGCATTTCGATATGCGCTCGATCTGTGCCCGTATAAAAAGAGTTTGGTCAAAGGGGCTTTGCTAAAAGGGCCTTTGTTGCGCTTATACTTCGAATTCTCGATCCGAGCATAAATGGGGGGAGTATGCAGAATAAATATAAGGGTGCGTTGATCGTCGCATTATCGTCGATTGTGCTGGGCGTTTCGACGGCCCAGGCATTCGAGGGCGATCCGCAACGCGGTAGGGTAAAGGCTGAAACCTGTTTGGGGTGTCATGCCATACCGTCTTATACGAATACCTATCCGACTTATCACGTGCCCAAGGTGGGTGGGCAGAACGAGGCCTATCTCATTTCAGCGCTCATTGCATACCGCAGCGGAACACGCGTACACGAAACCATGCAGGGTAATGCGGAGGCCTTGAGCGATCAGGATATTGCCGATATCGCCGCCTTCTTTTCTTCAGCCGGATCGCAGTGAGGTCGACAACAATGCATAAGATGAAGACTCTCACCTTGTTGGTATTCACCATGCTCGGGGGTTCGGTGCTTGCCGGAGGTGACCCACAGGCGGGTAAGGAAAAGGCCGCGGTATGTGCCGGCTGTCACGGTATCGACGGTAACAGCGTAGTCGGTGCCAATCCGCGTTTGGCCGGGCAGTATTACTCTTATCTGTTGCATGCTTTGAAAGCATACAAATCGGGTGACCGTCAGGATTTGTTGATGTCCAATATGGTCGCGCCGTTGTCGATACAGGATATGAAAGATCTCGCGGCCTGGTATGCCAGTCAGGACGGCAGTACCTTGATGGTGTTGCCCGACGATTGAGTTCTCACGTTAACGACGGGCAATAGAAAAGGGCGATCATGTTGATCGCCCTTTGTTCTTCGGAACGCAAAAACCCAGTTATTCCTCGATGTCCGTGGTGCCGTAGTATCGCGCGAGCTGTTTGATCTCTTTATCGTTCAGCTTGTGGGTAACGCTTTGCATGCGGTCAAACAGATCGTTGCTGCGTTCATCCTGTTTGAAAGCCTGCATGGAGTTCTCCAGGTACTGCCGAATTTGTCCGCTGAGGATGGGGGCGACCTCGATGAGATTGTCCTCTTCGACCACCTCTTTCTCGTGGCAGCTATCGCAGACTTTGACGACCAGTAGGCGCTCGCCGCCGACTTTCGGTGGGCGTTCGAGGCTCGCGTACCAAGTGCTGATGTGGATCATCTGTTCTTCCGACAGTTTTCTCATCGCTTTGAACATATCCTTGTTTTCCCTGACGCGATTTTTGTAATCGACCATTTGTTTATACATATAGGTCGCGCGCTGCCCGGCGATGCTGGGAATCTCTATATCGTCGCTGATGCCGTCTTTGTTATGGCATTTGGCGCAGCGGAATTTCTTGGCCAGTTTTTTTCCTTCATCGATCTTGCCGGCTGCAACCGAATCGAACTTTTCCTGAGTCCACTCGAAGGGTTTGGCCTGTTCCGCGGCAGCGGTCTGTGCCAATCCGGCGAATAGGATGGCCAGGGTTAGCGCGTAACGCATATGGGATGACTCCTGTGGTTGGTTTTGTATTTGTTGGTGCATTTTCGCACCTTATTCAATGTGCCGATTCCGGCGGACCGGTCAGCGAAATCTGCCCAAGGCTCATTGTACGAACCCTTGCGGGAAGGCCCACGTCCGACAACCGCGTAGATGCTCCGGTCTTTAATGTCCGGCGGTTCGGTCGAACATGCCGCCTCCGTCGAACGATCTTATATTGACATTTCTGTATCTCAAAGAGCCGGGGTGCCCAAGCGTTCGAATCGCTTTTGTTCAAAGCGCCGGCGCCCGGTCGGTATAACCGCTGCCGATGGCGGAAAACGGCAGATCGGCATCCAATGCCGGGACCTGCTCGATAATCCAGGCGGTAAAGGTATTGCTGTTCGGGCCGGGAAACACGCGATACTCGTATTGCCAAGGATAGGCCCGGGCCGCCCGGTCGACGGCATCGATCACGCCGTCGACGCCTGAGCCGCGAAGGTCTTTGATGAGTTCCGGTTTTTCGCCAAACCAGTATCGATCGGGGGCGTCCTGTGCGACGCGCAGTACCGAACCGCCGTTGCGGCCGCGCCAGCCGATGACCTCGTAGACCGTATAGCGGTCTTCTCCGCTGCGCTTGGCGGCAATCCAGGTATGGATCCCGAACCAGCCGCGCCAGCCCCAGGCGTCGGCCCCGTAGATTTGCAGCACCGCCTCCGCTGTGGTCGTGGGGTCGGGGGCAATACCGGCCGGTTCACGGCTGGCCGTGCGCCAGTCGTCGTTCGATGAACAGCCGGGCAGCAGCATGGCAGCGGCAATAAAAGTCAACGGAATCGGACGGCGCATGATGCATACGTCGGGTTTGCGTGATGAACGAATTTTACGACGAGCCTGTCGATTGTCTTCCCAGCGACGGGTGTGGGTGTATGTGCTGCGTTTCAATGTGGGTAGGCGTCAGTTCGCGTTTCGGGTCTTGTCCGGTGTGGTCGGGTTATCGTCACGCTCGGCGGCGATCTCGGTCATGACCCAATCGAAAAAGGCCTGCATGCCCTCGCTGAGCTGACGTCCCTCCTGGTAGACCAGGTAGAACCCCTGGCCGTAGTCCATTTCGATGTCGATCGGCAGCACCAGTTGACCGTATTTCACTTCACGCCCGATCAGGTGGCGGTCGGCGAGCGCGATACCGAGATCTTCCATCGCCGCGCCGACGGCCAAGGAGGTGTTGGAAAAGCCCAGGCGTTTGCCGCGTTTGGGGCGTTTCACCCCGAAGTGGGCCAGAAAGGCGTCCCATTCGGTCGGTCGGGTCGATACGTCGATCAAAACCTGTTTCGAAAGCTGGTCGGGGTGCTCGATGGGTGGCTTGTCGGCGAGAAAGCCCGGGCTGCACACCGGCACCAGGATGGCGCCATGGAGAAAATACGATTCGACGCCGGCCCAGTCCCCGGTGCCGAAATAGATCGCCATATCGATGTCGGACCAGCCGAAATCGATGGATTCGCTGTTAGGGCTCAGGCGTAACTCGATGTCGGGATACAGGTCTTGAAACTCGCGTACCCGCGGTACCAGCCAGCGGGTGAGAAAGGAGGGGGCCACGCTGATGTTCACCGCGCCGCTGCTGGGTGCGGCCATCAGGCGGCGGGTCGCCAGATCGATTTCGTCCAGGGCCTGGGTAACCGATTCCAGATAGCGTTCCCCGGCCGGCGTCAGCAAAACCCGGCGGCGTGCGCGTCGAAACAAGTCGATGCCGAGAAAGCCTTCCAGGGATTTGATTTGGTGGCTGATCGCCGAGGGCGTGACGAACAATTCCTCGGCCGCCTTCTTGACGCTGCCCAGGCGCGCGGCCGCTTCGAAAGAACGTACCGACTTAAGTGGTGGTAAGCGTCGGCTCATGCGTTTTCTTGAATGAAAAAAAATCAGCTATAAGTGGAAAAACGATCATTTGTCGCTTATCCGCCCATCTTCTAATCTTACTATCAATAGCAGAAACACCCACTTTTACAGGACATTGTTAGCTGTCTCGAATCATTCACGGGTAACCTGCGTCACATTTTTTAGCGATTTAGATGATTTTATTTTAGGTGAAAAAATGGAGAACGACTGTCTTTCGAAAATCCGGCTCGACGCGAACGGCAACCCGGATGCGATCTACTACATCAATATGGCGCATCAGCTACGCGCCGAGGCCGTGCACGGTTGGTTTTCGGCGTTGTTTAATTGGCTGAAAGCACGCATCCACCTGCCTCGGGTGCATTGCCACAAGCCGACCCTGGGCCACTGAATCGTTGGACCGATGTATTCGGACGGGATGCAGGGGGGAGTCTTTACAGTAAAAGCGGATGCCGACGATTCAGGGTGCGAGTAAGAATCCAAATCACCAACTTGGATACGACACGTATCTATTTGACCCAAGTCAGACAACGCCATTGCACCATCCGCTAGAGTAGCGCGCATCTTCCAGCCACCAGGGATGGGAACGCGTGATGCTGCACAGTACGGACAGGGAAGCCCCCGATTCGGGGCCGGCGTGTTTGGTCCAACCGGCGCGGTATCGCCAGGTGACGGCCGATGCCCGGGCCATCGCCCATGAGCATGGCGCGCCCAGTGCCGTTTTCTCGGCCGGTGATCTCGGTCCGTGCCGGACGCCGGCCCGGGCTCGAAACCCGGTCGGTCGACAGCACCCGGGAACGCTTGGCCGACACGTCCTTACCGGCGATCGCCCAACACACCGACGGCCACTTCTTCCTGCCCGCCGGGATCAAAGACGACAAGCTGTTCATCCGGGATCCGCTCGAACCGTGCCCGCTCACGCTGCCGCGCCGGCCGAACTCGACGCGCGCCGGGTCTACACCCGCAGCGAATTCCGCCGGCAGACCCTCGAAAAGCGCGAAGAGGCGCAACGCCGGCTCAGCACCGCCAC
>JANQLO010000030.1 GCA_028280505.1 Chromatiales bacterium | reverse complement strand
GATTAAGTCATCGCCACTTAATATATATTTGTGCGAACCGTTAAGATCGACATACTCGGACTGACCGATCTCTCTTTCACCGCCATAGAGCAGCACATTGTCGAAATAGATAAAGCCGTCACCGTCATGATCGAAAATGGTGTCGCCGGCACCGGCCTTGTAAGTGTCGCGACCGCGCCCGCCTTCGAGGTAGTCGGCGCCGCCGTTGCCTCTCAGCTCATCGTCACCATCACCGCCATACAAGGCATCCGCCTGATCGAGACCCACCAGACGATCAGCTCCCGGACCGCCGAAGAGATAATAAGTCGCTTCATCGACGGGAAACTCACTGGCGCGACCGCTATTGTCGATTTCAATCCCCAGTGCGCGATCTTCGAAGTGCCAGGCGTTACTGGCGGTCAATATCGATGATGTCCCGTTTGCGGCATTCCATTCGGTAAGCGCCATAAGAAAAGCCGCACGATCCGTGAGATATTGGTTCGTCAATCCGATACCGGTGGCCGGATCGTAAAGATCCAACTCGTGATTGAGATTGTGTTGCGCAAACAACGCCTCCCCACCCAGGATCACCATCGGCGAGAGATTAACGAGGGCATATCGATAGGCGATATCGGCCTTGGCCTTGCCGACCAGATTCTCGACAGTGACAAGCTCGATGCCGGTGACACCGTGCTCCCCCGAGGCTACGATCCTCAACCGATTGATGTTGTCGTGAAACAGATCGCGGTTATCGAGATCGGCGAAGCCCTGCAAACCCCGGTCTACCGGTGAAGGCAGCCAATCGTTGGGGAAGAAGAAACGCCCCAGCCTGTCCAGAATACCTTCCAGGGAATTACCCTCGGTCAAGACATCCTCGGGAGACTGCAGGAACTCAGGCAACACGGGCCATAGCGGATTTTCCACTTGTTGTGCCGACCCGGCCGCGAACAGATCGTAGAGCGCCTCACGAGAAAGGTCTGGATCGAAACGCTGAAGCAACTCCATCAACACCAGACTATCGGCGATCAGGGTGATGCTGTGTGTCGGCTCAAAGGAACGCAGCAAAGCATCGAAGAAGTCCGGGCTGTCGTCCCAGCCGGAGTAAAACTCCTGGTCTTCGATGAAAATCGGGGTAAAAACGCCGTACATCTGCCCGGAGCCGGCGACCATGTTACGGTCGTTATGGGTCGCATAACCGTAGAGATTCACCATGTTTTCGACATACGTGATTTTCTCACCGGTAAGATACTCTCCGACAGAGGTCGCAAACGATCCCGTTACGTCATCGGGCATTGCATAAACTGCAAACCTGAACAAAGGATCGAGATAAATATTGGTGGCATCGGGATCGTGGCTGTCGCGAATTTGCGCCGCCATCTCCGCCTTGGTCAGGGTCGAGTGAAGCCAAAAGCCCAGTGAATCATATTCAGTCAGGCTCACGTGATCCGCGTAGTCAAGTGGATTTGCCATGATGTCGTCGAGCAACGCCAAACGCCCCCTGAGCGCGGCACCGAGTGCCTCGGGCGTGTCCATACCGTCTATCGAACCCATGCCCGCACCGTTGAAGGTCAGGGTATGACCGACCTTGTCCGCGTGCATCAAGGTAAATACCTGCGCCAGGTGACTACCCAGCGAATAACCCGTCACATTGAGTTTCTTGGCCGGGTCGGCGAGATAAGCCTGGATGTCCGCACCCGAACCATCCGTAGCCAACACGCCGTTCTTCAGGCCCTCATAATAATGCTGCATGTCTCGCAACTGACCCCAGGCAAATCCATAACTACCGATCTGCCCGTTCGCACCCCGCGAACTGTCACGGTCAACATCGCCGCCCTTGTCCATGCTTTTGGACTCGGTCGAGCGAAACGACAGCGTGTATTCCCCGGTGGTCTTGTGCTTCAGCAAGGTGGCCGAGAAGCCGCTGCTGGTGTTGGGGACGTGGTCGATGATTTCCCAGGTGGCTTGGAAGTCGTTGACCATGCCAAGTGGGCCGTCCTGCTCGCCACCAGTCATGCGTGTAGCGCTTAAATCCTCTTCTGCAAATTCGGCAATCTTTGAATAGTGGTTAGCACCGTTACGTAGGCGATCCGTTTGTTGCTGC
>JANQLO010000028.1 GCA_028280505.1 Chromatiales bacterium | reverse complement strand
CTTTTGGAATGGTGACAGGATCACCGTTTCTCGATGCCCGCCACTGTGCGCAGTAGACGGCTTGAACTTGAAGCCTGAGTTTTCCGCTACGCGCAAGATGTGCGTGTACTACACGCATCTTGGCAAGGGGGCCCGCTGCGCGCCCCCGTTGCATCCCCCCGGCCTTGGCTCTTCCAGGGTATTGAACCCCTCCAGAGTCAGCAAACCGTATCGCCGGTTCATCACTCGCAAGGGAGATTTCACTCTCCCCGGCACCCCATCGATCCTTTCAGGAGGACCAGGAGCTATCGCGCCCCTTGGAACCCACTCGCACCGTTTGGCCGTTGCACCACCATTCGGGGAGAAGTCGCTCTCCCCGAAACCCCATCGTGCAGGACTTGGCGATGTGTGTCTCCGCCAGTACCGAGCAATGCGCGACCTTAGTTGCAGATTAAGCGCGAATTCGGCCCTGTTGTTCCCGTTCGGCGATCACCAAGCTGCCACCCAAGTATGGACATTCGCGGCGACTGCGAAGCTGCCAGATGACCGCAATGCGGACCTTTGTGCGTTTTCGAACAGTTTTTTTGAAAGGCATTGCCTTCCCTGACCCCTTCTGAAAGGGAATGCCGGCGCCGTAGCGTGCCGTCAGAAAACCGGATCGACCTTTTGCGAGCGGTGGCGCCGCACCTCGAAATTGGCCGTTCTGAACTTGACGGCATTGACGATATGCACGGTCATAGAGTCAGCTTTGACAGCAAGGGTTTCCGGGCGGTCGTCATAATCTGACAAATCCGGCCACGGCAGGTGAGCTATCTCAAAAGGATTGAAGGATTTGTCTTTTTCCGGCTCTTTATCAGACGGAACCTCTTCACAGACGGTGTAGTCCGGCTCCGGCCCGTCTTCGGAGGACATATAGGTGTGTGCGCTGATTTCCGTGCCGTCGGGAATATCGAGTTCTTTGCAGCGCGATGCCTTGTGGAACAGGACAACGTTCAGCCCGGCGCCATCGACCTGTACCGAAGGAAACAGGATGCCGTCGAGCGGCATCTTGCCCTCGGTGGCGAGGAAATCGGCGACTGCCTGTGTCGGGAGGTATTCGGACTCCTGGTCGTCCGGCATGACGGGGCGGGCGATTCGGCTGCTCAATTTGCGCAGGAACATCATCCGGCCAAGACGGTAGGCGTAACCTGTATCGAAGATGCTGCCTGACTCGTGTAGATCGCTGAGCGCGGTCAAATCGAGCAGCTTTAGGGGGCGGATAATATCGAACTGCGCCACCGCGACCTGGCTGCCGACCGGCGGACGCACTTCGGCGAGAGCAGTATCCACTGACGTGGCGCCGTAGAAGACCGAGATCCCCTTGGCGTTCATCCGACCGGCATTAGCAAAACGGGAGGGCGGGGCTGCTAGTTCCTTATCCGGCCGTTTCATCGCCGGTTCCAGTTTGTCATCGGACTGGAACACCCGTGCGCGGTAGAGGTGCGTGTAATCCGTCCCGGGGCCGGCATTGATGACAAGGGGCTTTCCCTTGCGGGTCGTCATCGTGTCGATGGTATCGAACAGTTCACCAAGCTGCGCCGCCGCCGTCCTGCTGAAAAAGCGGGACTCGGATTTGATCGTTCTTTCAAAAAGACGCCAGCCTTCCTGCCACTCCTCGTCCCCCGGCATGATTTCTTCGTAGTAGGTGTCCGAAGAGAATTCGCCCTCTTCGCCCATCGCTGCTTCGTCAAGGTCATAATGCTCGTCGGCAAGAATTGCCTGAATATTTTCCGCTGCCGGCTCCGGGATGTCGGCGGCGTTTATAATCGCATAGACAGTCGGTTCGCCCTCGCGTTCCCACTCGTAGTCGATCTCTTTGTCCTTGAGCATTGCGTATTGAAAACCGTCCGGTTCGCTGGCGGTGCGGGAATAATGCTGTTCGAAGGCGGTTTCGATCCGCCCGGCCATGTCGTCCAGAAAAATGGTCTGCCCGGTGTCTTCGCAATAGCTGCATTCACCGTCTTCGCCGTCCTTCGCTACCAGATCGCGCAGGAAGGCTTCGCCGATGCAGGTAGCGCAAATCCGCTTTGCTTTCAGTTCATCGACATCGGCCTGATATTCCATTCCCGGTTCACCAAATAGCTTTTATGAAACAAAAGCATAGCATATATTCTCAGTTGGAGAATTGGAAACGCAAAACAATAGGCCGGGCGGAGCTGGCGTGGATATTGAGTTCAAAGAAAAGACTTTTGAGAAGTATTTCGGGCATGAACTGGCGCGATTGACCAACATTACATTTTCACCGGATCAGTGTGATGAGGAAGTTCTCGGCTTTGACGAAGCCTTCTTCCTCGCTGAACGTTGGCTGTTCAGAGTTGCACCCTATGTACGAGGACGACGGCGCGCGAGGTTGCACGGTATAGACCTACGCACATTCAATCACATCGGGGAAGACCTCGCACGAATGCTTCCCGACTTTCGCTTCAATCTGTTTGTCCAGTTCAAACGGCCAGTCTACCTGACGTCACGCGGTGCAGGGCAATGGCAGGACTGGAAGCAAAGCTATTATCGCTATGCAACTACCCCTCATCAGCAGGAAGCGTTGGAAAGAATAGAAGCTCAAAGCTATGGCCGGGCGGCCGCGGTTTATGCCAGCCCGGCATTCTGGCGCGCCGATGATCTGTGGGCGCACGTCCGAAACGGCGTGGTCGTTGACAACAGCAATATGGCTGGCGCGGGGAAACTGAAGGGGCACGGATGCTACAGTTATGTTTCCGCCGGTTTTTCCGGAAAAGGCCATTCGGAAACGGTGGACATTGAAAGTGACCCGCTGCCAACGATCCTCGGTGCAGGGCTGGAGCGAAACGAACCGTTGCCGCTCAACCAGCACCTCAAGAAAGCAGCCGCCGCCATCGTCGAAGCGACCAGCGGCAGCGATACTGTCACGCCGGTATTTCAGCGGGTACGTGCCGCCCTCGGGATAGAGGAGTTCGATCCGAACTCATTTGCCAGCGCTATCGATATGATCGAAGTGTTCTCGGATGCGTTCGGCGTTCGGTACACGGCGATGGGCTGACATCCGGACGACGTCCAATCAACAAGACACTTATGAGCCGGGAATAGCGATCACGCATAACGATATGTCGTTGGCACCCGGCAAAAGCCGACTACCTCGGGCGCAGGATCGAGGGTGTAGTCATGAACGTCGCTGACATTGACTTTGAGGCCCTTGCGTTCAAGGCTCTCATATCGAACGGCAATAATGACGTAATCGCCCGGCTCCGACTTGCGTTTTGTGCAGACGTGACCCAACGCCATGCTGCTACTCTTCGCAAACGACACTGACGACAAGCCCGTCCCGCCGTCTTGCGATGGAATCCTGAATCCATTCTCCAGAATTGATTCAAGATTGTCGGCTGGCGTACCGTGAAAGAGGACAAGCCCATCATCCTCCAGGTCAGCCGGAAATACGCAGTATCCAGTTTCTTTCAAATTATCGGGCAGAACGTATTCCATTTCGGTCATGGACGGGCTCATTCTGCTGATCAACCCCATTTGACTGGTGCAGTTTGAACATTAGTGCACAATTGTTATTCAATCCATCGGGATGATGGTTTCTCGGGCCTGTGAGCGATAGCCCAGCGAACCAGTCAGCGAGTCAATATGACCCGTGAAGGCAATGATGATCCGTTGCACTGGTCTAGCGATGGTACCACAGACTATCGGAGCCGATGTCCATTAAGGGCTCGGAGCGGAACTTCGCCGCGCAACCGTTGGTGTCATAGGCATCAACGTCGATCACGGCCCATAGGAGACCTTCACCGATTCAGCTTCTGCTGCGTTGCGACTTTCGCATACCTGCCGTTCGTTTCAGGTGCGAATACCGCCGCCATCGAAATTCACACAATGCGGATAAATTTGCCTTTCGCCAAGGCTGCCCGAATGTCCGCTTTTTCGTTTCGCAAGGCGCTAAAAATCCCTCAGACCAGATGTCCTTGAGACTACAAAATAGCTTTTCCCATTAGTAGCATTGGGGTTTCTGGCCCCCAATAGTCCCTAAACTCTGCAAATGCTGCCATCCCACAAGCAGCGTAAAATGCCCGCGTTTGTTTGTAGAATGGATCGGGGTTCGATGGACCGATAGTCTGCACCGTTAAGAAGCGTCCACCGGATGACCGCGCGTGGTTTTCGCACGCTGCGACGAGGGCGCTGCCGCCGCCCAGACGATGGTATTGTCGCAACACACCCATCACATGAATATCGAACGTCTCGCTCGTTGGTTGCGATAGCGAAATGACCCCTGCCTGTAAGTCATCGATCTCCAATGCAAACGTGGTTTGGGTTGCTGCAGATTTGACATATGACCGGGTTGCGTCGGGACGGCCGAACCACTCTGGCAAGTCAGCAAGGATTGCGCTGCACAGAGCTGACCGTGCGCCGGGGTCATCGATTTTCCTGATGCGACACATAGAATAGTTATAGCTAACATTCATTCGCTGTGCAGTTTGCAAAAAAGCTCCAAGTTCGTGTTCGCCGCGTCGCATTTTCGGGCTTGGATGAGTGTCGTTCGGCCCAGAGCTGCCGTTCGCCTGCAAACATTTGAGATATCCCAAAGCAGACGTTCGCTGCGATTCCGAAATAGGCCGCCGCTAGAGAACGGCTACACGGACAATCCAGTCATTTAACGCGCAGAACCTAATGGCCGCTTTCGAAAATGTGGCATAGAAAGCGGATGTTTTGGCTCGCGAAAGAAACTAAAGAGCTTTCTGGCGAGGAATTTAGCCCAGTCCGAATGCGATGCCCTTCACTTCAAACACGTTCTCGAGCATATCTCTCGGAATCATCTCACCATGAAAACCATTGCCAAATGTGTATTCAAATTTTGTGGGAAGCAGGAGTTCACCCCATTGGTACTGCACCCAAAAGTCCGAACCGGCCTCGCCTTCGGGGAACGCCACTCTAAACATGGGGACAAAGACAGAACCGCCTTTTGGAATATCTGGAACTGAAACCTCTATCGTCTGTGGCTTAACTTCACCCACTTTTAAGGTGCAAGGTCGTTCAGGAAAGCTATATAGGCAACCGTCTACTATCTCTGTGTAGTTGACACTGAAGTGAGTTATTTTCCGGAAACTACGGTCCAGTGAAAAATTGTCGAAAAATAACTTTCCAGATGTGATAGGGCTGCCTCCATCGTTTCGCAGTATTAAGCCCACAATATGCGGCACACTATGATAAAAATATTCGCATGCTTCATCTACGGCCATCCCGTTGCAATCCTCGAATTCTCCGAGGAAGTCATTACCTAGTTTTGTGACCTTGGCGATTTCCTCGCTGGAAAGTTGTTCTTGATCAGAAATCTGGTTCCGTAGAATTGCACCTGAGATAGCTGCTTGCGCTTTTTCATCAAACAAATTCTCGTCAGGAAATGCGAGGTATCTGGCAATGACTTGTGGCTCTGGGGGGCGTTCTCCAAAAAAGTGCGAGTTTGCCTGTTCCCAAAGGCCCAAGATGTCAGAGGCTGCGCCAACAAAAAAGGCTACCGCCCCAACAATCCAATACGGCACATATTCACGTCGCGACAGCATTCTCTCACCCTAACAATACAATAGCATTAGCATGACACTTCTCTCACTGTCGAACGGCAAAGGCGCCGAAGGGATTGACGCCACTGGTCCGACCTACCAGCGCTTCTAGCCCGACAATCCCGCTCTATTCCGACTGATCGACGCTTTCGGCCCATAGGTGCCGTTCGCTTGCTCGTCGGAAATCACAGCCCTGACCAAGGGCGAATACGTATGATGGCGATAGGGATGGCGAGTTTATCCCCATACGATCACGTGGAGCGAAACCTTAGCGATGTTGATAGAGAGTCGTTCATCGGCTCGACCCGACCGAACGTGTATCCGCGGAAAATTGTGTCTCGTGCAGCCGATCCATTTCTTTGTCGAATCTGGTCCATAGCATGGCGCCCTCGTCGCCGAGCATTTCGGCGTCGCGTTGAAAGCGATTCTCCTCATGCACCGCGTCCAATGGATCCTGCCAAGGGAAGGTTGCTGCGGCTGCTAGTTTGGCCA
This sequence comes from Chromatiales bacterium, assembly GCA_028280505.1. Lineage (GTDB taxonomy): Bacteria > Pseudomonadota > Gammaproteobacteria > Chromatiales > Chromatiaceae > Thiosocius. Next base: position 149 of record JANQLO010000028.1, on the reverse strand, counting down.
GAGTCGCTTCTAGGCGCGAGCGAATCGACGCCCGCTGTGATTCCGACAGGGTGTTGCGCTCGGCTTCATCTTGCGCGAACAAATCTGGTTGAGCGAATCTCATATCGAAAACCTACGCTCTCGTACATGCGACGGCAACGATGTGCCCC